>CAUZJA010000052.1:0-14113 GCA_963579925.1 Dehalococcoidia bacterium | reverse complement strand
ACGCCTGCAGGAACGCCATCTGCGTGTCCGAAGATGCCGGAGCCGGAGATGAGGGTGGTCGCCCCTGCACCGGTCGCGAGTGGCGCGGTGTCTACTTTGATACCGCCATCCACGGCGATCTCCAGATTCGGGTGCGATGAGTCGCGTATCGCCGCAAGCGCTTCGATCTTGGGCAGCATCTCGTGCATGAACGACTGCCCGCCTGCGCCTGGCACGACTGTCATCACGAGTACCCGATTCACGTCGCCAAGCACCTCGGTGATGGCCTCCAGAGGTGTATCCGGGTTGAGCGTGATGGCTGGCCGTATGCCAGTCGCCTTGATCTCATTCAGCGTCGCGTCAATGTCTGGCGTCGACTCAACATGCGCGGTCATTGTCAGGTTCAGAATAGCCGAGTACTCAGCGGCGTAACGTGCCGGCTCTTTCACCATCATGTGAACGTCGATCGGCAGGCTTGTTGCAGCGCGTACGGCTTCCAGCACCACAAACCCAAACGTGATTCCCGGCACGAACTGCCCGTCCATCACGTCGAAGTGAATCTCGTCAGCGCCGCCTGCCTCAGCTTCGGCCACGTGCTCACCTAGCCGGCCGAAATCGGCAGACAGGATAGAAGGTGAGATCTTGATCGGGTGATTAGCTGTCATCGGTCACCGCGGACATCCGGAGCTTTGCCACTTCCAGTGCCTCCCGCACCCGGTTGAAGGCCGTTCCGCCTTCCACGTCTCTCGCGGCTATCGAAGAGTCGACCGTAATATCGAACACAGCTTCATCAAACAGGTCGGAAGCGGCCTGATATTCAGCCAGCGACAACTCATGCAGGAATCTTCCGCTGCCGACCGCCTGCTCCGACAGGTTGGACACAATGACGTGCGCCTGCCTGAACGGCATTCCCTTGCCCACCAGGTAGTCGGCGATGTCCGTCGCCAGCACGTAGCTAGACTCAGCTGCGTTCCTCATCTTCTCAACGTCAAACGTGGCGGACTCAATCATCCCCTCGGCAACGCCCAGCGCCATCAGTGCAGTGTCCACCGAATCGAACAGACCCTCTTTATCTTCCTGAAGGTCCCGGTTGTACGTTAGCGGCAGCCCCTTCAGCGTGGTCATGGCAGCCATGAGGTTGCCGACTACCCGCCCAGATTTTCCGCGCGTCAGCTCGGCGAAGTCAGGGTTTCGTTTCTGCGGCATGATGCTGGAGCCAGATGTGTAGCCGTCACCCAGCTTCAGGAATCCGAACTCGTCCGTCGACCAGATGATGAACTCTTCCGCGAGCCGTGAAAGATGCAGCATGCAGACAGACGCTGCGTAGATCAAATCCAGTGAAAAATCCCTGTCTGAGACGGCGTCCATGCTGTTGGCGGTGATGCCGCCAAGTCCCAGTTCTTCCGCAACTGAATGCCGATCTATCGGATACGGAACCCCGGCCATAGCCCCACTGCCGAGTGTGGAAACACTTGCCGCGTGGGCGGCGTTGGCAAACCTCTCGGCGTCGCGATCCAGCATTTCGAAGTATGCGAGCAGATGATGCGCCAGCGACACGGGCTGTCCTCGCTGCATGTGCGTGTAGCCGGGAACCACCGTCTCAACGTGCGCTTCGGCTTGCTGAAGCAACGCGTTCTGCGTCGCCCAAACCGCGACGACAAGTTCTACCGCCGCGCTCTTGGCATACAAACGCGTGTCAGTGGAAACCTGATCATTTCGTGACCGCGCCGTATGAAGCTTGCCCGCCACATCGCCGATCAGCTCGAACAGTCGAGCCTCGATATTCATATGAATGTCTTCGAGGTCATCCCGCCACGGAAAGTCACCCGCGGCGATTTCTGCCTCAATGGACTGAAGGCCTTCAACGATAGAAATGGCTGATCCGGCGCTGATGATCTCCTGACGCGCCAGCATCCGAGCGTGAGCAATCGAGCCCGCGATATCTTCCCGATAAAGCCGCCGATCGTAGTGCAGCGACACCGTGAAATCCGATGCGAGTTGTGATCCCCGAGCACTGGCAGCCGGGTCGTTCTGATTAGAAGTCATACAGAAATTGTACGCATCGCGGGCCGCTATCACCCACTTTGTTGACGCGCGCATTCCGCACGAGTAGCGTTTTCAGGAACGAATTAACTCGATTCCACGCACTGTGAACCAACCTGGTGCGAACCCCGGAGCCAATAAAATTGAACGCTAACGAAGTCCTTGAAGCACGGGGTCCACTGATTGGCGGAGCCGTATCTGGCGGCCTGGATAGTTGCACCGTCACTAGCTGGCTGACCCGTAAAGGTTTTGAGGTTCACGGATATACAGTCGATCTTGGTCAGCCTGACGAAGAGAACCTGGACGCTGTCGCCGATCGAATGGTGGCATGTGGAGCGAAAGCCTCGCATATTCTTCCCGGCAAAGAGGCGCTGATCAAAGAGGGCCTCAAGGTCATACAGGCGCAGGCGAAGTACGAAGGCGGCTACTGGAACACCACTGGGATTGCTCGACCTGTCACCACAGAGATCATCCTGAAGAAGATGGGCGACGACGGCGTGCCCGTCCTGTTCCACGGTGCAACCGGTCGAGGAAACGACCAGATGCGTTTCCAGCTCGCGACTAACTTCCTGGATCCAACCACAGATGTTTACGCTCCATGGAGAGATCCTGAGTTCCTGGAGGAGTTCCCCGGGCGCGTGGAGATGATCGACTACTGCGAGAAGAACAATCTCCCGATCAGGCCAGCGCGCGAATCGCGCTACTCAACGGACGCGAACATCCTGGGACTCACCCACGAAGCTGGCGATCTTGAGGACGTGAGCATCCCTCCATTTTTCGTTGAGCCGGGCATGGGTAACTGGGCCTGGGATGCACCGGATACTCCGGAATCTGTATCAATCCGGTTCGAAGCTGGTGACCCGGTGGAATTGAATGGGAAGCCGATAGACACGGTTGGGATGTTTGAGCAGGCTAACCAGATTGGCGGCAAGCACGGCGTCGGCATCGGTCTCCACGTTGTTGAGAACCGATTCGTAGGCGTGAAGTCTCGCGGAATCTATGAAGCGCCAGCAATGGAACTACTGGGGACTGCGTATGAGTTCCTGACGCAGTTCATCTTCGACCGCCGAGCCCGGGAGCAGTTCGAATCTATCTCTCGCTCGCTCAGCAAGCAGATCTACGAGGGCTACTGGCTGGATCAGTCCACGGGAGCGTCTCTGGCCGCGCTTTCAGAGCTGACAAAGCTTGTGACGGGCACTGTTGCCGTACGGCTCTACCGCGGCAACGTATTCTTTGAATCTGCAGATATTGGTCGCGATTCCATGCCAAACGGGCTATTCACTTCTGCCTCCTCCATGGAAGACACGTCGGAAGAAGACCAGTCCGAACCGCAGTTTGATCACGAGGCATCGGAAGGTTTCGCGCAGGTCATACAGGTGCATGCACGCACAGTGGGCACGCGTCAACGCAGAAGCAAAGCGGAGTAAACCCCGCCACTATTGATGCGGGGGACATTCCGAATACATGCCGACCGCACACAACAAATCATTCAATATTAATTACCAAGTAGAGGGCGAGGGGCCACCGCTGCTGCTGCTTCACGACGTTTCTGGCTCGCTCTACTCATGGCTTGAGGGAGGATACGTTTATCCTTTGAGCGAGCGGTTCAAGGTGATCGTTCCTGATCTGCGCGGACACGGCAGCAGCGACAAACCTGATACCCCCGCCGCTTACGTTCTTCCCGCCCTGGTCGAAGATATGATCGCCGTTCTGGATGATGTTGAAGTGACAGCGGCCCACGTTGTTGGCTATTGAATTGGCAGGAGAATCGCGCTTGGGTTCACAAAATATGTGCCAGAGCGACTGCTATCGCTGACCGTTGGTGGTACCGGATTCGAGAAGCCGCCTGCCGAACTGTTTGATCGCTGGATCAACGCGTTGCGAGCCGGACCCGAGATGTTTGTATCCCAGATCAAGGCCGGGTTGGGCAGAATGATTCACGAGCCACGATGGTCACGTGAACTAGCTAACGAGGGCCCAGCGCTGATCGCCATGCTTGAGGCGACCAAGCGGATGAAGGATGTTGGGATCGGTGAGGCGCTGACCCAGCTACCTATTCCTTCGATGTTCTTTTGTGGAACAGATGACGTTCTACATGGTCAGGCATCAGCGGCAGCGAGACTGGCTCCCGGATCGCTGTTTCTATCTCTTCCCGGCGCCGATCACTTCACGTGTATGGACCGGCTTTCTCAAATTCTTCCTCACCTGCGCTCATTTCTTGAGTCGAACCTGGTCGACGAAGCGGCGTAGCCCTGCATCACCCGGCCGGCCCACAGCTGAATATAATTGAGCGCCACACCAGAAGTGTTACTTCGTTGGTGGCACACCCTAGGTGGAAGGAGAATCAGGCCGTGAGCAAGGAAGAATATCAAGCATGGGAGAAGCGCTACTCATCCGATAACTACGAAGGTCGCGGGTGGCCGTCAGACTTGCTGGAGTCGTGGATTTCCCGTATCCCTGCTGGCCGGGCACTTGATCTGCCATCAGGACGTGGTCGCAATGCCCTCTATCTGGCCGAGAACGGCTGGGAAGTCGATGCAGTGGATATCTCGCCGTTTGCACTGGAAGCTGGCGCTGAGCTGGCGAAAGAGCGCGGCGTGAACGTGAACTGGCATCAGGCCGATTTGGACGTTGATCCGGTGCCGAACGCTCCCTACGAGCTGATCATTAGCTGCTTTTACATGAATCGCAACTTGATCCCGTCGATCAAAGAGTGGTTGGCACCCAACGGCTTCGTAGTGTTTGATCAGCACATGGACTCATCATTTGATGTTCAGGGGCCGGCGACGAATGATTGGCGACTGGGTCACAACGAACTGCTGCGACTCTTCTCCGACTTCCGGATAATTCACTACGAAGAGGGAATCTACCGCCACGAGCGAAGTGGCAAAGAGGTCTGGAACGCACTCTCACGTCTGGTGGCGTGCAAAGGTGATCCGGGCTTCTAAGCAGCGCTAGCGACCGATCAGGGACGACCAGCGTCTCTCAAATCACGCTAATCAGATGACCCAGACCGAGTCGACTTCTCAATCGGTTGTGTCGCTCTGGTGCGACCGCTCGGGGTGCGACCCACCCTGGCCTGCATGCGATCGAGTTCCGGTGTGGCAAGGTATCGATCAGCTTGCCTGGTGACCCAGGGCTGCCAGCGACGGCGTGTCATATAGGCGATTGGAATGAGTATAGCGACGCCAACTGGCAGGTACGCCACAGCCAAGATCACTCCAACGATGATGGGCAACGCGATCAACCCAACGCTCACAAACACTGCAATCCCAAACAGGGCAAGGCTCCTGTTCGCTGACTTCTTTGACGGCTCCGGTTTACGTTTCATCTTCCCAACCACACTACGTTTCCATGTGTAATCGTACTACGTGTACTTCATTTCGAAAGTTACCCATACGGATTTGAGATGCGATTAAACGAGAACAGGTCCGGCAATCGCCAGACCTGTTCTTTGTACTTATCCGTACGTGAGCTTGAAAACTTAGCTTCCGATCTTACCCAACGCTGCGTCAAGAATATCGACCGCTTCGTCGATCTCTTCGCGGCTTACGTTCAATGGCGGCATCAGACGGAGGATCGTTGGCCGAATGGCGTTCATCAGCAAGCCATTCGCCTCAACTTCAGTGACAACAGCAGGAGCAATCTCACTGGTCATCTCAATTCCGATCAGCAGTCCGGGCCCGCGAACGTCAGTGATGAAGTCGTACTTCTCCTTGAGGGCAATCAACTTGCCAGTCAGGTACTCACCAGTTTTGGCTGCCTGAGCCGGAATGTTCTCTTCAACAATCACCTCGGCAGCAGCAGCTCCGGACGCTGTCGTCAGAGCGTTGCCACCAAATGTGGAGCCATGGTCACCCGGCTCAAGCACAGAGAATTCCTCTTTGCACATGAACGCACCCAGCGGGGCACCAGAACCGAGCGCCTTTGCTAGCGTCATAGCGTCTGGCTCAACGTCGTAGCTCTGATAGCCAAACATCGTACCCAGTCGGCCCATGCCGGTCTGCACCTCGTCGACAATGAAGACCAGGTTGTTGGCGTTGCACCAGTCCTGAACCTGTCTCAGGTAGCCGTCGTCTGGAACGTTGACTCCACCTTCACCCTGCACAGGCTCAACCATCACGGCACAAGTCTGGTCACTTGTGGCTGCCTTGATCGCTTCGATGTCATTGAAATCAACGTTTACGAAGCCCGGCATCAGCGGCACCCAGTTCTCCTGATAAGCCGCCTGCCCGGTAGCAGCCATCATCCCGAATGTTCGCCCGTGGAACGAGTTGTTCATGGTGATGATCTGATGGGCGCCGTTCAGCTTCGTCTTGCCCCACTTGCGAGCGAGCTTCGATACCCCCTCGTTGGCCTCAGCGCCAGAGTTGCAGAAGAAAACCCTGTCCATGCAGGAGTTGTCCACCAGAATCTGTGCCAGCTTCAACTGGGGCGTTGTGTAGAACAGGTTCGACATCTGATTGATCAGGCCTGCCTGTTCTCGAACAGCCTCAACAACTGCGGGGTGTGAGTGGCCAATGTTCAGGACAGCCCAGCCCGCGGTGAAGTCGAGGTAAGACTTGTCGTCGTTGTCCCACACACGAGTGCCCTCTGCACGCACCAGCACCATTGGGCGCCGATTAACCACCTGCATGTAGTACTTCGCTTCAAGGGCCTTATAGTCGGCCGTACTGGTCATTGCCTCAAACTCCTCCCGCCGCATCTTCACGGCGACTAATTCTTGGGACCGCGATTATAGTCGCGACCGGCTACACAATCCTTGTTCCAACATCCTGGCCTTCAACACAGGCGATCAAGGCGCCTGCGGTACGGCCATCGATAATATGGCCTGAGTGGGCCGTTGTGAGCGCTTCGATACACGCTTCAATCTTGGGAATCATTCCACCAGCGGCAATCCCTCTCGCGATCAGATCACTACCCTGTCCCTTGGTCATGCGAGGGATCAGGCGCTTCATCGCATCCAGGACTCCCGCGACGTCAGTCTGGAAGATCATCTGATGCGCACGCAATTCCCTGGCGATGTGGCCGGCTGAAGTATCAGCGTTAATGTTCAAGATGGCATCTTCTGAGCCGGTTGCCCGAATATTTGTGGCAGTCGGTGCCACGACTGGGATGAAGCCATTCTCAAGCGCCGCATCCAGTGCTGAGCGATCCACTCCAACGACCCTGCCAACGTACCCAAGATCGGGATCCAGCACTTCAGCCTGCAACATCTTGCCAGAGACTCCCGAGAGGCCCATGGCTTTGCCTCCCAAGGCATTTAGCTCAGCCACGATTTGCGCATTCACCAAACCACACAGTACAGCCACTGCCACATTCAAAGTTTGCGTGTCCGTTCGTCGCAGGCCCCGTACGAATTCCGGTTGGATTCCTTGCTTTCTGACCCACTCAGAAATCACAGCACCACCACCGTGAACAACGACCGGCTGGAAGCCACGCTTCGCCAACTCGATGATGTCAGGGCTGGTGCTGTCGCCCTCGCCGAGCGTGCTGCCGCCTACTTTGACGACGATGATTGAGCCGGGAGGGGCTGCGTAGAGATTGGCCATTACCGCGCGCCTTCCCTATTTCCAACGGAAATAACGGAATTGCTAAGTGCAGGCATCAACTTATGTCGGAGTGATGTGCGGTTGCGGCTAGGTGGTGTACGCGGAGTTGAACACCACGTATTCCTCGGTGAGATCGCATCCCCAGGCAGTTGCATCTCCGTCGCCAACATTGAGGGCCACACGAAGATACACCTCGGACCGACCAAGAGCCTGTACCACGGATTCAACGTGATACGGGATGGCCGCGCCACCTTCCACAATCTGGATATCGTTAATAAATACTTGGATCTTGGACTCATCCAACGGGATGCTGGTCTTGCCAAGTGCCATCAGGATTCGACCCCAGTTTGGATCCCTACCGTAGACGGCGGTCTTCACCAGTGGAGACGCTGCAATTGATCGAGCAGCCATTCGGGCATCTTCGACGGTGTACGCACCGGTAACGGTGGAGTCGATGAGTTTAGTTGCACCTTCACCGTCGCGCGCCATCTCTCGTGCCAAATGAATCGCGACATCCGTGACCGCCGCAGCGAATAGCTCCGCCTCTGGTGTACCAGCGGTGATCTCAGCGTTTCCGGCTACGCCGTTTGCCATGAGGATGCACGTGTCGTTTGTGCTCTGGTCGGTATCCACGGTTACCAGGTTGAAGGAGATGTCCACTGCTTCCTGAAGGGTTGCGGACAGAAATTCCTGCTCAACTACCGCGTCGGTGCTCATGAACGCCAGCATGGTTGCCATGTTGGGGTGGATCATCCCGGAACCTTTGGAAATACCGCCAATCGTGACGGTGGTGCCGCCTACGTCAATGGCGACGGCCTTCTCCTTCAGGAGGGAGTCCGTAGTAATAATTGCGTTGACCAGATCGTGGCCGCCATCATCGCTCAATTCGATCTTATCAACGTGTGCTCGAATGAGACCCATCGGCAGTTCGACGCCAATCACGCCAGTTGAGCAGACCAAAACCTCTGAGGTATCAACTCCAATGTGGTTCGCTGCCAGCGAAACCACTTCGCGAGCGTCCTTGAAGCCTGGCTCTCCAACTGCGCAGTTGGCATTACCGCTGTTGATTATGACTGCCCGCTTGTTGCGCCCGACGTTGAGGCTCCCGCGCGAGGTCGTGACGGAAGGTGACAGGATGCTGTTCTGGCTAAAAGTTGCTGCGGTTCGGGCTGGTGTATCAGAGAACAAAATCCCCAGATCAAGTTTGCCGGGGCCGGGGGTTTTCAGGCCTGAGTAAACTGCACCCGCTTTGAACCCCTGTGGGCTTGTTACAGTACCGTTGTCCAAAACTTGAATGTCTGAAGCCATTAAATAGCGTCCGTCCGAGGCACTTTTGAATACGAATTTAGCTTTGATTTCCGAATGGGCAACTATAGCATAGCGATGGTCCGCCCTAGCCCTTCCAGAATACCGGTCTCCAACAAGCTTTGGCATCCTTTTTTTCAGATTTTTCAGGCAAATTACCAGGCGATGCAAACATGATTCTAGAAACCGGCCCCCACCGGCTGGACATACCTGCTACCTACGCCGCCCTCGACCCGACAAACATCGGCGGTCGATTTCTATCGCTACCATCGCAGGTGGAAGCTGGATGGGAATTAGGTGCTGTCTTCGGTAAATCTGACTCAGTCAAAGATGTCAGCCGGGTGCTGGTTGTCGGCATGGGCGGATCAGGAATTGGTGCAGAGCTTGCGCGCGGGCTGACGGACCATCACCGCGATGGCATCGAAGTGGTTCCATGGCGCGAATACGAACTGCCCGCATGGGCTGGCCGCGATACGCTGGTGGTGGCGGTCAGCGTGTCCGGGAACACTGCTGAGACGAACACAACCTTTCAGCAGGCGTGCGAGCTGGGCATTCCAAGTATTGCCATCTCAGGCCCCGGCAGGCTTCGTGCGGCGGCGGCAGGCAACAGTGTCCTCTGTGCCAACATCGAGTGGGATCACGAGCCTCGTGCGGCGTTGGGCTTCACCTTTATAACGCTCTACCGCGCACTGCAAGAACTTGGCCTCGCCCACAGCATTTCAGGTGACATCCCTCCCGCGGTAAGTGAGCTGTCAGATGTGGCCAGCCAGCTTGCACCTGAGATCCCGGTAGATGACAACGTGGCAAAACAGATCGCGATGGAGCTTGATGGTCACTATCCGTTGATCGCCACGGTGCGACCATTGCTTGGAGTGGCGGCTCGCTGGAAGAATCAGATCAATGAAAATGCTGACTGCTGGGCGGAATGGGATCAGATCCCTGAGATGAAGCACAATACCGTTCAGGGAATTTTCCAGGCACCCAACTGGCCTGCACAGCCGTACGTAGTCGCGCTGAAGCCTGATGAGTGCGATGAGTTCGCCGCAGAAGATATTGACCGAATTTTGGACGAACTGTCAGCCAACCATGTTCAGAATCTCCTGCTGGAGATCGATGGCCCCAGTACACTGGGCAGAATGCTGGTGGGTTCACTGCTCGGCGACATGGTCTCTTACTACCTGGCCATCCTGCGAGAACGAAATCCCTCAACGACCGAATCACTGGACCGCGTAAAGATTGGCTGAAGCCTGTGATTGACACAATGCGACGCATCCGCTGGCAAAGAATATAATCCGGCGATGGATTTTGCACTGATATGGACCGTTCGCTTTGGATTGATGGCCCTTCTCTTCACACCACTAATCGTTTCACCCACCACGATATTCCCTTTTATCGTTGGAAAGGCGCTGTTTAGCCGGACCGTCATTGAGATCACATTTGCCCTCTGGTTGATCCTGATGCTGAGGCGGCCAGAGTACCGGCCAGCACAGTCCAAACTGGCACTTTTCCTGGGACTGTTTGTCCTGGCAACCGTAGTCTCGGCAATCTTCGGGGTGAGCTTCCAGCGCTCCATTTGGAGCAACTACGAGCGCATGACCGGGACGTTTGACCTGGTCCACTGGTGGGCAGCTCTGGTGGTCTTGATGTCTATGATCAAAGGTGCCCCACAGTGGCGCATCTATTTAACATCGTTCCTGAGCATTGGATTGTTTATATCGTTTCTGGGTCTGCTCCAGGCAAACGAAGTGGCATGGGCCGGGCCGAACCAGTGGTTCGGCTGGCTGCGAGGTCAGGAGATTGGCCGACTGACAATCAGCCTTGGGAACGCCACGTACGTTGGCTCACTTGGCATGACCTTAGCCATGCTCGGATTTGGCCTGTTCATGGACAAGATGTGGCGAGCCACGCCTGCGGCCAAAGGGGAGGCACCAGAATCGGCAACTCCAAGACGACGAGGCCGTAGAGCACCTGGAGCAAGAGCAACAGCACCGGGGATTGCTGAGGACTTGAAATACCCGCTTGCCGCGCTCTATCTGGTGGTTATTGTTGCGGGCCTCTACATCCTCTATGAGTCTGGTTCCCGTGGCTCTACGCTTGGCCTGGCGGTAGGCCTGGGTTCTGCAGGAGCTGTTTACGCCATCTGGGGTTCGCAGCCGACCTGGCGATGGATTGCCGGAATTGCAACTGCTGCACTTCCGATAATGATTATCGTGATCCTGATATTGCCATCTGGCGCTGTGGACAAGCTTAAAGATGCAGCGCCACTACTTTTCCGGAATATTGGATCACTGGGCGATGACCGAGCACTACATTCCAGAGGTGTTGGCACACGAGCTGCACTGCAAGCGTTTGCAGATCGACCAATCACCGGCTACGGATTTGAGAATTTCTCAACCGTATGGAACAACCGCCTTGAAGATGATGACTTCCTTGATACATTCCCTGAATTAGACGTTGCCCACAACGACCCGGTCGAAATCCTATCCACGACGGGACTGGTTGGCTTTGCTCCATACGCGGCGATGTGGATATGGGCGGTATGGCTTGCCTATGCTCGATTTAGATCCCGAGAAGAGTCTCAGTGGCTTGATCTCGCGATGTTTGGCGCGTTAGTTGGATTCTTTATCCATTTGCTATTTCTATTTGATACCGCTTCCACGATGCTCGTGCTTATCATCATGCTGGCCTATGCCGGAGCTACTGAATCGCGCGTAGCCGCAAGGGCCAAAGAACATACGCCGGGAGATTTCCTCGCGCCGCGTGGGAGCACGCTTCCAGCAGAGCGCCGGGAGACCTCACGGGAAGCCAGAGCGGCCAGACGTCGACGGGAGCGCGAATCGGCGCAGGCATCTATGCCTGGGACTGAGTCGTGGTCTGAAGTACTGCGGATGTGGGTAGGCCCGATTGCCATTACTGCTGTGCTAATCCTGAGCCTGATGTTCACGCAACTCCAGCCATGGCGTGCTGCGCAAAAAGTGCTGATTCCAGGGACGCCGACAGAAGTGGTAGAAAACCTTGACGTCTTCAGTCAGTTGGGATCAATCAGCAGAACTCAGTTCATGGATGTGATCGCCTCCGAACTTCCGAACATCGATCCCAATGACCGCGCCGCCATTTTTGCAACCGTTGAACCTGAGTTGAACACCCTGCTCGAAGACGAGCCAGAAAACATGAAGGTTCGCCTAGCGGCCGCACGCTACTACCGGTCTGGCGCCTTGAATATACCGAGTGACGATGACGGCGCTCGAAACATAGAACTGATGGCTCTGGCTCGAAAGCAAGTTGAAGCAGGCATCAACATCGGCCCGTTTGTTTTTGAATCCAACAACGAGCTGGTGAATCAGGCATTTGCTGAGCAAAACCTGGTGGCGATTGAGGCCGCTGTTGAGCATTGGAAACAGATGAACTGGAGCGAAGCGCATCTGGCGAGGTGGGATCAACGCCTGGAAGATGCCCGCACAGCCCTTGGTGGCTAGACTCTGAGGGGCGTTGGCCAGCACAGGTCAGGGCGTCAGCGTTGCTCCGGCGAGCACCAGATCCAATGTTGAAGAGCATTCTTCAATAAAAGACTGAGGACAGCCCAGCTCAAAGATGAAGCTGTAGTCACCGGCGACGGTAATCACAAAGTCCGTCCGCCACTCCCGCTCCTCATCCAGAATTCTGTGGCGAGAAGCCACATGCCCGTCAACAGTTTCGCCTGTCGAATCCACCAGGCTGCCGAACTGGTCAAATAACGGCCTGATCTGGGCATCCATCTTCTCGAGGTTCCAATCTGGCGCGTTCCTGACTCGGCGTGCCCGGATAGAAGTACCGTAGCCCTCCCGACCGCTGCCAAGGCCATCCACTCCTTCCTCCTGCAACTCAACCGGGCCGGTGAACACGATCTGGGAATCCAGACGCACGAGATACCAATCATCGGGCCGTACAGTCGCAATCCGAGCACGAGCGCTCTCTACGCGCTCCACGCGTGGATCCAGCGGTAGGTTTACGTCAAAAGCATCCGCCACGGCGGTAAGAGCGTCCTCAGCATCACTTCCCAGCGATCCGGTACTGTCTCGCTGGGTCTCCAGGAATCCCGTTGATGAGATACCAAGATCCCGGATGGAGTTAGCCGACGCTGCAGACCATGACACCCGCTCACGGAGAAACTCACTTATCGCATTGTTTGCCACTGCCACTTCGGGCGGGAACTCTGTAAGTGCCGCTGAGTTGCACAGAGCGGCCAACCGTCGCCCCTCAACAAAGATGAGCGCAGCGCGATCTTCCAGCCCCGATGAAGTCTGCCACGCCTCATTCGTCACCTCAGCGTAGAGAAGTGATGCGCGCAAAAGATTTGTCGCAGCGGCCAGATACTGCTCAATCTCCGCATGGGCTGCATCAATCGAACGCGGAGTTGGTGGCGCTACGGGGGTAGGAGAAGGAGTGGGAGTAGGGACCGGAACGGTGCCAAATCCCGGAAGAAGCCCATCTTGCAATGACGTGTTGCAGATGGGAACAGACAACTCAACAATATTGAACTCCGTGCGAGTCACTGCAACGACATCGGCTACCGCTGGTGTCGGCGGGATCCGCACCGTTGGCTGAGCTACATGAATCGATGGCGTGACAGACGGTGGAGGCAGAGTACCGGCAACTTGCGGTAGTCCAGGAGTGGGCGTCGGGACTGGCGATGGCGCCGGGTCATCTCCTCCGCCACCGCACGCGATCACGACCGCGCCAACAGCCCCGAGAATCCACGGCCACAGTGTCAAACCTGATCTTGTCTTTCTAGTCGTTCTGGTGTTCTTTCGGGCGATCAACCGGTCGTGCCTACCTTTGTGAGTTCAAGTTGCAATACTGTGTCTCGGACCAGGTTGAATTCGAACTCGACTTGTCCTGCCAGCGCGAGGCTTGGTGCGATATTGCTGGAAGCATACTCGTAGCCAGCCGGGAGGTTCACGCTGATCACTGTGGAACGCCCGGCAGTTCCTGCCTGCGCCTGTAACTCAAGAACGTACGTGGCGCCGGAATCGTTCCATTCAACCACCGTTTCCGGCAAGTCATATATGAACTCGATTACCGAGGATTCTTGCGCTGGCACGGTTTTCAAACCGCCAAAATAGGCTACCCCAGCCACAAACCCTGCCTCGAACGTGTCGGTACCCACCGCCTTGAAGCCCGTCTCCGATTGAACGCTGTGTTGAGGAAGCGGAAGGGCATCGCTAGAAATAAGCCTGGCACCAGAAGGAACAAAC
>CAUZJA010000051.1:0-14413 GCA_963579925.1 Dehalococcoidia bacterium | reverse complement strand
CTCCTTCGCCATCGGCAATCGCCACAAACGCGCCCCGCTCAAAAGTCCCGTGAACATCCACGATGCCGGGAGGGAGCAGGCTGCTGCCTTTGTCGACCAGCGCCGTTGTGGCTCCGTCATTCACTACTAGCTGATCACCTGAGCCACCGATGGCTGCCAGCATTCTGCGTTTGCGGCCTTCAATATGAGTGGACTGCGGCTTGAAATATGTTCCGATGCTCTCGCCAGACTGGAGCCGCAGCAGTACGTCACTTTCATTGCCGGACGCAATGATGACTCCAATGCCAATGTTGTTCGCGATATCGGCGGCTTCGATCTTTGTCGCCATGCCGCCACGACTGCGCGCTGCAATCGCAACTCCTGACATCGCCTTGATCTCATCGGTGATCCCATCAACCTCAGTCACCAGCTTTGCGCCGGGGTTGGAGCGGGGATCCTGCTCAAAAAGTCCCGCCACATCGCTGAGGATGATCAGCGTATCGGCGTCAACCACGTCCGCAATACGGGCGGAAAGTCTGTCGTTGTCGCCAAAGACCTCACCTTCCAACTCTTCCACCGCAACAACATCGTTCTCGTTCACTATCGGAACGGCATTGCTGTTGATGAGGCCTAGAAGCGCGTTACGGGCGTTCAGGTAGCCGTGGCTGCTCTCGAGGTCAACGCGAGATACTAACGCCTGCCCTGCCAGAATTCCGGCTTCGCTAAAGCTATTGGCGTAGTGGTTCATCAGAGACGCCTGCCCCAGTGCAGCGAGAACCTGCCGATTTGCGACTCCTCGTTTTGGCAAAGTAGTCCCTTGCCCGTTCAGAAGCTCTCTGCCAGCGGCAACTGCGCCAGAGGTAGCGATCACTACTTCAACGCCGCGCTGCCGAAGCTCTGCGACCTGCCGGACGATCTCGCTGATAAATCGGGTAGACAGATGCTCCGTGCCGTCTGTGAGCAGGTTTGTTCCGACCTTAACCACCACCCTGCGCCATGCGCGGCCAGAAGCACCTGAAGCGGCGGTATTTGAACTCGAAGTGCTGCTGCTCATATTTTGGTGATACGGAATCGTCGGATTAGGGGTGGGATGTCGCTAATTGATTATATCGGCGATGGACCGGGGCCAATTAGTAGTGCAGATCCGGTTTTGAACTGCGCTCATGATGCTAAGATTTTGGACGTACATATCGGGGCAGCGAACTAATCGCTGGCCCTTTCGCGCGTCTTACGGTTTCTACAGGGCACTTTTGCAGGTACTGATTTATTGCTGAATCCACTCCTAACGCTCCTTGAATCATCACCCGAATTTACGGAGTTGCGCGGCAAGGTTGTTGCCGGAAACGCAATGAACGCCAAAAAAGGCGCGGTTGAAGTCACATCGATCGAAGCCGGGATTTCCTACGCCATTGCGGGCCTGTGGAGTTCGATTGATCTACCTGTCGTGGTGATTGCACCAGCCGCTGATTCGGCTCGGCGCCTGACTGACCAGATCTACACGTGGGTCGGTGATGACGCAGAGGTGTACCAGTTCTCCGAGCTTGAGATCCTCCCCTACGAACGTATCTCTCCCGATAGCCAGGCCGTGAACGCACGGATTCGTGCACTGGACGCGCTCCACAACAGACGCCCCGGAGAATCGCCTCTAATCGTCACGTCAATCGCAGCAGCATCACAGATGGTGACCCCGGCAGCAGCTTTCGCCGACGCTACGCACCTGCTCAGCATCGGCGATGAAATTGCGATGGATGCTCTCGTAGACCGCTGGGTCGCGATGGGATACGAGATGAAGGCGGCCGTGGAAGCACCGGGTTCAGCCAGCCGCAGAGGCGGAATCCTGGATGTTTACCCGCCATCGCTCGATACACCGGTGCGCATCGAGTTCTTTGGTGACGAGATCGACAGCATCCGGGAATTCGACCCGGAGTCGCAGCGTTCCACGCAGATTCTGAAGAACGTTGAGATCATTCCAGCGCGCGACACCCTTCCTTCGCTCACATCAGATGATGAGATTGACGACTTCATCTCGGCGCTCGACTTTGGTCGCGTCGAACCGGAGATTAGCGACCGAATCGTAGAAGAACTGGGCAGGATAAAAGAGAACGACCGAATTGATGGCATCGAGCTCTACTCAGGGTTTGTGAACTCGGGATCGTTTTTTGACTATATTCCGGAGTCCGCTCTGGTGATCGTTGTGCGCCCGTCTGAGTGCGAAGAGAACGCCAAGACCTCTGACGGCAGGTTGGAACGCCAGCGCGAAGTGAAAGAGAAACGGGGCGAAATCCCACGCTCATTCCCCAACGCTCACACCGACTGGGGCCTGATAGCAGATGCGATCAACGACTCTAAGCGCCTCTTGAAGGTCTCGCTGTGGGGCCTAACGGAAGAAATGCCAGGCGGCGTTCCCCGGCTTCCGTTCAAACAGGCGCCGGCGACCGGCGCTACCCCAGATCTGCTCTGGGGTGCGATTGGTGAGCGGGTGAGGACAAAGACTCCGACCGTCATCCTGTCTCGCCACGGTGGGCGGCTAGTAGAACTTGCCGAAGATCGTGGCATTGAGGCGAAGGCTTTTGATGGACTGTCCACCACACCCGCAGACGACAGCGTGACTGTAGTTCCCGGCTACCTGCGCACCGGTTTTATCTTCGAACCCGGCGGCCACGAAAGTTTGATGATTTTGACCGACTCCGAAGTATTCGGGGTAACCCGAGAGCAGCGGCCGGTGCGCAAACGCCGCGCTCGTCGCGCTGCCCGACTACAAGACTTAAAAGAGGGCGTGTTCCTGGTTCACATCGAGCATGGAATTGGCCGCTTCACCGGCACCACAGAAATCGAAGGCGAAACGAAGCGCGAGTACATGGTTCTGGAGTACGCAGAGGGTGACAAGCTCTTCGTGCCAATGGAGCACCTTGACCGACTTTCGCCGTACCACGGCTCCGGTGATTCGCCGCCACGCCTCACTCGGCTGGGTACCCAGGAGTGGACGCGCGCCAAAGCTAGGGCGAAGAAGCTCACAGAGCAGATGGCTGGCGAGTTGATCGCACTTTATGCTGCCCGAGAAGTCTCCAGCGGGTTCGCAACCGGTGATGACACGCCGTGGCAAGATCAGATGGAGGCCTCATTCGAGTTTGAGGAAACTCCGGACCAGCTTCGAGCGCTGGCCGAAGTGAAGGCTGATATGGAGTCTCGCAAGCCGATGGACAGGCTGGTGAGCGGAGATGTGGGTTACGGAAAGACTGAAGTGGCAATGAGAGCTGCCTTCAAAACGGTCCAGGCCGGAAGGCAGGTTGCCATTCTTGTACCCACCACGATACTGGCCCAACAACACACCCTGACGTTCAAGGAGAGACTGAGCGGATTCCCCGTCAACGTGGCGTCATTGAGCCGGCTGGTGACCGATGAGGAGCAGAAGAAGACGCTGAGGGGGCTGGCATCGGGCGACGTCGATATCGTCATTGGAACGCATCGCCTGCTTCAGCGAGATGTTCAGTTCAAAGAGCTTGGCCTAGTGATCATTGACGAGGAGCATCGCTTTGGCGTCTCGCATAAAGAGCGCATGAAGCGGATGCGACATGAAGTTGATGTGATCGCCATGAGCGCCACACCGATCCCTCGTACGCTCTATCTATCGCTATCTGGCGTGCGTGACATGAGCACCATTGAGACGCCCCCGGAAGACCGCCTGCCAATCAAGACGTTCGTCACCGAAGAGAGCCCTGAGCTGGTTCGCGAGGCGATCCTCCGTGAGTTGGATCGCGGTGGTCAAATTTTCTATGTTCACAACCGGGTGAAGACCATCGAATACTTTGCGGCAAAGCTCATGAAGCTCGTTCCTGAGGCCCGCATTGGGATCGGCCATGGCCAGATGGACGAGCGAGAACTTGAGACCGTGATGAACGAGTTCTCAGGCCATCAATTTGACGTTCTGATTTGTACTACTATCATCGAGTCTGGTCTTGATTTGCCCAATGCGAACACTCTGATTATCGACCGAGCAGATCGCTTCGGACTATCGCAGCTTTATCAGCTCAGGGGGCGAATTGGACGTGGCGCTCGCAGGGCATACTCCTACTTCTTGATCGACAAGGGCCGCACTTTAACGGAAGCAGCCGAACAACGCCTCGAAACTATCGCTATGGCCACAGAACTCGGCGCCGGATATCAGATCGCCATGCGTGACCTGGAGATCCGTGGTGCAGGCAACATTTTGGGAGCGGAACAGAGTGGTCAGATCGCAGCAATCGGTTTTGATCTTTACACCAAGCTTCTGGCCCAGGCTGTAGCTGCGCTGCAGGCCGGGGAGGCAGGCGAGGAGCAGGAATCTCAGCAGCCGGAGTTCTCGATGGTGAACATCGACCTGGGCGTCGATGCGCAACTGCCCGACAGCTACGTAGAGGACCTCACCGAACGCCTCACCGTGTATCAGCGCATCGCGGTGATCAAGAATGAGAAAACGATCGATGAGATGGAGAACGAGTTAAAGGACCGGTTTGGCCCCCTGCCCGTTCCGGCAGAGTGGCTCCTGGCCACGGTGCGTGCACGTGTGCTGTGCGAGGCGGCGAATGTTGTCAGCATCACCAGCGGCCCAACCAGACTCACGCTGAACCTTGCTGATCCAACGGGCGGTGCCAGAGAAGCGCTCAGAAAGACGCTGGGGCGTGGCGTAGATGTCGGTCACATGCAGATACGCATCACAATAGACCGCGACGATGAAGATTGGCTGGAAGAGCTTTTCTGGACGCTTGAGAAGATCGTTGAGTTCAGAGAAGAGGCGTTGAAACTGTTCCAGGCGGCCGGCGTACTGGCTCCAGCCGATTAGCTACTCTCCAGACCTTCGATCACCGCTTCCAACTCATCCAGCGATGTGATGCGCTGGTGCGTCTTGTAGCTCCCGTATCGGCGATCCCTGTCAATCAGTATTGGCTTGATTCCAACGGCGAATGCGCCTTCGATATCTGAGTCGATCGAATCCCCAACAAGAATTGCTTCATCAGCGTTACAACCGGCTCGTTCCAACGACTGAAGAAATATCGGCGGATGGGGTTTGTTCGCGCCTGCGTCTCGCGACGTAATCAGGAAGTCCACGTGATCGGTCAGGCCAACCTGAGCGGCTATTTTGTCGCCTGTGTCAGACATATTCGAGACCACGCCCACGGTGCGGCCCGCCTCTCGCAATCGGCTCAACACCGGGATAGTCTCAGCAAACGGCGTTAGCCCGTACTCCTGCTTCCGAACAGTCGCCCAGACCTCACCAGCCGTCTCAAGTTCAACCTCATGCCCACCGTGACGCAGGATGATCTGCTCATACCCGGCAAAGAACTCCGCAAGCTCTTCAACATTCATTTTGCGCATTGGGGCGACAGCATTCTGAGCGGCCATGAAGTCATCTGCTTCGCCGTACCCGTCAAGGATTCCCTTCGGATCCAGTTCGAGGCCATGCAACCGGCCCGCGGTTATCTGAATCTGCTCACGCGGCGGATCAAAGCCTGCCAGCGTGCCGTAGAGATCGAACAGAATTGCTTTGTAGCGCCCAGGACTCACTACGCCTCCTTCGCGAACACAGCAGCATCCACACGCGCCGCACCTGCGGCTTTGAGCGTTCGTGCGCACTCTTCGAGAGTGCTGCCGGTGGTTGTAACGTCGTCGATAAGCATGATGTGCATCCCGTCAGGAAGCTTGCGTGCTTCGAATGCGTCCACGATGTTTCGTTCTCTACTCTCGCGTCTGAGACCAGCTTGATGTGGGATATTTATCGTGCGTCTGAGGATGTCGGTATTGACTGGCACACTGAGCAACTCGCCCACCCTGGTCGACAGCGCCTCCGCCTGATTGAACCCACGCTCTCGTGCACGACCCGAATGCAGAGGCACCGGGATGATTACGTCTGGAGTTCTTCGCAGGCCTATCAAGTATTCGCTGAGTAGCGTTCCGAGCAGTGGGGCAATCGCCCGGATGTCGTCATACTTCAGGGCATGTATCGCATCACGCGCAATATCATCGAAGAGATACCCAACGCTCATACGAGTGATGGCTGGAGGATCAGCAGCACACCGGTCGCATAGATCCGGGCCGTGCGTTAGCTCTCCACACTTCGAGCAGGAGGCGTCTGGATAAGGCGTGAGACTGAGAACGCAAAGTTCACAGAGCAACTCGCCGTTGGCACCGCAATGCACACAGTGAGCAGGGAACAGAAGGTCAAGCGCAAGCTCGACCGCGGGTGCTACCGAAATATTCACGATATTCTCAAGTGATCTAGTCCAGAAATTGGTCCGGGCATCGTAGTATTGAGTTAGTGCAGCGGCAAGTGATGGTTGTTGACAATTTTTAACTTCGCCAAAACAGCGAGACGCCGGGAAGAAACCGCATGGAACTGACCATAACCGCCAGAGGATTTGACATGACGGACAGCGTTGACGTGTACGCACGCAAGCGACTGGCTAGATTGGATCGGCGATTACGGTTTTCCGTGCCTGCGAGGCTGGTTGTAAGACACGAGGACACTCGTCGCCCGGATGAGAGATTTATTGCAGAGATAACCGCTGACCTCAAAGGCACCCTACTGAGAGGCGAGGAGAGAGGCGAGACCATTCACGCCGCGATTGACCGTGTGACGGACGTTCTGGACCGCCAGATCAAGCGCTACAAGACGAAGCGTGGTCGCCGCGGTGGCAGTTTGAGCGACCTGGAAGAGCAGGTGATCGCTCAGCTTGCAGATGTCGAAGATCCAGAGCCAGAAGTTCTGGAAGACGGTGCGCTGGTGCGAGAGAAGCGCCACAAGGTCACCAGGTTGACCGTGCAGGAAGCGGCCGCTCAGATGGATCTTCTGGGCCACGGCTTCTACATGTTCACCAACAAGGAGTCAGGCGAAGCGAACGTGGTCTACAAGCGCCATGATGGTGACTACGGACTGATTATTCCGGAAGAATAGTCGCTGCCCGACTATCTCGGAGCTCGTAGACCGTGGTCTTTTCGTTGATGTAGACCGGGAACAAGTCCCACTCTTTCATTGACTCGAACTTTGCGATGCCTGATTCGGGATACTGGACTCGTTCCAGTTCTCCAAGAATGAGGAATCGGGCATCGTATTTGCGCATGAGGCGTATTGCTTCATCCGGCTCAGTGGTTTTGTAGATGCGGTCAACGTCCAGTCGACGCGCGGTAACGGCGTTGGCATAGCCCACTCGTTGCTGCCGCTGATGCCAGTCCCATCCCACGATCGACGGTAACCCTGTGTTGATCGATATGCGATTACCCAGGCGATACAGATCGGTGATGGCCTCCACAATGACGGGAGAGCCCTCCACGCTGCGTTGTAGCCACTTGATGGCCGCGAGGTCATAAACAAGCGGGATAGGTTCATCCTTCTCGTACTGGACTGCGGTCTCCATGTAGGCGAGGCCATCAAGGCCAACTCCGCTGGTGTTGAACCTGTCGCGCAGTCGCACCTGTGTTCCCATGACCGGGTAGATCATGATGCCGACGGCGACCACGGCTACCCCCACCATCCATACCCGTCTGGATACGTCTTCGAACGCGAATGACAGCTTTCCGATGCCTCGCTGTTGCCTGGGTAGGCGTTTGAAGTCCCGTATTGAGAATGCGCCTGCTTCTGCGAGTCTCCAACCGAAGTAGGTGGAAGCGAGGCCCATCAGGATCCACGCCTGCAGGTAGAACTTAAACACCGTGTTCAGACGAGCAATGTCCCCTTTCACTGTGATGAGATCAACTCCGGCCCCAATGCCGAGCGCTGCAATTGCCATTGCGATAGCCATAATTTCGAAGCGATAGCCCGGAACGGGAGTGACCAATCTCGCTACAACAATGATCAGCAACGCAATGATCAGACCGGCAGCAAATGCGACAGTCGAGTATCCCGAGAATCCAATCGCGATCAACAGGCCAATGACTGGCAGTCCAAACAGCGCTGCTATGGCCGGAGGTGCATCCAGCGCTTTCAGCAACCCCGTGACCGCCACCCTGCCCTGCCACGCGACGTAGCCAACGATGAGCAGCATGAACGGTGCGTGGATGTACCAGTAGCGCCAGAGCTGTGTCTGCCAGGAGCTTTGCTCAATGCCATCGTTGAAGAGCTCGAAGTTCACATGGAACGGCAGATACGCGAAGTGGCTGACCGCTAGAGTCAGTACGCCAATCGCTACGCCGTGCGTTATTCGCCATCGAAGTGGCTGATGCGTCGTGAGCAGATGCCCTACGATTACCGCTCCACCTGCAAGCGCCAGATACACCGGCCAATCCCACGCGTTCATGATCCGCAGCGCACCCACCGCAAGCCCAAGCGCCACCGCCCCTCCCCAGTGCTCGAACCACGTTGTCCCGCTGAGTTGCGTTCTCAGGAACAGCGATACAGCCAGCGCCAGCGCCAGCAATGTGAACGGAATGGCGATCAGGTGCGCATGCAGGTCGGCAAACAGGAACGTGAAGAACGGGAACTCTGTGATCTCGTTGCCCGGCGAACCCGGTGCGAACATTCGCGAACTGCGCCAGAAGTCGAACGTGCCGAATGGCTCACCGTCGATCAGCACCCGCCGGAATCCCTCTCCCACCTGAACAAGCCCATCAAGGTTGCCCGCGATCAATATGAACACAACGCCAACCACTCCAGCGATGATGGGTCCACGTGCCAGTGTTGCCGCTCCGTACATGGCTTTGCGTGAACCTTCAGCCAGCGCGTAGACAAGGGTGAACACCGCGCCCGCGGTGAGCGCGAACAGCATTGGGATAGCCAGGTTGTAGGCGACACTCGGTGCAACGCCGGTGAGCCGAATCATCGACGCCACTACGAATTGGCCGAAGTAGTAATAGTTCAGATATCCGCCAGAGAACCACGGGTCAAATGGCGGCATAACGGTGGATCGCGTCACCGCGTTTAGATAGGCGAAGTCCATCGGTTTCTCGCCACCGCGATACGGGTGCCAGAGGTCTGGATTGGCAGCTCGAATGATCAGGAAGACCATGAATGACGTCAGGAACAGCGCTTCCATGATGAGGATTAGTCGCCTGTTTTCACGCCACCACACCACCATCTCATCTGCGTTCCGCCACGCGATCGCCGCTGATACTGCCGCGAGCATCAACATCGATACCAGCACGGAGCCTCGTGAGAATGTGAGTATTTCAACACTGGCCATGAACCAGGCGAGGAACGAGACGATCAGTAGCCCCAGAATCTTGGAGAGTAGATAACCGCGACTGGCGAGTGGCTTGAAGAGGAAGAGGCTCAGAGGAAGTGCCAGGAATCCGATGATCTGGATTGCTACAAGCCAAACGAGCCATGAAATCCACGCCGTACCTGTGCCAAACGTCGTGATATCGGACAACGTGCCCCCGGAACGCTGTTGCTCCAGATCATCATCAGCAATCAGCAAACCGATAGGCGCACTTTGCTGCGGCGTGCCCGCGTTGATCCGCTGGAAAAGTTCTTGTTGACCCAGACGGTCAACGTTCTCAAATACCAACGTCTTTGGGTGGTCGTAGACGTAGAAGCTCTCATCAGCCCAACCGAAGTTGACCGTGCCAATAGCGGAATCAATTGCCTCATATCCGTCGGGTTCGCCCAGATCTGTCCGGCCGAATGTATCTTCGTCGTACGCGATGCCCAATAGCGATGGAACTGAACTATCGTCGTGAACGAGCTCATACCCAAGCGAGCCGTTGAAGAGGCGCTCATAAAAGACCGTGCTGATGGGGTATCGGTCTGGGAGTCTGGGCAGCGTTGCAAAGAGCCGGTTTGAGTAGAAGACGATGTAGTCGGCCCGTGATAGCTGGGATGAGATTCGGGTGAATTTAAAATCGACGTCAGGGTTGTAAAGTTCCATCTCCTCCCTGAAGAACTGCGGCATTCCCGGAATGCCTTCTTCCCAGTGCTCCTTCAAGACCAGGGAGCCACGTGGTGCGTTGTCGTTGAACCATTGCGACGTCTTCTGCGCCGGATGGTCGCTGGCGTAGATCGTCTCGTATGAGAGCGCGTAGTGGACGGTCGCAATCAGCAGAATCGCTGTGACTGCTGGGACCGCGAATCGAAGATTTGGCCTGTACTCCCGGATCCATATCGCTCCCCACTCCAGCAATCGTGCGCTGTACAGGGCCATAAACGGCACCATTGGGAGCATGTAACGCAGGAACTTGACCTCAAATCCGCCTGTAACCAGTAGATACGGCACGAGGTACGAGAAGATGATCAGGTCGAATTTACGCCGTGTGCGAAGTGCGTAGACACCGCCCGCTGCCAACGCTGCCCAACTGAACATGCCCAGGACTGGCCCCAAGCCGTACGTCCCAAGTTGCCAGAACTGGTAGAGGTACTTTGGGGTGTCGATGTACTGGCGTGTGAACGGGAAGTCGACGATGCGCCGCACCATCTCGCTCTCTTTGGTCACGCTCTCCTGATACGTGCTCCAGTCAAGAAACATGTACGGCTGCGTGATGATCAACACGCCGATCAAAGCGACGATCGCACCAGCCAGTGCTATGGCGGCCCATTGCAGGTGCCTGTAAAAATCCGTTTTGTCTCTGACCAGTACGAACTGGTCACCCGTCTGGGATACAGCGAACAGTAAGAACGTGAATCCAAGTGGCCCAAGCAATACCAGAGCGCTCGCTTTAGTCGCGATGGCCAGACCGACAAACCCACCAGCGAGTGCGGCGTGTTTGAGATGCCCGTAGTGCGCGTATCGCAACATGAAGTAGACCGCGGAAGTGCCAAACAGGGTGAGATACACGTCCACGGTGAAGAAGTGGCTGAGCTGAATGCTGATCACAGACAGCGCGACAAGCAGCGACGCCAGCAATGCTGTCCGTTTGGTCAGCCACGTACTGGCGAGCAGGAAAATCATCGCGACCGTAGCCGTGTCTGCGACAGCGGAGATCGAGCGACCTACATATCGCAGGTCAAATATGTCCCAGTCCGTAAACGGCGAAGCCACCGACGCAATGGTCCTGAGCGTGTAGATCGGCAGACTTCCGTAGCTAAACCATTTGGGATTTAGCGTGCTCTTCTCTGCATCCAGAAGATCTGGAATATCGCTAACTGCAGGAAAACTGAGATCGTTCACCTTAAAGAGGATGGCGCGCTCGTCTGGATGGAACAGGCCGCCTTGATCCCAGTTGATGCCATACAACCGTAGTGACAGCGCGAGCGACAGAATCAGGAACAGAGCGATCGCCACCTGATGCCGGCGGCCGAATTCCTGGATGCCGCCTGTACTTAAATCGGCGCGCGAATCTGAGCCGGGCGCGTAGGTGTTCGGCTGATCTACTTCCTGAATTGGGGGCTGTTCCATCAAGGGGATTCTATCGGCGCTCAGATAGGAAACGGTACCGGTGGCTGAGGCAATTGTTCTTAGGATCGGTCAAATCGCCGATCTCATAGGCAAGTACGTGGTGTGCGACATCCCAGAGTCATCCCAAAGTCATCAAGGACTACCTGAAACAAATCGTTGACCCACCACCTATCCCGCAATAGGCTTATGTAGGGCGCGATCATGCGTCCTCATTCCCTGCCTGGAGAGTTCATGCCGACACAAAAATTAGGTTCCCCGGAGCACGAGTTGACCACGCTGGACAGCGGCCTCCGCATCCAGACGAGCACGCTCGCTCACACCAACGCCGTAAGCATCGTCCTACTTTTTGGTGCTGGCTCTCGGTATGAAACCGATGAACTTGCAGGCTCATCTCACCTTTTTGAACACCTTCTATTTAAGGGAACCAACAAGCGCCCCACGCCATCTGAGATCAGTGAAGTCATCGAAGGTGTCGGCGGTGTGCTCAATGCCTTCACTGACCGTGAAATGACCGGATACTGGTGCCGCGTGCCCAGCACGAGTTGGGTGGAGGCGATGGATGTACTCACCGACATGGTGAAGGATCCACTCTTCCGTGAAGAGGACATTGCAAAAGAAAAGAACGTGGTTTATGAAGAGATTCGGGCGTCGCACGATGATCCCGGCTCGCGCGCGGACACCATCCTGGACGGCCTGCTGTGGCCGGATCAGGCTTTTGGCAGGGACATCGCAGGCTCTGAGGCATCGGTTGGCGCTGTAAGCCGTGAGGCCATGTTGGGTTACATGGCCACGCAGTACGTGCCTACAAACACCGTAGTCGCAGTAGCGGGGGGTGTTGACCATCAGGACGTCGTCGACAAAGTCTCGACCATGCTGGGTGAATGGCCAGACCGTGAGTCAGTTCCATGGTTCCCGGTTGAAGACAAGATCAGTGGACCAATTTTGAACATAGAGTATCGACCCACTGAGCAGGGGCACATGGCGATGGGGCTCCACGGATTTGGATCCAGTGATGAAGATCGATTCGCGCTACGTCTGCTCTCAGTGACCCTTGGCGAAGGAATGAGCAGTCGACTGTTCGAGGAAGTTCGCGAGAAGCGCGGACTGGCGTACGCAATCGGCAGCGGAGTCTCCGCTTACGCTGACGCGGGAGCGCTGGGAATCTACGGTGGAGTGGACCCGGAGCGAGCGCCCGAAGCGGTCAAAGTGATCATCGGCGAGCTTGTGAAGCTCTGGGAAGGGATCACTCCTGAAGAGTTGGCCAAGGCCAAGCGACTCAGCAAAGGGCGAACGATGCTTCGCATGGAGGAGAGCCGCGCCGTGGCAATGACCATGGGGGCACAGCAACTCATCCGAGGTCATGTCGAGACTGTGGATGACACTATCGCCGCAGTTGAAGCCGTGACGATGGACGATATAAAGCGGGCCGCCGAACGGGTGATCCGCAGCGAAAAGATTGCGCTTTCGCTGGTCGGCCCATTCAAGGACGAGCAGGTATTTCTCGACAGCCTGAAGTTTTGAGAATTGTCAGGGTCTTCAGAAATTGACGGAAATGGGACTAGAACATTCTTTGGAAGATGTGACCAAACCGGGTAGGTTGAATGCATGACAACTGCATTTGACTCTGCCGCACACCTCCACTGGAACAAAGATTCCATCCGTGGATTGAGGAAGTTTTTGAAACTTTCTCAGAACGGGTTCTCCAACCAACTGGGAGTTCGTCAACAGACAGTGAGCGAATGGGAAACCGGGGTTTACGAACCGCGCGGTGCCTCAACGACGCTGCTGAACATGATCGCGATGAGCACGGGCTATAACCCTGGCTCAGGTGATCTACTTGGCCAACCTCAGCTACAGCAGCCGCTGGTTCCTACACCAGAGGCCACCAGGCCCGCGGTTCCCGCCGCAATCCCCGGGACCCGCACGTATGAAGGTGTGTTCCCTCCTGCTGCCCCGTCAACTCAGCCAGTGGCACGGCAGAATGCAGAGTCCGCACCCACTACTTCACATCCGAGTTTCACCGCACCCGGCGGTCTGACTCGGCGTGAAGTTCCTATGTAGATTTCATTCGATCAGTTGGTAGTAATAGCGGGCGGGAGCGATTTCCCGCCCGTTTTCGCGTTGACACCATTTTCAATATGCCCCTAGTATTGCGCAGCCCCTGAATATCAACTTAGTACCAATAGCACTCTGAGATTGCCGTTGGAATGAATTCTTAAATTGGCATCGCAACTCAGATGTGGAGAACAGATCATGGCCACACGGGCGTATATATTGATCGAGACAGTAGTAGGTCGCACAACGGAAGTGGCGCAAGCTCTTTCCAATATGGGTCAGATGAAGCGGGTTGATCCCGTGACGGGGCCTTATGACATTGTTGCTGTTATTGAAGCGAAGGATTTGCCGGCCCTGGGCGACCTGATAAGCGAGGAACTTCATCAGATTCCCGGAATCTCGAAGACAGTTTCCTGTCTCTCCGTTTCGGCCTGAGGAACTTTTATGCGATACGAATTTACGACTGAAGAGGAAGACTTCCGCGCTGAGCTTGTTGATTGGATCGACGATCTTGACGATGACTACAAGAGCGTCTCTGAAGGTGGATCGGACGATGACTGGGCCAAGGCTCTGGAAGTCCGGAAGATGCTTGCCGACAAAGGCTGGCTAACCCTCCACTGGCCTGTTGAGTACGGTGGTCTGGGCGCTTCCATGATGAAGCAAGTGATCTTCACTGAAGAAATGGTGTACCACTCCATCCCCGGGCGAGACGGCTTCGGTACCCGCATGCTGGCGCCAACTCTCATGGTTCACGGCTCAGAAGAGCAGCGCAAAGAGTACTTGCCGCCAATTGCCAAAGGCGAAGTGCAATGGTGTCAGGGATACTCCGAGCCAAACTCTGGATCAGACCTGGCGTCACTCCAGACACGCGCCGTGGACGATGGCGATCAGTACGTTGTGACAGGCTCCAAGATCTGGACCTCCCAGGCACACCGGGCCGACCACATCTTCGTCTTGGTCCGTACTGATCCTGATGCCCCAAAACACCGTGGCATCAGCTTCCTGCTCTCTGAGACAGATGTTCCTGGAATAAGAGTTGAACCCATCATCAACATGGCGGGACATCACGCGTTCAACCA
>CAUZJA010000050.1:0-14792 GCA_963579925.1 Dehalococcoidia bacterium | reverse complement strand
GCGCCGTCAGCTAGACCATCAACACCATCTGGCTTCACCTTCAGGATCTGTGCCGAAATGTCGTCGCCTCGAGGCACGACGATATCGGCCCCGAGGTCCTTGACCAGGCTCTCGTCGTCGGTAGACGCATCGGCGATTACGGTCAGGCCATCTGCCTTCGCTAGTTGTACGACGTATCCGCCGTAGCAGCCCGCCGCTCCTGTTACTGCGATTGTCTGCCCTCGCTGGAGCGAAAGTTGATCAAGCGACTGACGTGCGGTCAGTCCGTTCATGGGAAGCGTTGCCGCCTCAGCGTGCGATGCGTTAGCTGGCGCACGAACAACCGCGTCGGAGTGCAGCACAATGCTCTCCCGGTAGCCGCCGTGACTCGCCCGCGGAATCACCATCGCCATCACCGCATCGCCAATGGCGAGATCGGTCTTGGTATCTACGCCGATTTCATCGATGACTCCAGCGGCATCCATACCGGGAATATACGGCGGTGAAATATCCGGCATTGTCGCGGCCCGCCCTCCGCTTCGTAGCCCGGTGTCCGTTGGGTTAACTGTCGCGGCGTGAACCCTGATGCGGACTTCTCCGGCCCCGGCATGAACCTCAGGAAGCTCAACAACCTGAAGAACCTCAGGTCCTCCAAACTCGATTACTCCGACACCTCGCATAACTACCAACTTTCTTTCTTTACATGTGTTTGTGACAGGTTCAGGCACAAGTGCGTGCCGACGCGATTCAAGGGACACGGCAGCGGAATCACCGATCAATCAGAATTGATCGATTGCAGCGCTGCGTTTATGTAGCCATAACAGTACGCGAATCCAACTCGGCGGGCGTTATCCCCGGCCAGTTCTGGAACATGGTCAGGCATGAGCATGTAGGGATAGTCCACCTCCTGGTAGACCTTGATGGCCTTCAGCATGTCGATATCCCCTTCGTCCGGAAACACTTCAATAAAGTCCAGGAATCCGCCTTTGATGTTCCTGAAATGCACGTTGAATATCTTCTTGCGTTCACCGAAGTAACGGATCACATCGTAGATCTCTTCTCCAGGGTTTTCCAGCATCTCTGAAACCGTACCCTGACAGAAATTCAGGCCGTGGTAAGGACTCTCATGCATGCCAATGAACTTCTTGAGGCCATCCACCGTGCCCATTACTCGGGCCACACCACGGTACTCCCGATCTCCAATGCCGGGATCCTGGGGGTGGCAGGCAATTTGCACCTTGTTGGATTCCGCAACGGGGACCACTTTGGAGAGGAAGTAGTCAATTCGCTCCCACATGGTGTCGGCATCAGCCGCACCGCCTTCGAACTCGCCCAGATCGTGGTCAAGCTTTGAGTAATCGAATGAGGAAAGGGTCGCACCACCTCGCCCAGTGGTCGATTCAGTTCTCATGTGGCCCAGGATGGTGATGTTGTAGCGCAGGGCTCGGATCCCGGCCGCACCAGCCTCTTCTAAAAGCGTGCAGAGCTGGTCGATCTCACGTTCACGCTCGGCGCTGGGGCCAAGAAAAACGTTTTGCACGTCGTTATCGAAGGCAGACCGAGAACCCAGCGGCATAAGGGACATATCCAAAACGATCCCGTGCTTCGCCAGCTTCTCCTTTTGGGCCTCGAACGCTTGCCTGTCCCACGTTGACCAGTGCCCCGGTGGATCAGAAGAGATGTGATTCACACCAAGTTGTGCCAGAACGCTCAGTTCATCTTCTGAGTCTGGTTGTCCCTGAGTCCCAAGATACATACGTGCTCCCTGATCACTTTCGCTGCAGCGGCAGTTTAGCTCAGGAGATCAGGCACCTGCGGCACGAGCGATAAGCACTGCCAAGCCAGCGATGGCTGTGTAGGCGATGAAGGGCTTCAAGGACGCTGTCCGTAGTAGCCATAGGAATCCCGCAATCGCCGCATAGCCGGTGATGAACGAAATCACGGCGCCAAGTCCAACTTGGCCCCAATCGGCGCTATCAAGGCCACGGTCGGTCAGCGCATCGATGACCACGAACAGTCCGGAACCACCAAGCGCTGGTACGGCCAATAGGAATGAGAGTCTAGCCGCCGAGTCGCGATCAAGGTTGGACGCCATCCCTGCGGCTATCGTGGTGCCAGAGCGGGATATGCCGGGAATGATTGCAGCTGCCTGTGCCAATCCCACGACAAGGCTGTCTTTTACGCCTACAGAGGTGATCGTCCGACTGCGGTTGCCCGCATACTCCGCCACGATGAGCATGGCAGAAGTTACAAGCAGAAACGCACCCACTGCCTCGGGCGTTCGCAGGTGCTCTTCAAGCGTGTCTTTCAGTAACAAACCAAATATAGCGAGCGGCACACTGGCCAACACAAGAAGCCACAGCAGGCGTATTGCGGGAACGCTTTGGCCGCCTGACTTCTCGCCCAGAGGCACCACTCCGCCCGAAAGGCAGCCTCTGATCAGCGAGATCCAGGTACTTCTGAAGTAGATCAGCACGGCACCAAGCGTCCCGAGGTGCACCGCACCATCAAACAATAGCCCCTGATCTGGCCAGTCAAAAAGCCAGGATCCAAGAATCAGATGCCCTGAGCTGCTGACCGGCAGGAACTCCGTCAGGCCCTGAATTATGGCGAGTACGATTGCCTGGATAGTGCTCACAGGCGATCAGTTCCGATCAAGAGGGTTGGCAAACGTTGCAACATCCAACCATTTTCATCTTTCGGCGGACCAGATGTAAGGCGATAATCAAACGCACCGTCGCCAAATCGGTGGATAATTATCGAGCGATTGCGCACCGATCTCATATGACGGTTCATCTGAAGATAAGCCATCTCGTTCGTTCCCTGAGGAGTCGATTGAACATCTCATCGCGCCGAATACTTACCCGATACAGAATTTACGTTCTTATGTTGGCCGTTGCTGCCGTGCTGGGAGTGGTTGCATGTTCCAGTGACGAGATCGATCTTTCCGACGCGACTTCAATCCCTGTGCCGACCATATCGCCTGAGCAGGAACATCTAATTGAGGTCGGGAATGCCAACTATCAGGGTTGTACCGGGCTCGTGGAGTTGGGTGACGTTGCCAGAGCCGCCGGTGCCCAGGTAGTCCTCCGTGAAGATCCAAACAGGTTCAATCTTGGAGTCCCCGGAGATGCTGACATTCTTGGGATACTTGCTGTTTGCGTCCTTGAATTTCACTCATCAGGCGGGGAGGGCGAGCCGGGAAGCACTGTCACCCTTCGATCAACCTCGTTTCTTTCAAACGATGGCGCTGAATCGCAATTCAGGAAACTAAAGGCCAGCGCCAACACCATCGTTCTAAACCTCGAACCCAACGCCAATCTCGTGGCAGATAGCCTTGGCCCTAATTCGTATCTCCTAACCGCTAATGATGATCGACTGGGAGCAATTGCGGCTTTCCAGGTGGAGAACACGGTTACACAACTTTCCACCACCATGGCCGATGATGGGGCGTTGCTACTTGATGAGCAAAAACTTCTGGAACTGGCAGAAATCGTCAGGGATAATCTGACTTCTGGCGGCTAGTTCCGAGATGGTTGGCGACGGGATATTTGGCGTCTGCTAGGCTGACGCCGAACATGACATTATTTTCAACCAGAGGACGCAATGACTGAACCGACCATTCGCAATTTCGAAGGTGCTTCAAACCCAATACTGGGTCCTGGTGACGGAGTCTCCACATACGTGATGCTGTATGTGCGCCACGAGCCAGGAAAGTCCAGCCCGGACCACACGCACCCCTGGGAGCATCAGGCCTTCATCACCGAGGGTTCAGGCGTTCTGACGTTCGGCGGCAAGGAGTATCCGATCAAAACCGGAGATGCAGTTCTTGTGCCGGGCGGCGTGCGACATCAGTTCACGAATACCGGTGACGTGATGATGAGCCGAGTGACGGTGAACCCCGTTGAATCGGTCGGAAAAGAATAGTCGGTCGGGAGAGAGTGACCGGCTAGTCGCCCATTCGCATGGCTGAATGAATCGACATTCGATACACGGCCAGCGAGATAGCGGTGATCACGGCCGCCAGCACAGCGCCAAGAATTCCGAAGGCGAGGGCGAAGTTACCCCAGTCGATGATCAGGATCATTGGCGGTGTAACTTCCACGCCCTCCCCTGAATTTGCCAGATAGGGCATGATCGTGGAGCCAAGCCTTGCCCCGGCTAAGGCCCCAACCGAGACCGAAACGCCAATCACGACGGCGTGCTCAAGTACGACGATTCCAAGCAGTTGCTTCATGGACAGGCCGACGGTCCTGAGCAGCGCAAAATCGCGCGACCTTGAACTGAACGTGACCTGAGAGTGGACCAGGAAGCCGATTGCGCTCACTGCCATCACGGTGAAGAAAGACACCCCCAGCAGGGCTCGCCATCCGGCGGTGAGTAGCGGGTCAAGGGCGACGGCATCCAGTTGCTCGGCTCGGTCATTGGGCAGGTAGAACTGGATAGGGAGTGTTTCTGCAATTTCATCTGAGGTTGCGGTAGATGAAATCCAAATCTCGTTGGGGAATATTTCGGTCGCAATCTGCGACGTGTTGGTGCGCCACAACACGTAATCCAAATCTGCGATCAAGAATGGTCGAACCTCCGGGTCAAGTGTTGGGAACAGGTCTATCGAGTCCGTGATGCGAACGTCGATGGGTACCAACCCGAAGGAAACCGTGGTTCTATCGCCCACATCCATCTTGTAGACATCAAGGAACGCATCGTTGATCAGCACCGGCGCCGGGCCTGGATCCTCGCCAAACGCTATTCCGCGAAACTCCGGGGATGTGATTCGCGTATACGTGAACCTTGCAACGCCTGAGTCCGTCTGCCCGTTCGCCTCGACTGTCGAAAGCACGTCGCCGCTGGATGCAGGGGAGGTACGAATGACGTGCCAGTTCGATACATCGTCAAACGCCTCAAGTACAGTTCGCCCACCAGCGGAGTTGACTGCCGTTATGCTGTCAAAATCGACTGCAGCGGGATCAAGCGAACCGCCAAAACGGAATCGCGAAGATCGTGCGATTCCCATTGAAAGAATTTCTACCGGCTGGACCGGTTCAAACTCACCTTCAAATTCACCTGACGTGCCTACAAGCGGACTGGTCATGTCACACCACTCACCGGCCGCGGTGGTGCATATTCTGCCTTCAAACGAGCGTACGACGGCGGACCCTCCGCCACCCAACTGATTGCCAGCGAAGATTCCTGCATCAATGGTGAAGTACCTGCCATTTGCATCGCGGGCCCTTATAGCTACCAGAGATATACCGCTTGGGATCCGCGATGGTCTGATACGCACAATTAAGGATTCTGTATCCGGCGGTATCGCCAACCCGGGGAATCCGTTACCTGCGATCTGGGCAAGCAGATCACCGTCAGGCTTGATATCAAAATCGTCTCTCAGCCACCCCACGTCAGATATTTCGTCGGTATTTACTGCCAGGAACGAAAATGTGTTGGCGCGCTGTACATCTAGAGCAGAAGCAAGATTGCGCATCACCATCGAAGAGGCTTCCACCGCGCTATTAGCATCAGCTTCAGACTTCACTGAGGTCGATGGTCCTTCGTACAGCGGGCGTAGGTTCGTCATTCGGACGTCCGCGCCGGTTTCGTAGAGGATTCGCTCCTCGACATTTCGCTCAAGCGTGGAGTTGAAGCTGGAGGCGAATACACCCAGTCCAGCCGTCAGCATCAACAGCAAAGAGAATCGCGCGTGGTGAGCCGGGTTCCGGGCCATCTCCCACAGGCCCAGAACGAGCGCAGAGGGCGTGACCCTACTCACGCCGGGCATCGATGCCAGATGCGCCAGTAAGCCCATCGAGAGCGGGAACAGTCTTACAACGACCACTGCAACCGCCAGCATTACAAGCGCTGGTACCGCGAGAATCAGCTCGTCGACTTTTGTCTCTCCGAGCAGATCGTTCGCGACAAATGATCCCTTGCTGGAGAGTTGAGAGAAGAGATAAACGACAACCGCCAGAAAAACCAGGTCCAAATAATAGCGCTGAATGAGGTTTATGGCCGGTGGTCTGGCGAGCGATCTGAGATAGTTGACCAGCCCAGATCTCGCGGCTTTCAAGGCAGGAATAAAGAGCGCAAGCAAGATGAGAATCCCGCCAATCCCTGCCATCTGGAATGTAGATGCTGTCAGTCGGACCGGGAGTGGATCACCTCCGTTGAGGTCGGTAAACCACGGCAGCACACCGATCAGCGAAACAGCGCCCAGCGCTATGAACGGCGCTGCGATGGCTGCGACCACGCTGAGCGCGGCTGTCTCTATGACGTAAACAACCAGAACCTGCATCGAAGTCGCACCGCGGCTCGTCAACAACCCGATTTCCGTGGCCTGCGCCTCTACCAGCAACAGGCCCAGTACCGAGACGTAGTAGAGCACGACGATGACGACCAGGATCATCACAACAGTCATTGGCACCGTGTTGATCCCAACGCTGCGGGTCACTTCACCAATAAGATTCGGGAGTTCTGTTTTCTGGGAATAGTTGTCGAGCCTTGCGGAGAGAGATCTATCTGCTGCGCTAAGCCGATTCACCAGATCCCGACCCTGCGTTGGCGTGAGCGATTCGAACTCCATGCCATACAGCCATCCGAAGCTCCCTTGCATGCGAGTTAGCGATCGGCTGGAAATATCAGTGAACGCGTTGTCGTCAGTCAGCAATCCAATGGACTGGATTATCTTGGACTGGTCCTTCAGACCTTCATCGTAGAGTCGCCAGAATTCTGAATCTGGCTCGCTGCGTCGGTAGACCCCATCAATGCGGACCGTGATGGACTCGCGCGCAGACAGCCACGTTGGGTAAATCAGAAAAGTGTCGCCAACTTCAGCCTGAAGTTGCGCAAGACCCTGCTCCGAAACAATGGCAGGAATAAGGACTACATCGGGTTCGCCAACAATTGGTACATCACCGAGTTGATGTTCAGGAGGCATTGACCCAGACACAACATCGACATGCTGCACGAATGCCCCGGCCGTTGCCAGCCATGCGCGGCGATTGTTGTTCGGGTCGGGCGGCGCGTTGCCCTCTCCTAGACCAACATCCCCGGCTACCAGAAATGTTTCGCTTCTTCCGGCAAAACCCAGAAACTCACCGAAACCTGCTACTGCAGGATCGATCTGGCTTGCTACGGTTTGTTGAAGCACCTGGATAGATGTCTCATCGATCGGCCCGAAATCAGCGGTGATCAGCAGATCAACATCAGACCCATCCAACGGACGCAACGCGTCCTGAACGGCGAGGTCCTTGAGCGCATTCGTATAGACCACAGAGCCAGACAGGATGGTCACTGCGAGGAACACTCCGGAAATCACCGCAAAGAGAAGCCGCTTGTGAGCCAGAGTGCGTTTGGCGACGAGTTGGAGTGAGTTCCGGATCAACTCAGTTCACTCCCCTGATGCCAATTCGTGCGATGGCACCGTGCGCGGGACCGGTCTGGCTCTTGGCTCGTATCACTATGGAGAACAGGAAGGTCGCGGCCAATCCCGCAATCACGATGTTGAATGCCGTCCACGACGTAACCAGCTGAATCGGTGGAAGTGGCAGTCCGCCGTCCTCTGTGTGAGATACGGCATCAACCACAACCCCACTCAAAATGGTCCCCCCAAAGACTCCCAGCGCAACTCCGCTTATGGCGATTGCCAGATGCTCTACGATCAGCATTCGCAAGAAATGCCCTCGAGATAGCCCAAGCACAAGAATAAATGCGGATTCTCCACCCGTACGACGTGCGTGTGCCGCCTGCGCTCCTCCGTATCCAATGAACGCCGCCATCACAGTGATCACGGCAGCCAGAAGCGCCACTCCCTTCCATCCCGCCGCCACCAGTGGGTCAACCACAGCGGCTGATCGCAGCTCTGTCCTCTGGACAAATTTGGCATTCCTGAACAGTCGGCGAAGTTGCGGCAACGCGGATGCGTAGTTGTCAGAGTTCATCTGAACGATCGCCTCAGACTCCTCTAATGAGTAGACGCCTTTCTGGTCGGCGTAATTTCGTACTCCCTGGATGTCAGTGACCATGAAGCCCTGCTCAAGTGGGTTCAGCGTTGAGAGATAACTGGCGGAGCCTGCGATCATCATAGGAACCTGAATGTTGGCGAAATTTGCGATGTACGGATCGCCAACCTTGAGGCCAGTTTCACCCAAGAAAGAGTCGCTAACTATGCTTGGCAATGGACCTGAGAACGGCACCATTCCTCGCACGCCTGCATCGCTACCTCTTCCCAGTTGGAGCCTGGCAATCTGAGTGCCGTGAACGCTACCTAACAGGTCCTGACCGGAGGCAAGAAGCTCTGGAACCAACCTGACAACAGCATCGAACCCCTCCGACGTCGGTAAGCCTGTCCAGGGCCGTTCGGACTCGAAGTCTTCCAGTATCTCGATCGATATCCCTGTGGCTGGACTAGATATCTCCACCTCAATGTCATCAAATAGAAGTGTGGTTGGGATTGCCCGGTCTCCACCCAGATTCTGGAATAGTTGAACGCCAACAATCTCCCCTGGAAGGTCGATACCTCTTAATTCCGACGAGAGGTATCGCCAGTCGGTCCCCTCCACCTGGCCTAATGAGACCGTGTTGGTCAGACCGCCCGCACCTCTGACAATGAGCCACACGAACCCCGTGTCTATCTCAATATCTGCCTTCACCCACATGCCAAGTCGGTTACTGCCATCGGGAACGACTACAGGGTCATCGAATTCCACAACCAGGGCAGCCATCAGTTCTTCGAGACTCTCGCCTGAAAAGTCATCTCGAAACCAGCCAATATCCGCGTACACAGCGGGGTCGATGGCAAACAGTTCAAAGTTTGATCCGCCTGCGGTCGTGCCAACGCTCGCGTCCTGACGGATTACAGATGTGGCCGCTTTAACCCCGCGTATGCTGAGCAATCTCTCTGAGATTTGCCGGGATTCTTGGATACCACCCTCCGGTGCGATTATCCGGATATCTGAACCTGTCCGATAGAGGATGCGTTCCTCCTGGCTGAGCTCGAGCGTCGACGCGAGCGAGCCGGTGATGATCGCAGTGCCAGTGACAAATGCCACAAGCAGCAGGCCCCATGCTGACTGAAACGGTGTCCTTGCGATGCGCCAGAACGCAAGCGCAAACCACGCTGGAGAGACTCGAGTGGTGATCCATGCAGCACCAGCAGTGACATAAGGGAAGAACCGTAGCACTACCATTACCCCGACAATCAGAAGCAGAGCCGGCGCAAACAGAAGCGTCATGTCCGTCGATTGTTCGTTATCCAGGGTAGAAGAGACGAGCGCACCTCGCTCTCTCAACTCGAACCACACGATGACACCGATAGCGATCACCGCGATATCGAAAAAGAAGCGTTGAAAGAGTGGTTTCGTGTCGGGTCGTGCAACGGCACGGGCCTCTTCTGAAAGACTGCTTCTGAGTCGCATGATGGCAGGCAATGCAATAACGAGCAGTGCGACTACACCCGTGAGGATCGAAACGCCAAAGTGCCAGAGTTCCAGCTCAACCGGCAGGCGATCGCCTCCGGTCAGATCTTCATACGACCCAAACTTGCCCAGAGAACCAACCACGTATGCCGACAGGAATGGCGCAATGACCACGGGTATACCGATGGTGGGGATCGCCTCAACCAGATGCATACGACTGATCTGGAACATGCTGACGCCTCGGGATCGAAGCACAGCCAATTCGGGGCGTCTGCGATCGGTGACGATGCTTGTGACCATGAACAGGCCGTAGAACGAGGCCACAAGAGCCAGTGATGCCATCATCAGCATCGGCGCCCGGGTAAAGACCGATCTGAAGCGATACTCTTTGAGACTCACACCGAGCGCGGTGATCACGAGAGGGCGGGGCTGTTCGACCGCCACATCGCCCTCGAACTCCGCCACCATGTCGATCACCGGCGTTGCGCGTTGATCGCGCAAAAGTTCACCATCAGTGAACAGGTGCCAGGTCACGCTGGCCGGCATCCCCAGCAGGTTGTCACTGACGGGGCCAGTGATCGTCTCGTAAGGAACAAAGAGCAGGAGTGGGAGGTCATCGCCAGCAGTGGATGCAGGTGGGGCAAGAATGGGAGCAGATAGACCAAGCCAGAACGGGTCAATAGGCGCCCGCTCAAGAAACACTCCAGTGATCTTTACCGTGAGTATCTTTCCGGCAATATCTCTCGGCGTCACCTCAATCACATCACCCACATCTACGCCCAGCAGGTCTGCTCGAGTTTTGTAGACGGCAGCTTCAAGTACTGCATCGGGAGCGTCCGAGATTACCGGGCGTGGTGCAACGCCGCCCGGTAGATACCCCACGTGATCATTTATGTTGGAGTGTGACTGGAAAATTGCCTTGGATGCGCCAACTGTTTCTCGCGGTCCGTCATCGGCTGGACCCCAGTAATGACGGGCAGAACGGAGCAGTTCTTCCTGTTTCACATACAGATCGCCGAAGCTGTCGGTTGCTAGCGAATCCAGAGTTTCACGCGAGCGCCGTATCAAGTCACCGTTCAGGGACAGCGAACTGGTGTTTACCTGAATGTGCTGGCCACCGGTCTTCAGATCATCGACGACTTGTCCGATACCAAGTAATTCGAGACTTCGAAGGTAAATTGGAGCGCCGGTAATAACTGAAGCGGCCAGCAAGATTGAGATAGACGCGGCCGCGAGCAGTAAGGCTTCTTTTTTTCCGCGACGCAGCAGAAACCCAATGAACCGGCCTGGATCCAACGCTATCTCCCGGTTCAGTCGTGCAATCCGAACCCACACTTGTGCACTCCGACCCTGTTGTCGGCTGGCGAGATGCTACACGTCTTTAACCCCGTCAGAGATACACATTTGCCGAATGTCTCAAGCGTATGACGGTGTGATCCACTGTCAGGCGAGAGCATGCATCGTTACGCGCGCTGACGAATCAAAGATTGTAGCTAGCTGTAAGAATTATTTGGGAGTCACGGAATGGCAAAAACGGTTTGGAACGGCGTTGTACTCGCGGAGAGCGAGGAATACGAGATCGTTGAAGGAAACGTATATTTCCCTCCAAACTCCGTAAACCGTGAGTACTTCAGTGATAGTGATCATCAGACGCGTTACCCATGGAAGGGCATGGCGAACTATTTGAACGCTGAAGTGGAAGGCGAGAATTTTAAGAACGCCGCCTGGTACTACCCGGATCCAAGCTCCAAAGCGAGCCACATCAAAGATCACCTGGCGTTTTACGCACCGGTAAAGGTAGAGGGTTAACCCCGGAACCTCCTTAGACTGACAGAGGTCAGAGAGCATTACTCCGCTGGCCTCTTTTTTTGCGTTTTATTACGGGGTCCCAGGGCGATATGCCATTAGAGAGCTAGCATCGCTGATCAGGAACGGTCTTCGTCCACTCCGGCTGACGGATAGATGACGCGGCGGCCAGGCAACTCTTCTACATCGTGCAGTTTCATCATCGCCTGATGATGTCCCAGACCTTCTGCCCTGAGCGTTGCGTAGTCTTCTTCGTCGATGCCATCCCAGTTCAGGAAGCCGCGAATGTCGTAGCTTCCATCTTCCTGCACCGGCAACTTCCCCTCAGCAACCATAAGGTCCAACGGGTAGTCCTGTTCCTCCATGGGAAGTTTGATCACCTGGTTCTGGCGGGCCGATTCATAGATTGCCATCATTACTTCCACCGTGATGGCCGCGTTTTCACCATTGCCACGATGGCCGGGGCCACCTTCCATCCACTCGATGAGTTCGCGAACCTGTGCGGCATTGGTGGCTCCGCCGATGGCCTGCTCACCTTCATGGAGATTCAGGTCGATGTCTTCCCAGCCGTCTGACTTATGGTTCATGATCTTCACGGTGGTTTCTGTAATATCCAATACGCCTTCAGTTCCACGAATCAAGAAAGCCCCTGCATCGGCGCCTTCCAGCATCAGGTCTGACTGGATGAAGAGCTGAATTCCTCCCTCAAACTGGATCAGACCCATGCAGGAATCTTCAATTGCAACCGCTCGCTCGTGCTTGTCAGTTACCCGCTCAACTGCACCCATAACCCAGAGTGCGCTCGGGTCGCCCACGACAAATCTTGCTCCATCGATGGCATGTGTGCCCCAGTTGGTGAGGCCGTCCATGACTTTGCAGTTGATGAACACCGGCGTTCCAATTGCGCCTGCTTCCACCATATGTTTTGCCTTCTCCCAGCCTGGCGTGAAGCGGCGCTGGTGGCTGATGACCAGCTTGGTTCCCGATGCGTTGCAGGCATCGATCATGTTTTTGGCAGCGCCGACGCCAATGGCCATCGGCTTTTCGCAGATGACAGCAGGGATGCCAGCTTTGGCTGCGGCGATGGTCAGCTCGGGATGCAGCAGGTGCCATGCGCACACTGAAACGATATCCAGATCTTCCGCTGCGAACATCTCTTCAGCTGTTGCATAACCATTAGGGATGTCGAATGAGCGCTGGTACTGGTTTCTGGCTTTGGCTACCGGATCAGCAACCGCCACAACCTCCACGTTGTCCGTGAGGTTATAGCCATCCATGTGTGCGTGACCAATGGATCCAGCACCAATAATTCCTGCCTTGTACGTACGCGCCATGATTCTCCTGCCATAAATATTTGTAATGCGCGGCAAAGGATAGTCCATCTAACCACTCAAAACGCCGTTTTACAGGTGAGTTGCCCGCATAGAAGTGGTGAAATCCTGCCCCGAAGTATCTAGGTGTGTGCACAACAGAGGCCATAACCTCATTTGCGTATGACATCTGGGAACACAGGAACGGTCATCGTGGATACCGGGTTGCGCATCGCCGGTCGCAACATTATCGGCGACGTAGATATGCCGCACTTTCACGTGCGAGGCGGGAAGATCCGCGGCCGACGCGGAGACACCGGCTACTATCTTGATGGCGACAAAATTCTTGGTCCAGATGGTGAAACCGGATACCAAGTTGTTGGCGGCAGAATCATTGGGCCAGAACGATTGGTTCCGTGGGCGCCTCACACTGATGGATCTCAAGTACGAGGCCCGGGCTACTAAACCTCTTTCCACTCGATAAGTTTGCAGACGCGCCTACACTGGGCGCGTTACGTTTTTAACGAATATCGAGTGAGGTGTCTGTGCAGTACGTCAACTTTGGCGCATCCGGGGTAAAAGTCAGTCAATTGGCTCTAGGGCTGGGGTTTCGTGGCCAACCAGATGAAGTTGAGGCTCAGCGCGTAGTTGAAACTGCGCTGGATTCCGGTATCAACCTGATCGACTGTGCCAATGTGTACGGTCCCATGGATGACCGGGCAAACATTGGGCGTTCAGAAGTCGTGCTGGGAAAAGCCCTGAAAGGACGACGCGATGACGTGGTCATTACGTCGAAGGTCGCCAGTGAGATTGGCCCAGGGCCAAACGATGTCGGGCTGTCCAGATATCACATCATGCGTGAGGTCGATCGTTCACTAGCCCGTCTCCAGACAGATCATATCGACGTGTATCTAGTTCATCGATATGACGATCAGACACCTCTTGAAGAGACTTTGCGGGCACTGAGTGACCTCGTCGACGTCGGCAAGATCAGGTACTACGGTGTGTGCAACTTTGCCGCATGGCAGATTACGAAGGCGCAGGGAATCGCTGAGCGGGCTGGCCTACATCAGCCGATCACAGCGCAGAATCCCTACAGTCTGATGAACCGTGGGCTAGAGTCTGAATTATTTCCAATGGCCCGCGATTCTGGGATCGGAATCATGGCGTACAGCCCTCTGGCCGTTGGGTTGCTCTCTGGCATGTACAGCCCAGATGACGCGCCGCCACAAGACTCACTGTGGGCTACGAAGCGGGAGTTCGACTTCGGGTCATCACTAGATGGGGGCAGAGGCGATGTTCTCAACGCGGTACGAGATATTGCGCGAGATCACTCAGCTACACCGGCGCAGGTGGCACTGGCATGGGTTCTCTCGCACGACGAGATAACCATCGCCATTACCGGCGGTGACACAGTTGAGCACCTGAGCGACAACATCGGCGGCGCAGAACTCACCCTTGACCCGGTTCAAATCACACGACTGAACGACGTGTCATCAAGTCTGGCAGACATCCTCGATTAATTAGCACCCGGGCCCGGATCAGTAGCAAGAAGTTGCCCACCAGATGGGCTGAACGGTTTTCCGGTAAAGCAGCGCCCGGCTGCCTAATGATTCGTTCAGGTATCGTGGCCCGCGAGCAGCGCGCTCACAGACAACCACTTCCAGAAAAGGAACTTTTTCAGATCCAATCGCACCATCTGAGCCTGGGCTGCCAGTGTCTTGGCGACAAGGATCTCAATACCCTTGGATTCGAACTTGCGATAGGCCTTCAGATTGACCTTGCGTGCGTAAGTGTCGACTGACACAGTGGCGTGGCCACCTCAACCGAGTGCTCCGATAAAGTCAAGCGCCACGGGACGTTCCCTGTCGCGCAGGAACTCTTCGGCGTCCGGACTTATCGCTAAGTTCAATCGGTATCTCCGTTGGTTGAGGCTCGCAAATCGAGATCACCATATCTGATGCAGAATTGGACATAGGGATGTGACATTCACCGCATGAACATTCTCCGTATTCGGGTCTATCGCATCATAATGGCAAGATCGTCTCTTGGTGAAGCCAGATACCAGCCAGATCTCAGAAGAATCGAACCAAGTGGGAATTACAGCCGCATGAACAACTCAATTGTCACTCAGGCTTTTGGCGACAAGGCAGACCGCTTCGCTGCGCGTATTGCAGATCGAGATCACACGCTGTGGGCGGAATCACCTGTTGAGCTAGCCGATCGGCTTGGGTGGCTCGATATTGCCAGTCGGATGCTATCTGAGGTTGATGACCTGGTAGCGGTG
>CAUZJA010000049.1:0-14792 GCA_963579925.1 Dehalococcoidia bacterium | reverse complement strand
ATCTGGTACGTCCTGCTTTTCACACATCTACGGCCGTCGATCAGCCACGACGTCGGTGGCAATCTGCTTGGCCGCAGCAGCATCGATTTCGTTGAGAGCGTTTTTCACCAGCTGGAGGAAGTCTCCCCTGGCCGATGCCAGAAACGAGTCGTTCTCATCCCGAAGGCGTCTTGCCGTGGTGATCGCTTCGCTCTGGCGCTGGTGTGCGGCAGAAAGAAAATCAATTGCATCGTCAATGTAAACAGTTGGCATGTGTTCTTCCTTTTTTCTGTTGAGTTTGTTGTCAATTGGTTGCGTACCTGGGGGCAGATCTCATCTCAGGCAACCCGAACTTGAACCGCTAGAGAGGCGATGGCGCTCCAGAGATGACATGTACGGCCACGTCATACGAACCTGCAGCCATCAGCAAACTGAGCTTTCGCTCGGTTGGCACGGAGTAGGCGCGTGCAGCTGGTGTTCCACGAGTATCGATAGCCTGGATTACTGCCGGGGCTCCACCTGACTCCTCTGGTACAAGCAGAAGATCTAGAAACGCCGTGTCTGCCCCCGTGTCCAAATAGCCGATTACGAGTACGAGAACCCCGTTGGGACCAGCGCCAGCGAAGTCAAGGATCTCTGTGGTGCCGGAGGCAACATCTACGCTCTGAGTGTTGGTGGTTGTCTGACCGAACTTCCTGTTTGCCGTCGCCGCGCCAACTGTGAAGTCCTCTCCCACAACAACACTTTTGGCAGCAGCGATGCCGCCTGAACTAACCACCGCTCCGGCCGTGATTGACGTGGCTTCCGTTGTGTCTTCGATTGCCACCTTCGCCGACACGGATACCGAGGGTGTCGCGGTACCCGAATCGATGGTCAATCGATCTTGCAGCACATTCGTGGCATCTGTGGTCTGCAACGTAAGTTCACTTGCAGCTGAGTCGAAAAGGATTGCCGCATCTGGAGTGCTGCCAAATCTCAGCTTGAGGTCATCTGCAATAAACCTCGGATTCGGGTTGTAAGAGATTGAAGCACCGCTTATGAGGAAACCCCCGCGTAGTCAAGACTGTCATTGTTGTTTGCGGCGTCCACGTAGAATCTGCGCAGATCTACCGCCTCACGAAATGAGAGCGTTATCTCATCACCTGGCTGTAGCTCAAAACCCGTTGCGGCTACTACAGCATCGTCACCCACATAGACCGCTCCGGCGTTAGCCAGACGCGCTTTGAAGCTGACCGCTGAAACGGCGTTGCCAGAGGCCACAACCTGCTCCGCCGTCCCAGCTGCTGCTACCACTACTGTTCCAATTGGTAGTCCCATCAGGCGTACTCAATAAACCAGACATCAACGCCGTCCCCGTTCTAGTCAGCGTCAACAAAGACGTCAAACAGGTTCAGGAACGGGTCTGCCCGCAAGCTGATTGAATTGCCCGGGACGAGGCCGGGTCCGCTGCTGGAGATTGTGGCGTCTCCAACATAGACAGAGCCCGTGTTGCTGGCCTGCGATCGGACGATGGCTGATCTGACCAATTGGTCAGATGCGTTCAGGCGCTCTGCCACACCCTCTGTCGTCACGGCTTTTTTCATACTGCTGAGAGGCACTAGATGTACTCCACCACTGCAACAAGTTGTGCTGAGCTGAGATCCGTTACCGTCCCCGTTTCAGTCACCTGAAGCTCCAGCACATCGCCATCAGAAATGACGCTGTTCTGATCTGGAGACACCGCGTATAGCGTGTCACCGGTAATAGCGGTACCGCCTGTGGCCATGGTCGTCTGTGCGGCGGAAAGGAGAGCCTCCGCCTGCGTCAGATTCTGCACCTGGAACGCGTAGTAGTTGGTGTCACTGGCAGCGACTGCTGTATCGGAAACGATGCTCATCGTTGCAATGTTGCAGTCATACGGCGCAACGAAGAGATAGCGATTCGTGGTCGCATCCCAGCCGGTGAGCTGAACCACTGCCGTCTTTGAGAGTGCACGCTCGGCAATCATTGCCACCGGATCTGCTGTTGTTATGTTGTCTGGCATGTTGAGAAAATTCTCCCGTGTTCAATGTTCAATTTGGTGATGCGGCCATCCCACCCCGTCCGCCACAGGCCGCACCGTTTTAGTTCGTAAGCGTGGTTAGGCCACGCCCGTCACGTTGTACTGAAGCGCCGTGTGAGTCGCGGTAGACCGGCTTCCAGATCGCTCGTCAAAACCAAGGCGCATTGATACGACCATGATGTTCTGGCGCTTCTGGATGTCTCGCTCCGTCTCAATCATCAGCGTTCGACGGAAACCAAGACGCCACTGGCTACGGTTCACAGCCAGGATTCGTCCCGTGTTCGTGCCATTTCCTGCGTCGGTAACCTTGCCGTCGGTATCGGAGAGCACCATCTGCTCTGACACCACCATCGGGTGGCCGTAGATCACGCCCAGTTGACCGCTCAAGATTATTGCCGCGGAGCCAAGCTTGTCCACGGTCTCAACCTCTTCCATAGCCAGGCTGGCCAGGAAAGTATTTACGTCAGTCACGAACACAGACTCATTGTTCCGGACGCCATACTTGCCAAGGAGGCGCAACCCCGTATTGTAGGCAGCGGCAGACACCGCGCCGTTCAGATCATTTGCCTGTGACGTGTTGTCCACCAAAGGCAGGTGCAGCAGGCCATCGAACCCAACAAGCCACTCTGCCTTACCAGCCTCCGTAGCGGAGATGGTCGCGCCATCTGCGTTGATGTTGTTCGTAGTGGTCTGATCACCGTTCAGAACGACATCGTCGATAACTTCAGCAGCGTTCCGAATCAGCGTGCGACGAACTTCTGGAAGCATCGCAACTACAGCATCCTCGTCCAGGGTCAGCGACCATGGGACCTCTGCGACTAGCTCATGTGCGGTCAGCGTCTGACGGCCCGTGGTTAGAGCGGTCGATTTCGATGACACGTTCTCCGAACCAGGGAACCAGGACACGTCGCCAACCTCCAGCGGGATGTCGAACGGGTTCGTTGGCATCTCAATGCGGCTGAAGAGCGATGCGACGCGGGTTTCCAGGTTCACATCACGCCACAGCAGATTTGCTTCACTGGATGAGACGAGCTCATCACCAGTGCCTGCGATAACTGAGTCCATTGCAGCCTTGAGGTTGGCTTCCCAGGTCCCAAGTCCCTGAGTACCGCCGTTAAGTCGGGCAGAAGCAAACAGGCTCCTTGAAATCGCCAGATCAAGGGCATCCTGCCCCTCATATGGGCCACTTTTGACCTTTGTGGTCTCGCCAGCAGACTCGGAAAGAATCTGGCTGCGCTTGATGTCGCGTTCAGTTGCCACAAGGTCGGTGATCGACTTCTGAAGCCGGTCTCGCTCTTCGCGAAGCGGCTCAACTTTTTCCTTCACAAAGGCTGAAACCTCTGCGATCTCTTTCTTGACGGATTCAACGTCTTGAGTGGTCATGCACTCTCCATTTCGAGATCCGTGTCCGCAGTACGCGGCACGGCTTGGATAACTCCTAGCGCCTCTAGCACCCGGTCTACGTCAGATGGAATTTGCGGGATTACCCAGAGCTACAAGGTCGCCGCGTGTTCCCAAAGTTCGCTCACCACGCCGCGTGGTGCTTCGGCATCTGTTTCAGCAGGTGAGGAGATGGCCAGGGCATCCCGATTGAGCGGTACTGTTGCCACCGAAATCTCAAGCAACTCCTGCCGCTTGAACAGCGTCGCCTTACCGCCAGCTGAAGTGGTTCTGGACTCCGACTCTATGGCGCGAAACCCCACTGAAATCCCACGCATAAATCCCTGCTGGTATAGCGACTGAACATTGCGGGCAAAAGGAGTGTCCGCAAAGATGAGTTCAGCCTTGAGCGAAGCGCCTTCGATCCAGACCTTCTCAGCCCTGCCAATCGCAGGCCGAGAGTAGTCATGCGCCCAGAGAACTACTGGATTCGCCAGGTAATCACCCAGCTCCCATCCAGAAGCCAGAATCACATCGCCGATGCGGTCTTCCGACTCAGTTGATGCGACCACCGTAATGGTCCGCGAGCCATCGTCAGTCCCCACACCCTTCGTCTGTGGCGTAGCCGACTCATCGACCCGTACCGGCAGCCACTTCACTACCAGATCGGCTGCCGGGCCTGCTGCCAGGTCAGCCGCCAGATCTACCGACCGTATCGTCGCAAATTCAGAATCCAAAGAGCCTCCCGCTGCGCATACACTGCGCCAATGAAACACAGGGACTAACTCCGGGGAAGCGAACACGTTGCAATAGCAACTAGAACATTTGTCTATACCAGGATTTTGGCGCATCATCAGGGGATCGTCAACAAGCGCGTGGCAGACACCATCAATTGGGCGCGAGACAGGCGCGACTCCGAGGTGATCGACCAAAAAGTGAAGGCCGAAGCGACGCTACTTCAGCTCCACCATCGTGACGCCGTCGCCGCCCTCTGCTGGTGAGCCCACGTAGAAGGCTTCTACAGCGTAGTGGTGGGTGAGCGTCTCGCGGACCGCGCTCCGGAGTGCTCCGGTGCCTTTTCCGTGGATGATGCGGCCGCCGGCGGAGCCTTGCAGGATCTGCTGGTCCAGCCACGCCATCACTACTTCGTGAATCTCGTACGCCCTGCGACCTCGCAGGTCGAGCTCGCTGGTTGGGTTATCCTCAATATCTGGCGTCGGGCGTGCCGCTTTTTGTACGACGGCCTTCGCCGGCTCTTCTGGCTCAGCTTTCACAGCGCCCAATCGGCGCACCTCAGACATATTGATTCTGGCGGTGGCTCCACCAATCAGGAGTTCCACCGTCTCTCCATCGCTCAAAATTGCCACCACTTCGGCAGTGGCACCCAGCCCTCGAAGCTCCACCAGTTCACCTGGCTCCAGTTCGGCGGCTTCAGTGACCACAACTGGTTCGGGGACGTCGATTGGCCCTCGTTCCTCACCCAGGTCGACCTCAGGCTCCGGCAGCTTCGCCCGCAACCAGTTCGGGTCGCGTACGACTCGTCGCGCCTCATCCGCGGCCTGTCGAGCTGACTCCTCGAACCCCTCCCGACGTGCGTCACGCTCGATACGACGGAACGTGTTCCGCATCTCATCTGCTTCTCGACGCAGCGCCACCCGAGTCTCCTGGGCCATGTTCTCCTGGTTCTGGCGCAACTCAGCCAGTTCAACCTCAACTGCGCGTTTCGCCGTCGCCGCGTCGTTACGGGCTACCTCCGCCTCACTGGCCAATTCAGCCAGCCGCTTACGATCAGACTGGATCTGCTGAAGCATATTTTCTGCGTTTGCGTGATCGGAACCCACCAGATCGCGTGCCCGTCCAAGCACCGACTCCGGTAGCCCGAGCTGGTCGGCGACCGCGATGGCGTAGCTCCGGCCTGGGAGTCCCATCGCCAGATGATAGGTGGGCAGCATGGTGTCTGGAGATAGCTCCATGCTGGCATTTTCGGTACCGTCATGCCCTGTTGCAAAGTCCGCTACACCCCGGTGGTGAGTCGTGATGACCGCGGGAATTCGCCGTTGGCTCAGCTCCTCAACGATCGCCCGGGCGAGCGCAGCGCCTTCCTCTGGGTCAGTGCCAGTGCCAAGCTCATCGAGCAGCACCAGCGAACGAGAGCCAGCGTTCTTGAGAATATCGACCACAGCGCTCATGTGTGATGAGAATGTGGACACGGACCGCTCAATGCTCTGAGCATCTCCGATGTCAGCATGAATCGATTCGAATGCCGCTATCTTTGATTCCACCGACGCTGGGAGCTGCAACCCCGCCTGGTTCATCAGCGCCAATAGGCCTACAGTCTTGAGCGCCACGGTCTTGCCGCCGGCGTTGGGGCCTGTAATCACAAGACACCTGAAATCTGGCCCAACAGAGATCGTGGCCGGCACCGCGTCATCGCCCAGTAGCGGATGCCTTGCGTCTTTCAACTCAACCGCAGTCACTTCTGTTGGCAGCAAGCACTCCACTCGCCTCGCCGACATGCTGCTGGCCAACCGACCGCGTGCCATGATCATATCCAACTTGGCCGTCGCCTTCATTGCGTGCAGCGCTTCACGCCCCACATCCCCAAGATGCGCCGACAAGCGCTGGAGAATGCGGTTCTCCTCACGCCCAACCTCAGCAGCCGTCTCTCGCCAGGTGTTGCCGAGGTCGACGACTTCCATGGGCTCAATGAAAATCGTAGCCCCGGTGTTCGACACATCGTGGACGATGCCCGGCACTGTCTTCCGGCGCTCGCTGCGCACCTCCAGCACCAGCCGATCGCCCCGGGTTGCCACCGCGTCAGACTGAAGCGATGGGGATACGTCCATGGAATGAGAGATGCGATCTAGTCGCTGAATAAGCCGATTGTACGAACCTGCCACGCCTTGTCTGAGCTTCCTCAGCGATGGTGATGCGGAGTCACGGATATCGCCTCCCTCTTCGATGGCTCGTCCGATCTCTACCCGCACATTCGAGAAGTCGCCGATATCGTCCACGATACCCAGCAAGTAGGGAAGCTGGCTACCGAGTGACCGAACAACCGCACCTGCGCTTTCCACGGCGGCGAGCACCACAACTACGGCGTTGAGCTCTTTGCCGTTCAGTACACCGCCCAGAACGGCGCGTTGGATCAACTCCGACGGATCTTCAAGTCCAGCCAGACCGATATCACCTACGGTGTCGAGCAGGAGACGCGCTTCGGCGGTCTCATCTTGCAGCCATATGATCTCGTTGTAGTCCCACCGCGGCCGCACGGAAAGCGCCATCTCATGAGAAGTCGAGAAGCGCGTAAATCCGGCCAACAAGTCACGCACGCGATCAAACTCAAGCAGAGCTTCAGCACTGCGGGGGTCAAAGGGCACGCCAGTGGTCGTCGAGCCAACCTCGAGCGTGGATTCAGATTCTGAATTCGCCTCAGTCATGCTGGAAATTCTAGCAAGCTTGATGGTGTGTGCCGTCAGCCACCCAGAACGTCGCCAACCACCAAGCCTGATTCAGCGATGTATTCAGGTGCCAGAATCTTCTTCGATTTCGGTGGCTGGACACGCTTCACGAGTATCTCACCACCAATTGCGGCCACGCTAAAACCGCCATCGGCGACGCCGGTCACCGTTCCAGGCGCGGATTCACTAGAGCCATCGATTCGTTCGCTATCAAAAATCTTCAGCTTCACATCTCCGTGCAGAGTGCTTGCGCCAGGTTGCGGGTTGCAGCCTCGGATCAGGTTGTAGACCTCGGCCACCGGCTTTGACCAGTCGATCTCCCCGTCAGACGCTTTGGTCCAGCTCTCGTATGTTGCCTTCGACTCATCTTGCACGATCCGAGGCGGATCACCTGCTCGCACTAGCTCAACTCCCTCAACCAACGCATCGACTCCCATCGGGAATAGGTGGTTGAAGTAAAGCGAGCTAACGGTGTCATCAGGCGTGATCTCAACTTCCTTCTGGAGCAACACAGGCCCCGTGTCGAGTCCTCTGTCAGGCCAGAAGATCGTCAGTCCTGTCTTAGTATCACCGTGCATGATCGCCCAGTTGATGGAGCTTGGACCGCGATGAAGCGGCAGCAGCGAAGGGTGGTACTGAATGGTGCCCAGCTTCGGAGCATCAATCATTTCGTCCGGCACGATGTCTGTTACAAACGCCATGACGCACAAATCGGCATTGAGTGACTCAAACGCCGCAATCGCCTCCGGAGTGCGATATCGGCCGTACTGATGCACGGGCACATTGAGCTCAATCGCCGCTTCTTTCAGCGGATCGAATGGCCTACCCTCACGGTCGGGTGGAGGGAACGCTCCCACAACCTCGTCTTTGCCGACTTCGACAATCGCCTCGAGCACAGATTTGCCAAACGCCGATTGTCCGATGATCGCGATTCGCACTGAGAGACCTCACATTGCATGCAATTGGAAATATTGAAAGCCCGCTAAAGATACACGTACTTGTGGATCGATTTATTCAGGCGTGACTGGGTTTCGCAAGTCCAGGCCCCTGCCTCAGTATCGCGAATACAACAGGTTTACTCTGGGATTGGCCGGCTAAACACCTTGAAGTTCGCCGGCCCAAACCCGGCCGATTCAAGGAATGACGCGTCCCTCTCATCTTCGTCCATCAATATGGAGTAGATGTTGTCGAGGCCGGACTTCTTGCAATCTTCGACGAGCTTATTCACGAGGGCGTTGCCAACTCCTCGTCGTCGATACGCAGGATCAACCGCCAGCGCGACGATACGAGCGCCCGGCGGCAACCCGTAGGTAGGCATCTGGCGTTCTGCAACGATGAAGCCGATCAGTTGTTCACCATCTTCAGCGACTGCGCACCCCCAGGGAGGGTGTGGGAGCGCGTCCAGATAGCCGCTGCGCAATACTCGATCTATGTAAACATCCCAAGCCTTGGAGCGGTCCGCACCGTGAATGGTGTGATCTAGACCCTCAACCGCATCGATATCACCAAGCACCAGTTGTCTGACGTTCATATAACTGCCCTCGGACTCTTAATCACTCTTTGCCACCCCAGTCCGGATACTCCTGCTCAAATTTCCGAATTCGCAGGTAGTCGCGAAGCCTCGCGAATCCTGATGCCGCCTCTCGTATCGCCTGATTGGGCTCATCCTCGCTGGAGTTGCGAGCCAGCGCCAAGTGCTCAGCCATGAAATGGGATTCAGCACGAGTGAGCGGCTCAAACTCCGCAGTGTGGCGAGCAAGCAAATCGAACCCAATGCCGTTGTTCACCAACCGTGCCAGTGCCTTGCCAGCGATCACGTCCCTGCCGACGAACCGCATGGAGCGTTCATCTCGTCCGCCGGAACTGGGATCGATCAACCCAAGGTCCAACGCGCGCCGAACCTGCTCTACGGAAAGGCCAATCTCTTCTGCAAATGCGTCGAGCTCAAGTGGCCTCATGTCTCTGCTCGCTCGCGGAGCAGTGGCTGGTTCATTCGTGTCGGGTGTCCCAGGCTCACTGGCAACGCCAAGAACGCTCGCCGGATTCGCCTCGTTGAGAACTCGCCCAATCACCCGCAGCGGTAACCCACGTGCTTTGAGATCTTTGATTCGCTCAATCAGCTCTACATACGACTCTTCGTACAGCGCCCGAGTGGCAGATGTCTTCTCAGGTCGCGGCAGGAGGCCTTCGCGAACATAGAAATTTATCGCAGCAGTTGTCATCCCAGTTCTACGGGATAGCTCACTCACTGCCATTTTTGTCGTCTCTGCCATCAGAATCGGCTCGTGATTATGAATTTCAGTTCAATAAATGAAATCTGCACTAAACAAAGTTGCGTAACATAATTGGAAGCGAGTGATCAGGATGGTTCCGTGCACCGGACTGACCGCTCGCTTCCACCATTTAACGCACTATCCTAGCGCTTGCCCAGAATCGACATTTGATGCGCCGGTATCCGTGGGCTACTCCCACTTGAACACCCGGGTGGCCACGGCGAAGATTACGATGGTCCAGATTCCCAGTCCCAATAACTCCGGCCCTAGTTCCAGTAGGCTGGATCCATCCAGGGCAGCCTCTCGCATCCCATCTGCGAGATAGGTGAGTGGTAGGAACTGAACCACGTTTTGCATCGCGCTTGGTAACACATCAACCGGGAAGAATATCCCTGACATAAACATCATAGGTAGAGCAATGATGTTGCTCAACGGCGCGGCCGTATCCTCTGTCTTTGCCAAGCCTGATATCGCCAGTCCAAGCGAGATGAACAGCGCGCCACCAAGCAGCGCCATCACCGTCAGTGATAGCCAGGCCGCAACACTCCCACCAACGGAAACATCCAGGATCAGCGCTCCGGCGATCAGCAAAATATAAGCCTGTACGAGTGAAATCGTCAGGCGGGTGATGACCTGCCCAACCAGGAAGTGATTGGCGCCAATAGGCGTTGCAAACAATCTGCGGAGCACACCCTGCGCCCTGAACCGCACAAGGCTGAACACCACACCGAAGATCCCCGCCTGCATGATCGCCATAGCTGCAATACCGGGCACCAGGAAGTCGGAGAACTCTTCTTCGTCTACTTCAACACTGGACTCTTCGATACCGAACCGATTCGCAAGAACGAACTCGGCAGGCACATCACCAATCTCCAGGAACAAACGATTCAGAGCAACGTTCAGCACCGCTAGCGCAACGGCTTTCTCCTCAAGCTTTCGGGCATCGGCCCGAACCGATATGAGTGACCTGCTCGACTCCGCAGCGAACGCTTCTGGAATGATGAATATGGCGTCAAGATCACCGTCATCGAGCTTCTCGCTCAGGTCCTCCTCATTGCCGATCGTGATGTTGAGAGCTTCATCGGAGCCAGAACCACCCAGCAGCGTCATCAACCGCGTCGACGAGGTCGATTTGGACATATCGACCACCCCAACATCTGGTGCGTTGAATCCGCCGAAGTTGATAAACCCAAATATCACCATGATCACAGCCGGGAAGAAGAGCGACCAGAAGACGCCCTGCCAGTTGCGGAAGTACATCTTGAGGGAGGCGATGGTCAGCGCCACATAGAAACTCAAGACGACTCCCTCAACGCATGTCCCGTGTGATGGATAAACACATCTTCAAGATCAGCCGGACGCACCTCTCGGTCTTTTGAGAAGCCGGTAGCTAGTAGCTCCTCAACCAGTTCCAATGGCGACCCCAGGCGAACGATCTTTCCCGCGTCCATGATCGCAACCCGATCGCAAAGCTCCTCCGCCTCTTCCATGTAGTGGGTGGTCAGCACGATCGTTGCGCCAGAGTCCCTTATCGACGAAATCAACTCCCACATATGCCGCCGAGCCTGCGGGTCAAGCCCGGTGGTTGGCTCATCAAGAAACAACACCACGGGATCATTTACCAGCGCAACCGCGACTGAGAGCCGCTGCTTCTGTCCGCCCGATAGCGTCTTGTACAGCGCATCCTGCTTCTCCGTGAGATCAACGCGCGCCAGCAACTCCTGCGCGTCCACTTTCCGGCTGTACAGCGAACCAAACAGACTCACCAGTTCGTGCAGTTTAAGTTGGTCGAAGAATTGCACAGATTGAAGTTGAACACCAATGATCGACTTCACGGCTCGGGGGTCGCTTTTCACATCAATTCCATCGACAAGCGCTAACCCGGAGTCGGCCTCTCGCATGCCTTCAAGTATCTCCACAGTCGTCGTCTTACCGGCACCATTGGGGCCAAGAATGCCAAAAATTTCGCCGCGATGAACCTCAAAGCTGATGCCGTTGACGGCTACCAGTTCGTCATAACGCTTCACCAGCTTTTCGACCTGAATTACATCACTATCGGCAACCGGCTTGGAGCTCAAAGGTCAAGCCACCAGAGAAACATGATTTCGTCCTTCATATCTGGACCCTCGTAATATGCGTGGTGAACAACCCCTCGCAACTCACACCCCATACTCGCGTAAAACCTGCATCCCGGTACGTTGATGTTCTGTGTCTCGATCTTAAGTTGCGTAAGTCCCTCGTCCCTGCTCCACTCGATAACTCGATTTACCAGTGCCTTCGCTATCCCGCTGCGTTGATTGAGTGGATTGATCCGAATATCTGCCAGCACTGCCAGATCATCTCGGCCATCCAACATATGCATACTTGGCGTACGAGAAGCTGCAGTCGCTCCACCGATTGGATGCCCATCTTCCTCGGCGAGGAAAAACGTCCAGTTCGCCCCATCAAAATCGTCAATCCAGCCCGGCAACGCGGTATGCCCCTCTGCCAGATAGTCCTTCACCCACGGTTCATCAACCACACGCTCAGTCAGCCGAAACCCACCCAGAGCTTGATCAACAATCTCCACGTCAAAGACTGAATCCACGCGAAAACTCATGGGAATCTTCTCGTAGGCATCAATCTCGGAAATATTGATCTGTCGAATCTGGAACAATGGTTTCACACTCCGGGCGCGTTTCCGGTCAGTTCAATCGGAGAACACAGATAGGGCGAAACTAATTCGCTCCATCAATGAAGTATGTCAGATCAACTTACCTACACGGTCGATGAGGCCAACGCCCTGCTGCCCTGGGTCATCGAGCAACTCAACAACGCTGCCGGTGCCCTGAAGGACTCTCAAGCCCTACAAGCAAACATCGACCGCCTCCGAGACATGTCGCGATCAAACGGACATGGCGATATAGATCAACAGGTCTCCGACGTCACCGATCAAGCGAAGTTGGAGCTTGAGAAGATCAACGGGGCACTTGGCGCGCTGAAAGAGAAGCAGATATTAGTCCGGGACCTGGAAACCCAGTTGATCGACTTCCCGGGCGAACTCAACGGTGAGCGAATATGGCTCTGCTGGATCAAGGACGAACCCAAAGTAGCCTTCTCGCACGACCAATCCACCGGATTCGCAGGCCGCCGACCCCTCCCGTAAAGCGGGCTTCCAGCTCGGACGAGTTCGTGTGGCAATCCGGGGAGACCCATCCCATCCACCCACCAAGGCATTGGCGCACCCGCCCGCTCCGCTGTATCCTGCGCTCGCACTCGTCTCGCACTCGTCTCGCACTCGTACACGCGTACACACAAGGACAACAAATTGGCATTCGATGTCGTGATCACCAATGGCACCGTCGTTGACGGCACTGGCGCAGCGCCGGTCAAAACGGATATAGGCATTGAAGGCGATCGAATCACCACACTTGGCGATCTCTCTTCAGCCGGCAGCGCACGAACCATCGACGCCACCGGTCTCACCGTCACACCCGGCTGGATCGACACCCATGCCCACTCCGACGGTGCTCTCCTCAACGATCCCCAGCATGCCAACGGATTGCGACAGGGCATCACGACTGAAATTCTCGATCAGGATGGCCTCTCATACGCCCCACTGAGCCATGAGGACTATCTCAACTACCGTCGCTACCTCGCAGGCCTCCTCGGCGAACCGCCAGAAGACCTCGATATGTCGACTATCGCCGCTTTCCGCAGTCACTACGATGGCGTTGGCATCAACACCGTCTGCCTGGTGCCGCACGGCCCACTACGCATTTCATCCGTTGGATTCGTCGATGCACCAATCCGAGGCGCTGAGATGGAGAAGGCCAAAGCCCTGCTGCGTCAAGGACTCGACGAAGGCGCACGCGGTCTCTCTACTGGGATGTCCTACTACCCCAACGCGTATTCAGACACCGAAGAGCTAATCGAACTGTGCAAAGTGGTTGCTGAGTACGGCGGTGTCTACGTCACGCATCTTCGTGACCACGAGACCGACCGTGGATTCGGCGGTGGCGGCGTAACAGAAGCACTCGAGATCGGGCGTCAATCGGGTGTAAAAGTGCATTTCTCGCACTACCGCACGCAGGCTGACTCCGCAGGCAAAGTAGACGAGCTAATGGCAGAGATTGACGCCGCCAAAGCAGACGGCGTTGATGTCACTCTGGAGTGCTATCCATACCCGGTTGGCTCCAGCTTCCCAATGAGCTACTTCAGCGGTAATTTTCACGAAGGGGGTGCGGACGGCGTCCTTGCCCGCCTGGCAGACCCGGTTCAGCGGGCGAAGTACATCACCATGCTGGAGAACTACAACGTAAAAGCGTTGGCAGAAAACAGCTGGTCCGTGATTGGCCCGGAGTCACACAAGCACCTTGAAGGCATGTACTTCAGGGACGTGGCAGCCGAACGCGGCGTCTCCGTGCCTGAAATGATCTGTGATGTAATCCTTGAGACGAAGCTCTCATGCGGCTCTCGTGGAGCGCCACCTCACAGCGCGCGACTGTGGCGACAGGTTGAGGCAGACGTGATGTCGCTGCTATCTCGCGACGACTACATGATTGGCAGCGATGCGATTCCAATTGGTGAGGTATGCCACCCACGAGCGTTCGGCTGCTTCCCAAGAGTGGTCGGCCGTCTACGCCGTCGCCTGGGCTATCCCATCGAGCAGGTGGTGCAGCGCCTCAGCCAGAACCCGGCCAACCGATTTGGTCTAACCGACCGCGGCGTGCTGGCAGAAGGAAAATTTGCAGACATAGTCGTATTCGATGCTGATCGCATCATCGACCAGTCCAGCTTTGAGGACCCGCGCGTTCACCCAGCAGGAATTCCGTACGTGATCGTGAACGGCAAGATTGCCGTCGATCACGAAGAAGTTACCGGCGTTCTCGCCGGCAAACCTATTCCCTGAACAGACCTGAGTTAGTTGACGCTAACTGAGACCGGAGCGGGGGTGTCGACGTCCCATTTGTCACACCAGGTTTCGATGGCTTCGATCACAGTGATCAGATCGCGGCCCATGTCCGTGAGTTCGTATTCGACCCACGGAGGAAGCGCGTTCTTGACCTCTCGGTCCACGATGCCTTTGTCCTCAAGAAGCTTGAGGCGGCGGCTAAGCGTTACCGAGTTAAGCTCACCAATCGAATCCTGAAGTGCACAAAAACGGGCTCGTCCATTGGCCAGCGCGTGCAGGATCTGGAGTATCCACTTCTTCTCTAGAAGCTCCATACCCTTCAGTGCATGACATTCTGAGGCGATTTCTGTTCTTTCGTGCAACATTCTTGCAGGTTACCGTTTGATCTATGCCGCATCAATGACGATTTCATAGTGATATGGCAGGAATTTCGTGGACTGGTGCAGAGTCACTCAGCAGCTATAGCGACTTTTGAACACGGCGCGAACTGACCCAAACTTGCCTGTTGACCAACAAGAGAACAAGCTCTACGGTTCAGATGCAAATTTTCGCAGGAGAGAAAAATGTCGTGTGAAGCCGATGCGTCGGCAGCAATCAGAGAAAGAGGACTTCGGGTGACAACGCCGCGTACGCAGGTATTGTCTGAACTGATGCACGCCTCCGATCATGTGACCGCTCGCGATATGGTCCAACGCATCGAGACCGCGTGGCCAAACACGACGCCTTCTACCGTCTACCGAACCCTCTCAGCCCTGCGTGACGCT
>CAUZJA010000048.1:0-14793 GCA_963579925.1 Dehalococcoidia bacterium | reverse complement strand
CACGTGCACAAGCCCTCGGCTCGAAGAAGTACGCAGACGCGCCAATACCCGGTGCGAGCCAATACTGATCCGCTCCGTTGCTGTTCCCCTCGCCCCTTGGGGGAGAGGGCCAGGGTGAGGGGTTGATCCCAATCGGAGGAACCGAAACAAACAAACCCATATTTCACAGTCGCGTGATGCCGTTCACTAACCACCAGAACGTCAACACAACCGGTGTATCGAAACAGGCCAGTAGATCGAGTGCGGTCACCGTACTCGCGCCGAGCGTAGTGAACTCAGCGTCAAAGAACTCTGGCATCAAGCCACTAGTTTGCACGGCCGGGAAGATAACCCCCCGGTCACCATCTACGCCGCGGAATACCCGGCACCCACTGGAAGAACAATCTTTCCGGATGACCGTAAGGCCTGGAAAGTCGAAGACGTCCCCTCTTGGGGCGCAGCTTCGTTGTCAGAACTTTCGCGGGCGAGGCACCGCAGAACAACCACGGCTCAACCACCGGTCATGCGACTGCTATCTCACTGCGCCCACCGCCAATTCAACGCGCCCGAAAGAGCGGATCTTAGACCCGCCGCTACCGTGGGTGCGTAATCATCATTTGCTGATCCCTTCGCAAACTGGTTGCCCTAACAGCCTCCCCCGCGAGTAGAATCGCCCGGCGATACAACAGCACATGTGCCCTGGGAGGCAATCTAAATGCCACGTATGACCGGTGGAGAAGCCATCGTCCGATCACTAGTCCGAGCGGGCGTTGAAATCGTATTTGGCCTGCCGGGCGTGCAGATGTACGGCCTGACCGTGGCACTTCGAGATGAACCCGGCATACGCATGATCACGCCTCGGTCTGAGTTCGCACTCACCTATATGGCAGACGGATACTCCCGCACGGGCAACCGCATCTCGCCCGTGATGGTCGTCCCAGGCCCCGGCGTGTACAACGCCGCCGGCGGACTTTCGACTGCGTTCTCGACTAACTCACGAGTGCTGCTGATGGCCGGTCAGACGCCGCGCGACACCATCGGCCGAAACACTGGCGCACTGCACGAAGTGAACGATCAGCTCGATACGATCAAGCCAATCACCAAGTGGCAGGGCCGAATGCTGGAGATCAGCGATGTCCCTGGGACGATGATGGAAGCGGTCAGTCAACTCCGATCGGGTCGTCCACGACCGGTTTACGTGGACTTTCCACCTGAAGTGATGCTTGGCCTGGATGATGTGGAATTGCTTGAAGCGCCACCGCAGCAACGACTCGTACCGGCTGACTCAGAGATCGAAGATGTCGCCAGAGCGCTCGCCGCCGCCGACAACCCGATCATCTACGCGGGCAGCGGTGTACATCTCTCAGACGCTTATGACGCCCTGATGGCGATTGCGAACGACTACAACATCGCTATCCGCACAAGCGCTGCGGGCAAAGGCATCATTCCTGATGACCACCCCCTGCACCTCACAACAAACGGAATGAGCATGCTCCGGAAGGGCGGTCTGCCTGACCCGGACGTTGTGCTTGCCGTTGGTACCCGCAATGCGTCGGGCATGTTTAATGAGTCGACATCGATCATCCAAATTGACGTTGATGCCGATGAGATTGGCCGCTTCCACAAGAACACAACGCCGGTAGTCGGCGATGCGCGTGACACGCTGCTCAAACTGCACGCTGCTCTGGGCGAGACCAGTGCGGCAAGCCGCAAGTCGCCAGCAGACACGATTGCTGGTGTGCGGGAATACCTGGACCGCCCAGAACATCTCACCGAGCCGCAGCAAGGCTTCACAGAAGCGCTACGAGGCGGTGTCCCACAAGATGGAATCGTGGTCTTTGGGATGACGCAAATTGGCTACTACAGCCGTCCCAATTTCAAGACTTACGTCCCCCATGGCTACATCGACTCCGGCTACTCCGGAAACCTGGGTTACGCCTACCCAACAGCACTTGGCGCCAAGTTGGCGAAACCTGACGTCCCGGTGATCTGCGTCACAGGCGACGGCGGCTTCGGCTACCAGTCACCCGAAATGGCCACTGCAATGAAGTACGGCATCAACGTGGTGACGGTCATCTTCAACGACAGTGCATACGGCAACGTTGCCCGCGACCTGGACATGGAATTCGGCGGCCAGTACGAGGTCGAATTAACAAATCCGGATTACGTAAGACTCGCGAAGTCGTATGGCCTTGAGTCCACCCAGGTGAAAGACCCCGCAAACCTGGAAAACGCCATCAAAGACATGATCGACCGCGACGCTCCCGCCCTCATAGAAGTTCCGGTAGACCGCATGCCCCGCCCCGGTGGAATGACAGCCCGCCCAGAGTGGGCCACGCCGCGGGTTTAGGGTTGCGTATTACGACAGTAACAGTATCACCCAAATATCAGATCGTTATCCCTAAAGACATACGGGAGCGCATGGGCATCAAGCCCGGCCAGAAGCTGCGCGCGCTTTACTATGGCGATCGGCTTGAATTTGTGCCTGAGATAAGCATTGCTGAGGCCCGCGGCATGCTGAGGGGTATTGGTACGACGATAGAGCGGGAGCCAGACCGCTATTGAATCTGGTCGATTCGTCTGGCTGGCTTGAGTTCTTTGCTGACGGGGACAACGCCGAGTTCTTTACGGTCCCAATATTGAACCTCCTTGAACTCATCGTTCCGACGGTCTGCATCTATGAGGTTTTTAAAGTAACGGCGAGGGAGCGCGGAGAACAGATCGCGACCAACGTCGTTTCGTTGATGGAAAAGGGCGTAGTCGTTCCTTTTGATACCGTCATGGCCATCGAAGCCGCCAGGATTTCAGCTGAGCACCGGATGGCGATGGCCGTTAGCATTATCTATACGATTGCCAGATCAACTGACGCGCTGTTGTGGACCCAAGATGCTGATTTTGAAGGTCTAGAGGGCATTCGGTACATCTCCACGAACGCTTGACGATGTGGGAACAATGTTGTGTGCTTATTCGGTCGTTCGACTAGAATCCCGCCCCATGACACATCCTCTATTCGACCTATCCGGCCGCGTGGGCCTTGTATCCGGCGCGGCGAGCGGTATGGGCAAGCAGATATCGATTGCGCTGGCTGAGGCGGGGGCGGATGTGATGCTGGCCGATATCAACCTCGATGGTGCTGAAGCTACCGCGGAAGAGATTCGCGCTTTGGGCCGAAAGGCTGTTCCGGTTCTGTGCGATGTATCAGAGCCCGATCAAATTACCGCCATGTTTGAGCGGCTCGATGAGGAATTCGGGCAGATCGACGTGCTTGCGAATGTTGCGGGTGTTGGCTTGATCGGCGCGCCAGAAGAGGTTCCACTCAGCAACCTTGAGCAGTCATTGAACAACCTCGTAGTTGGCCGTTTTGCGGCGTGCCAGCAGGCGGGACGTCGGATGCTGAAACGCGGTTCTGGCAGCATCATCAATATTGGGTCGATCGCAGGGTGGAACTCTCTCGGACGTAGCCACACGCCGTACGGAATGGCGATGGGCGCTGTGATCGCAATGACGCGGGAACTCAGCACGGAGTGGGCGGCCCGAGGCGTGCGCGTCAACTGCATCCTGCCAGCGCAGATCACGAACGTCGGCCTTGAGGCCCGCATGGAAGCCACACCGGGCGTGCGGGACACATTCATTGGCGGCATCCCCATGGGCCGCATGGGTCGCCCCGAGGAGATCAAGGGCGTGGCGATATTTCTTGCGTCGGACGCAGCTTCATTCGTTACCGGCGCTATCTTGCCAATGGATGGTGGCAACCTGGCGATGAATGCTGGCGGAACGTACCCGGGTGGACCGCGCGTAGCCGGGTAGCACGTGGCCGCTCCGATTCTGACGTATCATCCCGGCCATGACTGACACACACTCCGCCAAAACCGCTGCATCAGCCGCCATCGACGCGCGTGCTGACGGCCTAATCGCACTCTCCAAAGACATCTGGGCACACCCGGAATCGGGATTTCGCGAACACCGCAGTGCCAAGGTTGCCGCTGACTACATGCGGGAGATTGGTCTTGCACCACGCGAAAATATCGCCATCACGGGTGTCATTGCTCGTGTTGATACCGGCCGTCCGGGTCCGCATCTGGCCATCATGGGCGAATTGGATTCGCTGATCGTGCCGGAACACAAAGAGGCCGATCCTGTGACGGGCGCTGTGCACTCATGCGGGCACAACATCCAGATCGGCAATATGCTCGCCGCCGCGGTAGCACTATCGCAGCCCTACGTTCTCGACACACTCAGCGGCTCCATCTCATTTATGGCAGTGCCTGCTGAGGAGTACATCGAGATTGAGTTCCGAGAGGGCTTACGCGCGGCGGGTGAATTAGAGTTTCTGGGTGGCAAGCAGGAGTTCATTCGCCTCGGCGAGCTTGATAACGTAGATCTAGCGCTTCTGACGCATGCGGACGCCTCTGAGGTAAACGCTCTCAGGCAAGGCGTGAGCCACAACGGTATGATCGCCAAGAGTGTGCGGTTCGTTGGCCGGTCAGCGCACGCGGGCGGCGCTCCGCATCTGGGGATCAACGCACTCAACGCCGCCAACCTCGCTATGCAGGGCATTCACGCCCAGCGCGACACGTTCCAGGATGACGATCACATTCGCATCCATCCGATTCTTACTCGTGGCGGCGCGGCGGTCTCATCAGTCCCAGCGAACGTGACGATGGAGATGTTCGTGCGGGCGGCCAACATTCCCGCGATGAAAGATGCCGCCGCAAAGGTTGATCGCGCGCTAAAAGCCGGCGCAATGGCGGTGGGTGCGACGGTTGAGATCAACAACTCGCCCGGCTATATGCCATCGAAATTCCACGAGGGGTTGATGGAGTTGTATGACGAAGGTGTTCGAGAGTTGATTGGAGAATCCGGTGTCGGGCGGATGCCACACCGAACGTCGTCAACCGATATGGGTGACGTATCGCAGCTCATGCCAGCGATGCACTCGTATGCTGGCGGCGCAAGAGGCCGGACGCATAGCGATGACTTCGATATCACCGACTGGCAGCTGGATGTGATCGACGCCGGCAAGGCACTCGCATACTCCGCCATCGAACTGCTCTCGAACGATGGTGCTCGCGGGCGTGAGATCGTTGATGGATTCGACGCCCCGCTGACGATTCCCGACTACCTGGCGATCCTCCGGGAGTTTCAGGGAACCGAGACGTGGAGCGGCGATGAGCTCGAAGGTTTCGCCTCTAGCCAGCCGTTCTAACTCAGTCGAAAACTTGACACGCGTTCGAAAATCGCCATGATGGGGCGATTCACTAAACCGAATTTAGTGCCTGATTCTGGGAGGAACGCCATGTCCGATGCAAACAAAGCTGTGGTTCGAGAGTACTACCGAGCCCTTGATGCGCATGATCCGGACGCGATGATGGCCGTGGTTCACGATGACCTGAACTGGACGATGGTTGGTGTGGGAGAGCTCACTACGGAATCGATTCTTCCTATCGCGCAGGGTTTTGGCGCCGCCTTCCCAAACATGAAGCACACGCTTGACGCACAGACCGCAGAAGGCGACACCGTGACGACTCCGCTAACGTTCAACGGCACTCACGATGGTGATCTGATGGGCATCCCGCCAAGCGGCAAGTCCGTTGAGATTCGTGGTGTGAACGTCCACAAGATTGCAGACGGCAAGATAATTGGTGGGGAGACGATCATAGACATGATGGGTCTCATGCAGCAGATTGGCGCGGCACCGGGCGGCTAATCGGGGACAAACCCGCCGCTTCCAACCGGTACACTCTGCCAAACAAACCAGCCAAAACCAGATAACTAAGGCAGCGTGGATGAGTTTGAAACAGCGGCTTCTGTATCTTCAGATTGAATCAGTGAGCGTCAGATCGCCAATCATCGCGATGGCGCTCCATGAGCCTGTGCCTGATTCCATCACCCAGATCGAACCGACGGGCATCGAATTTCCGTATGCCTCCGTGCACGAAGCCGTGATTGATGGCTGGCGCGTGGTCAGCTTCCCCAGCCCCAAAGAATCGGCGACCACTGAAGACGACCTGACAATACTTGGATACGAATTCATTCTTGAAAAGTTGGAGCAGTTTGATGACTAGCGCGACCCCTTCCTCCACTACAAAAGAGCAGATCCTTCTCAACGATGAGCAAATGGTCGATTTCATCATCAACGGTTACACAATCGTTGAGACAGACTTCGGCGATGAATTCAATCAGGGCGTATTTGATCAACTTGAGGCGCTGCCAGAGAACCCCGGCGATGGCATTCTTGAAGCCGTTCCGGCGCTTGGCGACGTCTACTCGCACCCCAAAGTGGCGGGCGCGTTGGCGAGCGTGCTCGGCCCCGATTACTACATGTATCAGCACCGTCACTGTCATCGAAACATGCCGGGCACGCCCAGTCAGATGTGGCACCTGGACGGCGGCGCTGGCACAACCGAACGCAATCCGGAGCACGTGCGAGCCGTACTCGCTATGTACTACCCGCAGGACGTGGAATCCAACATGGGGCCAACGGCTCTGATCCCGGGCACACACCTCTTCCCGTCCTCAGCCGACCGTATGGCCTCATACGGCAACTTCAAGAACCAGATCATCGCCACCGTGAAGGCCGGTTCCGTTCTGATCATTCACTACGATGTCTGGCACGCCGGTACTGCAAACACCTCAGACAACGTTCGCTACATGATCAAGTTCCTGTTCAATCGCCTATCTGACACCACAAAGCCCAGCTGGGATTACGATCGCGATGCTGCTGCCGCGCTTGGTGAGAAAATCACCTCGGCGTCAGGGGCTCCAGTTACCAGGGCCCTCGCCGGTATCGAAAAGAATAGACGCATCAAGATGTGGAACAACCTGGCGGGCGGAACGACCTTCCCAAGTGAGTACTGGGATCGCTGGAAAGGCCCGTGGCCAGCGCGCTAGTCCTACTGACACAGCTGATACACAAGTTGGGTAGGACGCGAGTTGTCTGAGGGCATCACCGCGCTGGGCAAGATAACCACTGAAGGAGTCGAACACTCGCTGCCGGATCGTTTAATCGCGCGCTAGAGTTCCGTACGCCTGACGATCTTCTCCCGGTCGAGTTCATACCCGAATCCGGGACCTGACGGTGACTGGTAGTAGCCGTCGATTGGCTCGTAGAAGTCGGTGTAGAAATGCTGGCTATTCGGATTAATCCGGACTGCCCACTCACCAAGCGGGCAGTTGCGCTCCTGCTGGGCAAAGAGGATGTGCAACGCGTTACGGCGTGGCTCCCGTGCGGCACGGCAGCCACGCCGTACATTGAAGCGACGGCAATGATCTTGCGCATCTCTGAGATCCCACCGGCCCAGATCGGATCAGGTTGAACGACCGTGGGATTGCCCTGCTCAATGACCTGCCGCATCTGCCAGCGATTGTAGAAGTGCTCACCGAATGCGAGCGGGATGCTGGTCGCCTCGGAAAGCTTCCGATGAGCATCGAGATCATCGAAGCTGAACGGCTCTTCAATCCAGGTAACGTCAAACTCTTCGAGCCTGCGCGCCATTCTGGTGGCCCAGAGAATCGAGTTGACGCGCGGCTGTGAGAGCAGCCAGTCCGTCATGATCTCCACGTTTGGCCCCACAGCCTCTCTCACGGCCTTGATCAGGGCGATGTTACCTTCGATTCCCTCATCCCCGTAGGAGCCGTTGTACGGGAGGTACCACTTCATGGCGGTGAAGCCCTTTCCGGCATATTCAGCCGATGCCTCAGCCGCTGCACCGGGATCCATGGAGAAGCCAAGCATCCCGGCATACGCTCGCACGCGCTCTCGTACGGGTCCACCGAAAAGTTCATACACAGGGGCGTTGCGTATCTTGCCGACGAGATCCCACAGCGCCAAATCCAGCACTGCGATCACAGGCATGCGCTGACGGAGACCAACATTGGAGTAGAACATCTCGAAGATCGCTTCGGTGTGAAGCGGATTCATTCCGATCAACTGCTCGCCAGCAGCCTTCACATCGCCCTCAAAGCCATTGGAGACGAACTGCAGGCCAGTCAGGCCCCCCATCGGTCTCGATCTCGACGAACGTCTCGCTGTGAGGCACGGGCTGGCGGGGCGCAAGGTCAGCACCCATCGACGCGAATACGGCCAGAACATCTTGCATGTGGCCTTCGAGTTGGAAGACGTTGACCTTCGTGATTTTTATTTGTGATTTGTTACTCCTGAGGTAAAAGTCGAACGCTCAATCAGGTGATCGCCCGGAATTTTTTGGACGTGAGGTAGAGATAAACCGGAATCATCCCAACGCCCAGGGCACCGATCACTCCAAGCGCTGAAACGCCATTCACGAGGCCTCTCCACGCCTGAGAATCCGTAAGTTCCAGCGTTAGCCACGATTGCGCAACACTGCGCATCTCAAATCCAAATACGAGAATCCCGACCGAGATAAATACGTACCGAAAATCTCGAATCTTGAGCAGGCCTAAGACAACGCTGCAGCCAGACTCCGATACTGGCGATTCAGATTCCTGAATTGTCGGTTGTTCATCGCTATCTGACGGTTTGGTTGTCATGATGCGACGAACAGCGCCCTCAGGCGTTCTCGTGAACCCACTTTTGCACTGCCTGCAGCATGAACATCACGGCGGTTGCGCCGGCATCTTGTACGCCGATAGAGCGTTCACCAACCCAGCTGGCGCGGGAGACTTTCGACTGCATGCCGATGGTGGCTTTTGTGGCTGCTTCACATGCCTCAACGGCGGCGTCTGTGCTCTCAGCCAGCGATTTCCCGGCGCCATGTGCCTCTTCGAATGCGTTGATTGCCGGGTCCAGGGCGTCCAGCAGCGTCTTGTCGCCCAGGCTGGCCTTTCCGCGCTCCATCATGCCTTGCATTGCAGCGCGACCAATTGCCACAACATCGTCGACTCCGGCGGCGTCATTGCCTTTGACCGCCATTCCGCCCCGCATCATTGCGGTAGCGAACAGCACACCAAATGTGGACGCAGCCGCGCGGTTGAATGCCATTCCCGAACGAGCCAGCTGATCTGAGACGGGCTTACCTTCAAGTTCTGGCAGACCTTCGAATACCGACTGCATACCGCGCGTAACCGTGATACCAAGATCGCCATCGCCAATTAGCGCGTCTAACTCACGCAGAGTGTCCGCCTGAGGCACGACGTCATCATTGATTACTTTGAAAAGACCCAGTATTTCGTCCGCCATAACTTCCCTTGCTACTTCCCAGTGTTCTGGACATTGATCTGGCCCGTGCTCTGGCCAGCGAACCAGCCACCGGGACACGAGGTATATTTACATCATGCAAATTAGTGAGCTACTCAATCGAATCGGAATCGACAAAGAGTCGACAGTTGCCCTTGCCTACGGCCTTGGTGCGACCCTGGCGGGCCTTTTGGGTGCCTGGGTTGGCGGCGGTCCGGGTCTGATAATTTTCTTGATCGTATTAGTTCCGATCGTGTTTATCGCCCTCAGGAACGCCGCCCCCGAGCCAACCCGCCGCAGACGCTAGCTGGCCGGGCTTCCCACCTGCTGTAACAGAAACGGTGAGTATGCTGGCGCGTCCAGCAGCTTCGTCGTTTCGTCATCCAGCTTGCAGATACTGATTGAAGCGCCTGCCATCTCCATGCTTGTGGCGTACTCACCAATGAACGCCCGGTGGATCTTTACTCCACGGTCCGCCATTATCTGGGAGACCTTGCCGTAGAGGATGTAGAGCTCTTCAGGCGCAGTGGCACCAAGACTATTCACCAGCACAGATGCGGTGTCGCCAGATGAGAATGGCAAGTCAGGCAGGATGCGATCCAACATCTGGCCTGCGATCTCATCTGCAGTGAGCAACGGCCCCTTTTCGACGCCGGGCTCACCGTGAATACCCATGCCCAGCTCCATCTCACCCTCGGGAATCTCAAATCCAGGCTCGCCGACCGCGGGGATGGTCGTACCGGAAAGTGCTACGCCCATGCTGCGGGTGTTGAACACTGCGGTTTCTGCGATTGCGTGAACGCCTTCCAGGTCTCGGCCTTCTTCTGCCGCCGCACCTGCGATCTTGAAGCCGAAGAAAATTCCAGCCACTCCACGTCGTCGCGCCATCTCCGCATTAGGGGCAGAGGTGACATCGTCACGGCCCAGCGTTGTCTTGACGTTGATGCCTTCCATCTCGGCCATCTCAGAGGCCATATCGAAGTTCATCGTGTCACCGGAGTAGTTACCGTACAGATACAGGACACCAGCGCCGCTATCGACGGCCTTGGTGACCTCAAGCATGTCCTCAGAAGACGGTGATGAGAAGACGTTGCCGATACACGAGCCTGTTGCCAGGCCAGGCCCGACGTAGCCCATGAACAGCGGCAGGTGACCGGAGCCACCGCCCGTTGCGATTGCGACTTTGCCTGCCAGAGGCGCGTCAGTGCGGATCAAGCCTCTCTTGGAGCCCTCAATTCGCTTCATGTGGTTTGGGAACGCCGCCAGGATCCCATCCATAGTCTGGTCTTCAACCAGTGACGGGTCGTTGATGATCTTGCGCATCGGCATGAAAGTACGTCTCTCCGTGAAGTGTTTTGCCTCGAAATATTGGATTTTGCGACTCTACGTGCGCGCGTCCGGGCAGTCAATTTGAAAAATATGAGAATTCAGTGTCCTCGCCTACGTCTAGCGCGGAATCTCATGGCCAAGGACTACTCCGTCGATATCCGAGTTCCCGCTCAGGAACGCGTCAGCACCCATTCTGGCCTTGCCTTCCAGCTGCAGTTCTTGCACCTCGAGCTGCCCGGCACCGGTACCAACGTAGATGGCTCCCGATCCACGCCTCACTTCGCCTGGAGCGAGCGGATCATCGGGACCAATGAGGGCTGATATCACCTTAAGGTTCTGGCCGCTCCACGTTGTCGATGTGCCAGGCCAGGGATCGAAAGCCCGTACCTGACGATGAATCTCGATGGCAGGCATGTTCCAATCGATGCGGCCGTCTTCGCGCTTCAACAACCGAGTAATCGTCGCCTGCGAGTCATTCTGAGGTGTCGGAGCTATCTCTCCGTTGGCGTAGGCGTCCAGTGTCTTCGGAAGCAGAGCTGATCCGATCTCAAACAGGCGCTCCGTGAGCGTCTCCTGCGTGTCACGCCCTGTAATGGGCTGAGGAGCTGTCTGCGCTAGTACAGGCCCCGTATCCATACCCGAGTCCAGGAGCATGATCGTCAGGCCTGTCCACTCATCGCCTTCAAGAATGGCGGTGGCAACAGGGCTAGGGCCGCGGTGCTTTGGGATCAGTGATGGATGCAAGTTCAATACGCCCAGCCGAGGCAGCGCGAGCACATCATCCGGCAGGAACTTCCCGTAAGCGACTATAACGAATGCATCGGCCTCCAACGAGGCGAGCTCTCTAACGACATCAGCGTCTCGAAGTTTCTCTGGCTTCCAGACTGTTAGTCCGGACTCAGACGCGTATGCAGCAACGGGCGTTGGCAACGCGCTTTTGGAACGTCCGCGGCGTCGATCAGCTTGGGTAATAACGGTGCATATCTCATGTCCTGCAGCCACCAGGGACGCAAGAGATGAGGTCGCGAACTGTGGAGAACCAAAGTAAACAATTTTCACCGCCCGTCTACCTCCATGCTGTCGCGCGGTTGCGCGCCGACTGCCGCGCTGCCTGAGTTTTCTGGGAAACACCTGCCCTTTTTCGGACAGCGGATTTCGTCGTTCAGATAGGAACTGCCCGAAATGATCAAAAATTGGTACCTTATTTCCCCGGATTTGAGCATAATTTCAACACGCGAGGGGTTGCCTATTACTGAGTATCTCGTGATACGTTTCCTGTGGACGAAAGACTGTCATGGTTATCGACGGGACCTTCTCCCGGGGCCACAGCGTCTGTCCAGCCCTGTTTATTGATTTTTCTCAAAAATCACAACCCTTCCGCGACCCAACTTTGCCTTTTTTAGGAGGACTTCACTGACTGAATTACACCCACAGCAGCTCTGGAATGCGGCCCTTGGATACCTTCAAGTAGAGATCCCCAGGCCCAATTTTGAAACATGGTTGAAAGACACTACCGCTGTTGGTTTCCAAGGTGAAACCTTGGTAGTAGGAACAAAAAGTGCCTTCGCCGCGGAGATGCTTGAAAGGAGACTTTCCTCAACTATTTCGAGGGCTGTAGAACGGGTGGCTAACAAGCCCACTGAAGTTAGCTTTGAAGTCCTGAATGGAACTCCTTCATCGTCATCTAGCAAGGTCACGGCCCCGCCAACGCTACCGCGCGGTGGTGCTACCGGTGGCTATTCTGATGATTCTTGGATTCGACTCAACCCCAAGTTTACGTTTAAGAACTTTGTCAGTGGTCCTTCCAATGAGCTGGCGCATGCCGCAGCTGAGGCAGTTGCTGAGCACCCAGGTCAAACTTATAACCCGCTGTACATCTGGTCCGACACCGGACTTGGCAAGACACACCTGGTGCAGGCCATCGCTCATGAACTGATTGAGCGAGGGCTCAACGTTATTTACGTAAGCAGCGAGCGCTTCACAAATGAGTACATTCGCGCAATTCGAGAAGGCCAAACTGAGCGCTTCCGGGAGCGATATCGTGCTGCCGATGCATTGCTGATTGATGACATTCAATTCATCGCAGGCAAAGAGCAAACTCAGGAAGGCTTCTTCCATACATTCAACGAACTACACATGCACGGCCGACAGGTTGTCGTCACTGGCGATGAGCCAGCACGCAAATCGTTGCTGGAAGAGCGCATCCAGTCTCGGCTAGAGGGCGGTCTGGTCGTCGATATCTCGGCACCTGACTATGAGACACGCGTGGCCATCCTCCGAAACAAGGCTGATGCTCTTGGCGTCACGCTGAGTCAGGATGTACTGGATCTCATTGCTCGCAAGCAGCTTTCCAACGTTCGAGAGCTAGAAGGCGCGCTCAACAAGATCGTTGCCTACGCCCACCTGACCAGGGCACCGTTGACCGTAGACACAGTGAGCACGATGCTGGCTGACATGTTTGCAGCCGGAAGACAGCAGCCAGCAAAGCCAGAGATGGTTATGGAAGTTGTCTCCGAGCACTTTGGAGTCGAAATCGACGTCCTGTGTGGACGAAGACGAGACAAGCACACGGCACTGGCACGCAGGGTTGCGATGTACTTGCTGCGTGAGGAGAGTCGACTGTCTTCAACACGCATCGGCAACACGCTTGGCGGCAAAGATCACTCAACGGTTCTGTACGCTCAGAAGCGCCTGGAGTCTCAGATGGAACAGGACCCACTCTTGCGGCAGGATGTGGTGCACGTGCGCCAGATCATCGCTGCTCGAAAGTCCAGCTAGACGACGGATACAGGTCTATTCGATGGGGTGCGGCAACTGCTGCACTCTTACTCGTTAACCAACCACAGATGAAGGGGCAATCATTTCCTCTTATATGTGCTCCATATGCAATACTCCCGAACGGTGAAGAATAGGCGTAGGCTGTGGATAAGTAGTGCGTTTTCTGTGGAAAAGATGGGTAGCGCATACTGAGACCTGTTGATAGCGCACAAGCCTGAAAAGTTATCAGTCCGTTCCTCCCACTCACTCCCTGAATGCGCTATTTCATCAACCAATTGCTAGTGCATATTCCACCGGCTAATAGGTCTAGCTGATACTTGAAAATGAGGGATATCCACACTCTCCACGCGATTACTGTTATTGAGATACGAACTATTCACTCCTACCTGAAAATATTTTTGAATTCACAATGATTGATCGCTCTTATATTCATGTAACAGCAGGAAAAGGCGGCCGAGGAGCCGTTGCATTTCGGCGAGAGAAATTTGTCCCTCGTGGTGGTCCATCAGGTGGTGATGGTGGGGAAGGCGGTTCCGTCATCGTAAAGGCGGACGAGGGTCTCAACACACTGAACTCTCTACGCTACAAACGAATATTCAAGGCTGACTCAGGACAGATAGGCGGCGGCTCGAACAAATCGGGTCGTGATGGCGGCAACGTCATGATCGAAGTTCCTCGTGGCACGCAAATATTCGAGATGCTAAATGATGAGGACGACTCCAAGTTTCTTGGTGACCTCACTGAGCATGGCCAGGAACTTGTTGTTGCGATGGGTGGCATTGGTGGGCGAGGCAATGCCAGGTTCGTCACTTCGGTGAAGCGAGAACCACTACTGGCAGAAGATGGTGACGGCGGTGAGGTTCGTAAGTTGCGGCTTGATCTGAAGCTCATCGCAGATATCGGGATCGTTGGCATTCCTAATGCTGGCAAGTCCAGTCTCATTGCAGCGTTGAGCAATGCACGACCGAAGATTGCCGATTACCCATTCACCACACTTGAACCTAATCTGGGGGTCGTTGAGCATCGCCTAAGGACTCTCGTTGCCGTTGACGTGCCTGGGCTGATTGAAGGTGCACACGAGGGCCTTGGCCTTGGCCATGAGTTCCTGCGTCACCTGGAACGCACAAGGCTTCTGGTTCACTTGATAGACGGTAGTGAGGGCGAGCCAGCGAAGCGATTCTCTCTGATCAACAGTGAACTGAGCCAATACGGCACAGATCTCTCGGGCAAACCGCAGATCATCGTGGTCAACAAGATGGACGTGCCAGAAGTCGAGCTGCTAAAAGATGAGATAGCGGTCGAGCTGGCAGACACGCCAGGGGTGTCTGGCGAGATCCTGTTCATATCTGCAGCTGCCCTCATGGGGCTGGACACCCTGAAAGACAGGATGTTCGCTGAACTAGCTCAGCTTCCAGTACCGGTGCTCACGTATGACGAGGATGAAGAGCTTTCTGACGGCGTCCGAGTGCTGCGCCCTCTAGACAAGAAACCCGAAATAATTCCCGTGGTTCGGGTACATAATGGTTTCGTGGTCACCCACCCGCGTGCCATTC
>CAUZJA010000047.1:0-14815 GCA_963579925.1 Dehalococcoidia bacterium | reverse complement strand
ACCGGCTGGGAGCGTGTGGAACCCCGCAACCCAGCGTGCGTCCGGGCACAGACGTGCGGCTTCCTCTGCGGCAGATCCATCCTCCGGAGGTGCAGCAAACGCCTGTCCTTTGGAAAACTTGAGTGGGGCGATTACGTTGACGATGATCTTTCCCTTCACGTGAGGGGTGATCACTTCCAGCGTGTCCACCTGTCCGGCGTAGGGCACGGAGAAGATGACTAGCTCCGACGATTCGCAGGCATCCGTGTTGAGATGACCGGTGATAGTGCCGCCTGAGGACACATCCCCCAGCGCGTCGGTCGCCTCTTCTGCCGCCGCGATAGCGCGCTCTTCTGTGCGAGAGCCAATGAACACGTTGTGTCCCGCTGCGGCAAATCGCACAGCCAGGCCAACGCCTTCTGCGCCCGTTCCCCCAACAACACCGATGTTAATTTTTGTTTCCTGCTTCTACTACCGATAGGGGAAGATATTGAATCTGCCCGTCAGATAAGTGATACGAGCCATAGCAATCATATGGATGGAATATCAAGATTGAATTAAGGCTACCGTTGTGGCGAGCAGGAGGTAAGTACCTCAAGGGCTATTTTCGGCCAATCGTTTTGACTCGACTGGAGGGGCGGGTTAGCATCCGTTCTCTCATGCCGCTAACTGAACGGGCGTGGATTTAATACGAAGGGACCCCAATGCGTTATTTCCAGTTGAACATAAGAGGCGAGAGCCACGTCGCGGTGGAGGCAACAGAAGACACGCTTGTTGACCTGACGGCGATATCGCCACATGCAAAGGGCGTTCTCTCCCTGCTCCAGACCGCTTCCATCATGGGAACGGATATCGATCACGTTGCACGAACGATCATTGATCGATCTTCCGGTGGTTCCACGATGTCCCTCGCCGATGTTGAGGACGCCACCGCACAGGGAAGTGGCCCCGTCACATACGGCTTGCCACTGCTTCCGCCAGAAGTGTGGGCAGTTGGTGTGACGTACTCAGACTCCATGCGAGAGCGTCAGGCGGAGAGCGATACTCCAGACGTGTACGCCAAGGTCTATGTCGCTGACCGGCCAGAGATATTCTTCAAGGCCACTCCGGACAGGGTTGTGGCTCCGTTCAATGAGGTTGGGATTAGAGACGATTCAGATTGGGATGTCCCCGAACCTGAACTGGCGTTTGTCGTGTTTGACGGAGTTGTAGCTGGATATACCGTTGGAAACGACATGAGCAGCCGTACTATTGAGGGCACTAACCCGTTGTATCTCCCGCAGGCCAAAATTTATGACCGATCGTGTTCCATCGGGCCGTGCTTTGTTACGCGGGATACAGTTGGAGACCCTCAGGATCTCGAGGTGCGATTGACGATTGAGCGCGATGGCGCTCAGGCGTTCGACGGCACTACCAACACGAACGAAATGATGAAGGACTGCGACTATCTCGCAGACTGGCTCCAGCGCCACAATCCCGTACCAGACGGCACCACGGTTCTCACGGGAACAGGCGTGATCCCGCCACCTGAGTTCACCCTTGCAGGCGGTGACGTCGTATCAATTGAAGTTGAGAAGATTGGGAAACTAACGAACACGGTGGTTGTTGTTTAGGTGACGATCAGGTTCCAATATGAGACTCCAAATTACTGGGTGAGGCACACGTCCCTTTGACATCAGAAGACACAACGGTGGCAGCGACGGATTCTGCTGCAACAAGCGAAGCAAGCGCATCCGACCTGGCGGATCTGCATGAAATTGCAGAGCGGATCAAGACCAACGTTCAAAAAGTGATCGTGGGCAAGAACGACGCTATCGATTTAGCGCTTGTCGCGCTGCTTTGTCGTGGACACGCGCTACTTGAGGACGTTCCAGGTATCGGCAAGACAACTATGGCGAAGGCCCTTGCCGCTTCCCTGGACTGTGAATTCAAGCGCATCCAGTTCACTCCAGACCTGATGCCGGGAGACGTGCTGGGCGTTAACGTTCTCAACATTCAGACGAGTACGTTCGATTTCCGACCCGGCCCGATCTTCACCCAGGTATTGCTCGCAGACGAGATAAATCGGGCGACTCCTCGTACCCAGACAGCGCTTCTTGAAGCGATGCAGGAGCGGCAGGCCACCATAGATGGCGACACGATGGGCTTGCCCGATCCCTTTATTGTGCTGGCAACGCTTAACCCCATCGAAATGGAGGGCACGTTCCCGCTGCCGGAGGCTCAGTTGGACAGATTCATGTTGAGGATCACGCTGGGGTATCCATCTCAGGCAGAAGAGTCAGAAATACTTTTGCGGTTCAATAACCCTGCGGTTGAGCCTGAAATTAACGCAATCATGCACATTGATGAACTGAATTCGGCTCAGCACCTGGTAACGACTGTGCGTATGGACGACACCTTGCGCACATACTTGTTGCAGGTAGTCGGCGCCACTCGCCAAACAGATGAGTTGCAGCTAGGCGCAAGCCCCAGAGCCGCGATCTCCCTCTACCGAGCTTCGCAGGCGTGGGCGGCCATCGCTGGCCGGTCATATGTGGTGCCAGACGACATCAAAGCGATGCTATCGCCCGTGTTAACCCATCGACTCATTCCTAGTTCTCAGGCTCGACTACGCGGCCGCACCACGGATGCCATTCTTGACGAGTGTATGCGGGGCATACCGGTACCCATTGAGAGATAGCACACGTCCGGCTTTGCAGAAGGCTGGTTGATGGACGATGAATAAAGAGATCAGAACGGGCCTGGCTACGAAAGCGGCAATCGATAGCGCACGGGTCGACCGCGGTTGGGCGTCTCAGATCCAGATGTCCGCGAACAGACGTGACTTGCTGGCTGAGGCTATGGGTGAGCTTTGGATCATTCTTCTAGTTGCGGTGCTGATCGTAGGAATCGTATCGGGCCAGCCTTGGATTATCGCCATCACGATGATGACCGGTGTGATCGCAATTGGTGCCAGGGTTTGGGCCCGCCTGGCTCTGGAAGACGTCTACTTCACCCGAACCGTGGGCCGGCGCTATCTGTTCCCCGGTGAGACCACGGAACTAACGCTCATGGTGGAGAACAAGAAACCTCTGCCAATACCGTGGCTGAGGGTCAGAGACGAAATCCCAATAGAACTTGAAGCGTTGAACGCGAAGACTACGCGCACAGAACGCGCCGACTCAGTCCGCTTGGAGGACTCACTCAGTGTTGCGTGGTACGAGCGCGTACGGCACAGATTTGAAGTTAGGGCCGTCAAGCGTGGGTACATACGGATTGGCCCCGGACAAATGGAGGCTGGAGATCTGTTCGGGCTGTTCAAGTCTCGACTTGATCTTCGGGCATCGGAACCGATTATTATCTACCCGAACGTTGTGCCGTTGGATGACTTCAATTTTCCATCTGGCCGCCCCATGGGGGATGCCCCAAGCCGCCGTCGGCTGTATGAGGACACTAATCGCCCATCCGGATTGCGGGAATATGTTGCGGGTGATCCGATCCGAAGAATCGACTGGAAGACCACAGCGCGAGTCCGCGTTCCTCATGTTCGAACCTACGATCACACGGTTGATCAGTACATGGTCGTCCTGCTAGATGCCGCCACTAGCTCAAAGGCGTGGGAGGGATTTAATTCCGTGCGGCTTGAAAGAGCAATCACGGCCGCCGCGTCGATAGTCACGAAGGGCGACGAGTTCGGCTACAGGGTTGGATTGGTGTCGAACGGCGTTCCACTGGCAGGCGCGGGGCAAATGGTGGTGAAACCGGGCGCTGATCCGAAACAACTCCCGGTGTTACTTGAGTCACTGGCGATGGTCAGGCCCTTTGTGGTGAAGTCTTTGCCGGAAGTGATAGCCCAATCCCCAGAGGCGATTCCATTTGGATCCACGATTGTTGCGATTTCACCTGTCATGTCTGAGTCGCTATTGATTGAACTGGAGCGGCTAAAGCGCGATGGTCACCCAGCCGTGGCTATCTACGTTGGTGATGGTGAGCCGGAATTTACTTCAGCAACCGTTGAGGTTCGGAGTGAGGCCGCTCGTTTTGAAGTTGAAGAGCTAGAGCGGACGGTTCCCGTAGATGGTGTTTAGCCGCACTCAGCTTTTGTACGCGTCGCTCGCGATTGCGGAGTCCGCGTGGATGTTCGCGATCGCCTCCATCATTGGCGCTGCTGTGGGTCTTGGAGATTCACCGCTTCCAGCGTTGGTGATATTTGCCGTCATCGTGCTGGCGATGTCCGCTGCATGGGTGGCTGGTGACATGGGAAGCGATGTTGTGACACTGGCACTGCTCCAGGGCGTCACCGGCCTCATAGTCGTTTACGTCGCCGTGGCATTCAAGATGACGGAGGGATCCCCAATCTTTGATGGCCTGTGGTTCAGCCGGATGCTCTCAGGTGAGTTCGGTCAGGCAGAAGTCCTTGGCATCGTCTCCGGGTTCATCATCGCGATGTTCCTCTGGCGGAGAGGAATCGTGCTGGTGGTCCGAGGCGAAGCGTGGGAGACGCTTCACAGGACTTTCAGAATTGGGATAGCTGTTATTTCAATTGCTTTGATCAGTGATCTTGCCACTGAAACAGAGATCGGTGTTGGGATCGTTATCTTCCCATTTTTCGTTGCATCCCTCGCTGGAATGGCGATTGGTCGGGTGGCTGAGGAGGGTGCCTGGGATGCAGCAAGTGCTATTTGGGGGCGCGTGATCTTTGCGGCGGTGGGCGCAGTGATCACAGTTGGTGTGGTGCTGGGCGTGCTGGGAGCCGCTTATGGCAGTGGACCGCTGGGGTTAGTCGTAAGCCTGATCGTTGCCACCAGGGATGGGATTTTCTGGGTCCTTGAGATTGTTCTGACCCCGCCGTTAACCCTGTTTTTTTGGTTCATGCAGTGGTTACGGGATCGCTTTGGAGATCCGATCACGGAGAACCCCGTCCAGGGAGGACAACAGGGGCTTGAAGAGGAGATACTCGTCGAAGGCAACCAGGCAGCGGAGGCGGTGGGAGGCAGTCTCATCGACACCATCATTTCAATCCTGGTCTGGCCCGTCGGATTCATCCTGCTTTTAATTGTGCTGTGGATTCTGATCAAGAGCTTCCAGAAGCTGACAAAAGAGGAGAAAAAAGAGCCAGACTCAAGCCGGGAGTCGATTCGAGGCGATTCAGACGCCCGAAGCGACCTGGCAAACCTTCTTGGCAGGCTGGTTCCGGGATTCTTGAAGAATCGGAACGATGAACAAGAGGGACTACGTTTTCCTGCAGATCAGCCTGGGATCACAGAGGTCTTTAAGCTCTACTTCAGGTTGCTAACCGTGGGATTGACTCGTGGAGCGGTTTTGGAATCACACATGACGCCGGCTGAAGTAGAAGGCCGACTGGTGATGGCTCTTCCCGGCGCGCAGGTTGACCAGATTACCCGGCGGTTTGAGGCAGCGTGCTATGGCCACGAGCCGACTGATATGGCGCTCCTGAACACACTGGCAGCCAGCCTGGATGAGGCTGAGACCCGGCCGGAGTCAGAAACTGACTAGCCGTCTTGACGCACGATTTCGTCAAAGTTGTCCTGACCAAATGCAGGCTCCGGTTCAGGAAGACTGATCACACGCACAAGGTTGGTGTTTCCTGACGCTCCCACCGGCATTCCCGCCACGACGACTACGGAATCCCCATCTCCACCATAGCCGTTCTCCACGGCAGTTTTTGAGGCCTGATGGAACATCCACTGAACGCTGTTGTAAGAGCCAACCTGGATTGGCGTGACGCCCCAGCGCAATGAGAGTCGCTGCGCGGCGACGGGCTGGTGATACAACGCAATAATCGGTGCTTCTGGCCGGAAAGAAGAAACTCTGGCAGCTGTGCCACCACTCTCAGTAAAAGCGATGATCGCTCTTGCCCCCTGGTTGGCGGATGTCCAGCAAGCCGTATATGCCATGGCTCGGTCAACAGACTTTTCCAGGGATTCCCAGCGTGACTCAAGAGCGTCTCGATCGATAAATTTCTCGGCTTCACGGGCCGCTTCGGCCATGATTTTGACTGCTTCAATTGGGTGATCTCCAATTGAGGTCTCACCGGAGAGCATGATGGCGTCTGACCCATCGACGACAGCATTGTGAATATCGTTGATCTCTGCCCGAGTTGGAACGGGTGAGTTGATCATGGACTCCAGCATCTGGGTGGCGGTGATAACCGGTTTGCCTGCCTCGTTGGATTTACGAATGATCAGCTTCTGAGCACCGGGTACCTGTGCCATCGGTAATTCAACTCCAAGATCCCCACGGGCCACCATTAGTCCATCGGAGGCCGCAATAACTTCGTCCAGACAATCCAGCGCCTCCCGGAGTTCAATCTTGGAGACCAACTGCGCGTCGGAACCACGCTGGTCAACATATTCACGGGCAACCATTACGTCATCTTCTGACCGGATATAGGAAAGTCCGATGAAGTCGACGTTTTCGTCGACGGCGAACTCCAGCGCTACTTCGGTATCTTCCGTGAGATACGGCAAGGTTGAAGTCTTGGCCGGGACCGCCACAGCTTTTCGACTTTCGATGAGGCCAGCAGTCGTGACTTTGGCTGTAACCAACGAGCCATCAACTGACACTGCTTCCAACGCCACGACTCCGTCAGCGATCAGTATCGGATCGCCGGGGAGAACATCGTTATGGAGGCCGGGAGGAAGGACGGTCAACACGCCGTCTGGAGAGTTGAGGGGGTCACCGCTAAGGCGAATCTCACTGCCGTCAGAAGTCTTTATTCCGGCATCATCCAACACATCAAGCCGATATTTTGGTCCCGGTAAGTCAGCAAGGATCCCGATGGGGACGCCCATCTCTTTTGACACTTCACGGACCGTGGCAATTGTCTCCCGATGAAACGATAGAGACGAATGGGAAGTGTTGATGCGAGCAACTGACATTCCAGCCTCAATCAGAGATTGAATCATTCGTGCGGAAGAGGTGCTGGGTCCAAGGGTACAGACGATGCGGCTTTTGGGCCGATATTTCACGCAATCTGGGACAAGTGAAGGCAAGTGATCCTCAAAGTATTGAACGGTGCAGATCGATCAGTGGAATTCATGAATTTGGAAAGACAAGGCTTTCAATGTCATTTCGACAAGGACCCATCTTATCTGTAACGGGAGGGTCAATATCGAGTTGGGTTCAATGCCAAAATGCGCGAATTCGTTGACGCTAGTGCCAACTGTGAATAGACTTTTGAGTGGAATATTTACCCACCACTGGTTTCTTAATCAAACGGGAACAACAATTGAGCTCAGCCCGCCTTCTCCTCGACATGCAAGAAATTGACCAGCGCCTCGCAAGGAGTGCTGCTGAGTTCAGAAAATTAGCAGCCGAACTGGAGTCTGAGGGCAATCTCAAGCGCCTTCGAGAAGACTCAGAGACCACCAGAGTCAAGGTGATGGAGACCCGGCTGGCGGCCGGGAAGCTTGAGGCTGAGGTCACCGACCTGAAAGCCCGAATGGAAGACATTGAGTCACGGCTCTACGGTGGAGCGATCACGAACCTACGTGAACTTACGGCACTTGAAGAGGAACATCGCGCCTCCAAGCGGAACCTCGCCGCCGCTGAGGAGTCCGTTGGACCGGCAAAGCTTGTCAATGAGCAGGCATCATCAAAGTATGACGGTCTGCAAATTCAACTTCTGGATACAGAAGAAGAGTGGAAGGTAACTTTCAAGGACCTCAAGAAGCGTGCCCGTGATGTATCCAAGATATGCAAGGGCCTGGAAATTGAGCGAAACGGTGCTTCCGAGGGTGTGGGCGAACGTGACCTCGCTCTCTACAGAAATCTTCTCCCACGTAAAGGTGGAGTGGCCGTGGCACGCGTCGAACGTGGAATCTGCCAGGGCTGCCGGATCAAACTTCCCATCAGAGAGATGGGGCGGTTGAAGAGCGCTGACAACCTTGTCATGTGCAGCAGCTGCGGCAGGATCCTCCTAGCGGGCACCTAGTCCGTGAGAGCCGTCGGGTATTTCAAGCCACTGACGGACGATGTCGCAGAACCCACCGCGCGACGAAATGATCCGCTCTCGGTGATCAAGCAGTACTGCGTTGAAGAACTTCATCAACTGATCGCCACTATTCCAGGCGATGAAGTTGGCGTTGCAGTAACTCCTGAGTCCTCAGATTCAGAGCGACTCCAGAGCCTGATCCGCTACTTCGAGCAATCGGAGCGTCGGCAGGCGTTGGTCGTTATTCCAGATTCCACTCATCTAGCCAATGACCTGGAATCCCTCGTCAAAGTTCTGATCGATATCGAAGCGGTGGGTGGAGACGTTCGCTGCGCCAATTTTGACGCTCCCGACGCAGTACAAGACGGCCTGGAGAAGCTAGCGCTTGCCGGTCGACGCCCCGGCAGACAGCGCCGCATTCAAGAGGCAATTCTTGCGAAAGCTGCGCGAGGGGAGGTGCTTGGGCGCGTGCCGTTCGGGTATCGAGGTGGTCCCGATGGGATGATGCATCCGATCGTTGAAGAAGCAGAAGTTGTTGCGCAAGTATTCGACTGGTACCTCGGAACCCCTGTGCCTCCAGATGAATTGGGAGCAGGTGCTGACGGGCTTGGCCTTAGGAAAATAGCGTCAGAACTAAATGACCGCGGAATCCAGACCCGGGCAGGCAAGCCATGGAGCCCCGTGGCGATAGCAGGGATGCTGCGCAACCGAACATATATCGGCACATATGCCCGCCACGGAATGCGCATCGTTACGAATCATCAGCCAATTATCCAGCGGGAGAGGTTCAACCGGGCGCAGGAGATACTGGGGTCGCGTAAGCCCATCAGGAAGCCGCGCACCATGGCCTCATTCCCGCTGGGCGGGGTGCTTGAGTGCGCTACTTGCGGCAACGGCATGAACGGCGTCACGCGATCACGCTCGTGGACCCTGTCTGACGGCTCCAGCAGGTCGCGGCAGTATCGCTACTACGCCTGTCGCCTCTTCTCACGCTCACACGACGCCGAACATGCGCACGCCTCATGGGGTGCTGATGAACTGGAACAAGCCGTTCAGGAAAAGCTGAACAGCCTCGATAAGAGAACGCTCAACCGAAAACTGGTCGAAGAAGTTGAAGGCGCATCATCCGGCATCGCGGATGCAGAGTCGCGTTTCATGCGCCAGTATCGAGCCGTTGCAGATGGCCAGGCGCCGTTGCGATCGCTGGTCCCCAATGTGCAGGAACTTGAGGCTGCCAGGTCAGGTCCCGAGTCAGGAGCGGGCGAGTCGCAGGATCCGGCAGAAGCAGCTAAACGCGTCACAGTCGGCGAGTTAGTTACTGCATTCAACGAGGGTCAGGCAGATCTCAAAACCACAGTGTCAAGGCTGTGCAACCGCATCATCGTAGGCCCTGAAGAGATCGAACTAGACCTGAAAACCTAACGCTCGCCTCTCACCCACGCTGCGATGCGCTGGCGTCAACAAGATATGATTTGTGTGTGAGGTGGACGGGCGGCCGCTGTTTCGACTAGTTCGGAGCAGAGGAAAGTCCGAGCACCACCGGACAGGATGCCTGCTAACGGCAGGGCAGAGTGATCTGACGGATAGTGCCACAGAAAAGATACCGTCCCGACTCGTCGGGATAAGGGTGAAATGGTGGGGTAAGAGCCCACCGCCCTGATGGTGACATCAGGGGCATGGCAAACCCCATCCGGTGCAAGGCCAAATAGGGAAGCGTAGCCGTCCGGGCTGCTTCCGGGTTGGCTGCTTGAGCCCCGCAGCAATGTTGGGCCCAGATGGATGGTCGTCACCCGGCGACACGGACAGGGATGAAGGTTAACCGTAAACCTGTCCTCACCGGGAACAGAACTCGGCTTACAGTCCACTTCCAGCTAACAGCAGGGAGCCGTCGGAAACCCGGCGGCTCCCTGTCCACACTATCGCGACCGCTGCTACCTACGGCGTTGAATGTCGTTCAAATTTGGTTGGGTGCCGCCTAAAAGTGCGAGCTTACGGGCATTCCCGCGCTGAATTAGCACCCGAAGGCCCTCGTGGATGAGAGCTTCATGATCTTCGATCCCAGTTACACGGCGGGATTCGAAGACGAGCTCTTCATTGAGGTTGATCGTGATTCGCATAATTCCATTATCCAAGATCGCGAGTCGCGACGTAGGGGTGCCCCTTGCGGGTACCCGGTTTTACGGTTTTAGATTTTTGAAAAGTGCTCTACGTGATGGGGTGAGGGCAGCCACCAACCACGAGGGCCGCCTCTACGGTGTTCGAGCGTGCCGCTCGTTTTGGATCGCCTACTCCTCTTGCCCACGCTCCGCCCAGTTGGCGTTTTCGAACATGTTTAGGCCGGGGTCTGCGATTACGCCGTTGACGTAGTCCGGTGGGTTGGCGGCTATGAACTCTTCGTTGAGTTCCACGCCCCAGCCAGGCTTGGTCGGCACTGGGAAGTAGCCGTCTACGACTTCTGGGTAGTAATCGCCAGCCTGCTTTACGTGAGGGTCTGCGAAGTCGTTGAAGTGCTCAAGTATCTTGGTGTTTCGGAGCGTGAGGCAGAGGTGCAGTGCGGCCATCGTTGAGATGACGCCGCCCACGTTGTGTGGCGCAACCATGATGGAGTAGCTCTCCGCCGTGGAAGCAATCTTCTTCGTCTCCAGAATCCCACCGCTCTGGGTGATGTCCGGCTGCAGCACGTCCACGTTGCCTGACCCCCAGACCTCTCTGAACTCAGGTGCGCCGTAGAGGCGCTCTCCGGTGGCGATAGGTAGCGATGTGTGCTGACGGACTGATTCCAGCGCTGGCATATCTCCAGGCCGCGTTGGCTCTTCAATCCAGCCGATGTTGAAGTGCTCAATGGCGCGAGCGATCTCACGCGCCTGATGTGGCGCAAATCGACCGTGCATCTCGATCATGATCTGGGCGCGCGTTCCGGCCACTCCAGCGACTGCCTCTATGAGGTCCAATGAGCGATAGAACTCTTCGCGCTCCAGTTCCAGGTCGCCGTTGCCAAACGGGTCGAACTTCATGCCGCGATATCCGCGTGCCACAACTTTCTGCGCCGCCTCTGCGAATCCCTCCGGCGTTCGCTCAACGGTGTACCAGCCGTTTGCGTAGGCTGGTACGCGATCAATCGCCTGGCCGCCGAGGAGTCGGTAGACGGGCTGATTGGTAGCTTTTCCGATGATGTCCCAGCAGGCGAGCTCGACCAGCGCCAATCCTGTGTAGACCACCTCGCCAGGCTTGCCGAAGTCCAGCAGCGTCATTCGACGATACAGCGCTTCGATATCAAACGGGTCATGGCCCACAAAGTGGCGTTGCACGTCAATGAGGTACTGGCCAACGGTGTGGGTCTTCCCCAGCACACGGGCTTCGCCGACGCCGGTGATTCCCTCATCGGTCTCAAGAATCAGGTACGTGAGATTGCGCCATGGCGTGCCAAGAATCAGCGTTCGGAATCCAGTGATCTTCATCGGTGTCCCATCTTTGTTTGAGCGGAGTTGTGTGCGGCGTGAGATTGTCCCATATGCGAGGGAAGTGTGTATGAATGGAGCGATTGATGTTGCATGATTGGCTGATGCCGTAATGGTGCCCTTCGAGTGGCCTCAGGGAACCTTTCCTCGCGTTGGCGATTGATGACGCGGTGGAGATATTGGTCGCCCACCTCCCATACGTAATAACATCGGCGTACTCAAGAAAAGGACGATGTACATGCCGCAAGATCTGACCGACCGCCTCAGCGCCTGCTATACAGGTGCCGTATTCGATGTGATGCGTGACCTGGGTATGCGCAACTGTTTGTTGCCGCGGGAGATTCGGCCGCTTGATGACTCGCTTACCCTGGCGGGGCCTGCGTGGACATTTTCTGGACGCATTGATAGATCGGCTTCTGCGGACGACACGCTGATGGCGTGGACGGGGGTGCTCAGCAAAGCACCAGGCGGATCGGTGCTCGTATGTCAGCCCAATGATGACGTTGCCGCACACATGGGCGAGTTGTCAGCAGAGACGCTCAACGCCCGAGGTATCCGCGGGTATGTTGTTGATGGTGGCAATCGAGACACGGACTTCATTCGGAAGCTGAAGTGGCCCGTGTTCTACCGATACCTGACACCTGCGGATGTGGTGGGCTACTGGATTGCAGATGGCCTGGGTGATCCGATCAAGATTGGCACGGTGGAGATAGCAACCGGCGATTACATTCTTGCCGACGTTGACGGTGTTCTGGTCATTCCGGCGGCGATGGCGGAAGACGTGATCTCGAAGACCGAGACCATCATGGGCGATGAAAACGCACTGCGGAAGGACATCCTGAATGGGATGGATCCGCAGGAGGCGTACAAGAAGCACCGGCTTTTCTAGCGATCACAGAAGCATGAACCGGCCTTCGATTACATACGATCCTCGTGACTATGATAGTCGCGTAACGACCACAGATGATTTGGAATTCTGGATCTAGGAATCAGAACTTGCCAGTGGGGCTTTGCTGGAACTCGGCTGCGGTACAGGTCGGCTGACAATTCCACTGGCGCGAGAGGGACACGACATCACGGGGTTGGATAACTCAGACCGGATGCTCAGACGTGCTCGATCGAAACCAATTGCAGTGGGCGTTGATGCGACGTGGAGCGAGGGCGACATGCGTGGTATCGACTTGAGTCGCCAGTTCTCCCTTATCTTTTGCCCATTTGGTACGTTCAATCATCTGCACCGTGACGAGGTCTCTGAGTGCCTGGCTTCAGTGCGAGAGCATCTATTGCCGGATGGGCATTTCGTTCTGGATACGTTCAACCATTGTGGCAGTGATCACATGCCCCGCAGCGATGTCGAAGGCTTCTCATCATTCTCTCGCTCTGAGATCGAAGAATTCCTGTTGGCATCGGGCTTCGACGTGATGGAGACATTCGGTGATTACGATCGCTCAGAATACTCGGAGAGTAGTAAGAGGCTGATCACGAAGGCGGCGGTAGCTTGAAGGTTGGTGACCGTTGGTTCCGTGCCGTTTGGTGGGAGGAATCTGGAGTTGGCTACATCGACCAGCGCCTGTTGCCGCACCGGTTTGAGCAAGCCGTAGCGTCATCTACAACTGAGGTTGCTCACGCGATCAAAGATATGGCGATCAGAGGCGCCCCGACCATTGGCGTAATGGCTGCATATGGTCTGGCGCTAGCATCCCGGCATGGCGAAAGCTTCGAAGCCACATACGGCATTCTCAACTCCACCCGTCCGACCGCTGTCAATCTTAAATTCGGTCTTGATGCAGTCGCTCCTCACTACTCCGACCCGGCAGCAGCACTTGATGCCGCTCGTGCGCATGATGATGCGGAGGTCGCCGCAGCAGAGTTGATTGGCGAGCACGGATCAGCGCTGATCCGCAACGGAGGAACAGTGTCGACGCACTGTAACGCCGGGTGGTTGGCAGCGCAGGATTGGGGCACGGCGCTCTCTCCGATATACAAGTCAGTGGAGGACGGGAAGTCGGTCAGCGTAATCGTGGACGAAACCCGTCCGCGTCTGCAAGGTTCCCGCCTGACCGCGTGGGAGCTTGTGCAGTACGGTATTGATCACCGAGTCGCGGCTGATGGCGCTACCGCATCGCTACTGCGGCGGGGTGAGATCGATATCGTGATCACCGGTGCTGATCGAATTGCCGTAAATGGTGATGCCGCAAATAAGATCGGCACCTACCCGCTGGCCCTTGCAGCCCAGGCGGCCGGCGTACCGTTCTACATCGCAGCGCCAACTTCGACAATCGACGCCAACGTTGCGTCTGGCGATGACATTCCCATAGAGGAGCGCGACGATGATGAGGTGCTCTACATCGAAGGTCTCACGGACAACGCTGAGCTAACCCGCGTTCGTGTGGCGCCAATGGAATCGACCGCTGTGAATCCGGCGTTTGATGTCACACCAGCGGCGCTGATTTCAGGGCTGATTACCAATGCGGGAATAGTGCCCGCATCGGTTGAAGGTGTGCGTTCAGCCCTTCGTAAGTGACGGGTTCGGACAACGTAATCACGCCGGTTTGCTCGCGCTTATGTATCATCGAGACAGACCCGAAGGCTTTTTACGTTCTGAAACGCCCAGAAACACCAACATAGACACCAACATAATGCAGCAATTTTCACCTTCAGATCTCGGCAAATGGGAAGAACAGTACCGTCAACTGATTGACGGCGAAAAGCACTCGCTCAGCGAAGCTGGCACATGGGCACTGGCTGACAAGCCGGGGCTTGTTGCCATTTTCGATGGTGAAGAACCCGTATTCCTGACGGGCACCAAGACCCTTGCGAAGACGCTGCAGTCGTTTCACAAGCCCGCCTCGGTGAATGATTTCAGGAGCCTGGTGGCGATTGTTGAGTGCGGCCTGTCGCCGAAGAACATCGAGAAAAAGTACAAGAGTGGTCGCACAGGCCAGCGGGTTGATACCGCGGTTGCGAGCTACACATACGCGATCTGCCCGGCACCGGCAGCGCAGTTGGATTCGCTTTCCGCGGCTTTCACAGCGGTAGCTGATCCACGCTTCAACGGCCTCACAGCCCAGGCCAACCTGGCAATAGACGCCCTCCCCAAGTAGGTCTCTGCCAGACGGGCACTTAGGAAGATGAGCCGTCGCGGCTGCGTTATTTGGTTGACGGGACTTTTAGCTGGCGCGCCAGATCAAGATATCGCCGTTCTCGAGGCCAACCGCCACTTCGATCTTGCCGGATGCCGTGGTCACTACGCCCAGGTTTGTTGCTAGGCGGGCTGGAAGTGGGATTGACCACACTTCTTCTGCCCCGTTTGTGGTGTGTCTGATGGCGGCTAGGCGGGTGTTATTTTGGTCGGCGACTAGCAGCTCTACGTTGCCATCGCCATCGAAATCTCCAGCGGCTGCCATGTCCAGGTTGCGTGAGCCAATCCTGTGTGAGGTGT
>CAUZJA010000046.1:0-14842 GCA_963579925.1 Dehalococcoidia bacterium | reverse complement strand
TCCTTGAGTACTCAGCCAACGGCGATGTGCGCGTGCCAACCGGAAACTCAGACCACACTATGGCCCCGCACGGCGTCTACCCCTGCATCGGCGACGATCGCTGGATCGCCATTGCTATCGCATCGGATGCAGAGTGGCAGTCACTGCGTGAGGCGTCGGAAGGAGCGATCCCGACTGACGACGAACGATTCAGTAGTCAGGTCCATCGACGCGAACACGCCAGTGATCTCGACCAACTCATCGGATCCTGGACTGCGTCTCAAGATTGCTGGGATCTAACATCCAGGCTTCAACGAGTCGGAGTGGATGCAGCGGCCGTAGCGACCCACGATGACTTCGAACAACGCCCGGGGGTGCCCTTCCCCGAGTACCAGCTTCCCCACGATAACGAATACTTGGATCGGTTTCCCGGTCCAGCCGCCCGCCTCAACGGCACCGCCCCGCCAATCAGGATCGGACCTCCGAAGCTCGGCGAGCACACGGCAGAGATACTGCGAGAGCATTTAGGCATGGATGACGAGAAGATCGCAGAGTTACGTCGTGGTGATGTGATCTGAGTCGCCACACAATCCCCAGACGCGAAGAGACCCCGCTATTGCGAGGCCTCTTCCTATTTATGTCTGTGGAGCGGAAGACGAGATTCGAACTCGCGACCCTCACCTTGGCAAGGTGATGCTCTACCACTGAGCCACTTCCGCCAGCGCAACCAAATCTTCACGATCAAGTTACCTAATCACGATAGCGACAAACGCGCCGTCAGGTCAAGTGTTCATATTATTTCGTACCCCTTTGGGGCACGCATTGATTTCCTTCGGTTTCATTATTATCAGTGTGCGTCACTCAGTGGGGATGAATCTCCATCTGCCTAACACGAAATTCGGTTTCCCGACCTTCTCGTTCCCCACCAATGCGTCTGAGAACCCCAGATCCAGGGATTCTCAGACGCCCCACGTGGGAGTCCTATTTTGTGTCTGAATATTGATCAAATCACTCGCATTATTGCCATCCTGGTAGCGCCTGTTTAGCAACTGCGCGGTAGAATGGCTCTCACTCGCGTAAGTCATTAATTGCGCAGACCTAAATTGGACGCATTGACGGAGAAACATCTTAAATGGTCGCAACTCACGAATCTGGCAAGCAGTACAAAGTCATTGGGACGAGCCCAATCAGGCACGATGGCTATGACAAGGTAACCGGTCGAGCACAGTACGGTGCTGACATCAGGTTGCCCGGCCTCCTCTGGGGCGAAGTCCTTCGCTCACCAGTAGGCCACGCCCGGATCAAGAGCATCGACACATCCGCTGCTGACGCCATGTCCGGCGTCTACGCAACCGTCACTCATGATGACTTCCCAACCATCGAAGACCGAACAATCGACGCTGGTGAGGGCACGGTCAACTTTATTCGACAATCTCAAAACATCATCGCCGACAAGAAGGTCCACTACAGGGGCCACGTTGTCGCAGCCGTTGCAGCGGTCGACAAGAACACCGCTCTTGAAGCGATCAGCAAGATCAAGGTCGAGTACGAAGAACTTCCCGTTCTGACGGACGTGAAAGACGCCATGGCAGATGGCGCCCCAATCATTCTTGAAGACCTGGTTGGCTCAGACCTGGGTAACGATGTTCACAACACGAACGTTGCAAACCACTTCCGACACGAGTTTGGTGACCCTGAAAAGGGATTCGCCGATTCCGATCTCGTCATTGAACGAGATTTCGAGATGTCGATGGTGCACCAGGGCTACATTGAGCCGCACAACGCGACCGCACTCTGGACCAACGATGGTCGACTGACCATCTGGTCAAGCACACAGGGTGCGTTTGGTGTTCGCTCACAGACCGCCGGTCTACTGAATCTGGCTGAGTCTCAGATCAAGGTGAACCCGGTTGAGATTGGCGGCGGCTTCGGTGGAAAGACCGTTGCATACTTGCCTGCGGTTTCAGCGTTGCTTTCCAAGAAGGCCGGTCGTCCAGTCAAAGTTCAGATGGACCGCAAAGGCGTATTTGAGGGCACAGGTCCAGCACCTGGTGGCCGCATGAACATCAAGATTGGTGTCAGCAAGGCTGGCAAGATCCAGGCAGCCGCTGCCGACTTCCGATTTGAGGCAGGCGGATTCCCCGGCTCAGCAGTTGGCGCTGCCGCTATCTGCGTTATGGGCTCATACAAAATTGAAAACACACGCATCGATGGCTATGACGTTCTGGTCAACAAGCCAAAGTCAGCTGCGTACAGGGCTCCCGGCTCACCACAGGCCGCATACGCCTTCGAGTCTGTAGTCAACGAGATCTGCGAAGAAGGCGGATTCGACAAACTCGAGTTCCGACTCAATAACGCCTCCCATGAGGGAGACCGAAGAGCAGATGGTCCAATCTTCCCGCTCATCGGCACCGAAGAGACCGTTCAGGCCGCAATCGACTCCGACCACTGGAAGAGCAAGCTCGAGAAGAACCCCGGTAACGGCAAAGTCCGTGGCCGAGGCGTTGCATCCGGTTTCTGGATGAATGGTGGCGGAAAGTCCAGTGCGGAACTATTGCTGGATGCCGATGGCCAGGTCTTCCTGAATGAAGGATCAGCTGACATTGGCGGCACCCGTGCATCAATCGCCATGCATGCGGCTGAGTACCTTGGCATCGCTGCTGAGGACATTCACCCATCAATTCCTGACACAGACAGCATTGGCTTCACCGGCGTAACCGGCGGTAGTCGAACCACTTACGCCACCGGACACGCCGCCTACAACGCGGCAGTCGCAATGGTGGAAGAGCTCAAGATCCGAGCATCCATGCTCTGGGGCATCGACGTAAGCGACGTTGAATTCAACGACAGCGTGTTCAGTTCAACATCCGACCCTGAATTGAAGCTGGGCTGGACAGAACTGGCAGCTCGACTCGACGAGACCGGTGGACCGGTCCAGACAGCTGGATCAGTCAACCTTGCAGCGGCCGGAAACGCTACCGCAACCCACATCGTCGACATTGAGATCGACCCCGAAACCGGCAAGACTGACGTTCTCCGCTACACAGCGGTCCAAGATGTTGGTAAGGCAATCCACCCCGCATACGCCTCCGGGCAGATCGAAGGTGGCGCGGTTCAGGGAATCGGTTGGGCGCTCAACGAGGAGTACTTCATCTCCGACAACGGAACGATGGAGAACTCAAGCTTCCTTGACTACAGGATGCCGACCTCGCTGGACCTACCGATGATCGATACGATCATGGTTGAAGTCCCAAGCCCATTTGGTCCCTACGGTGTGCGTGGCGTTGGTGAAGTGCCGTTGGCACCGCCACTCGCAGCTTGCCGTGACGCCATCTACGATGCGCTTGGCATTCACCTTTACTCAACGCCAATGAAGCCGGGCCGAATCATGGAAGCGCTGAACGAGAAGAACGGCTAAGCAGCCGCTGGCACGTAGCAAAGTGCCACCACGACAACGCGAACCGGCCCCGAGAAATCGGGGCCGGTTCGCGTTTGAGGATTTCAGTCACCGGCAGGGTCACTCCCCACCTGATCGCCAATCGGGATCATTCAACGGCACCTTCAACCACGACACAATCGCCTTTAGCGACTCATATGCCTCCAACCGCGCCTCATCAGTCGCAACCGATTCCGCTTTCGACACAATGCCGTCCATCTGCCCGATCACGCGGGGTCCAATCTCCATCAGCGCTGCACTCCCGGACGCGCTGTACTGCCCCACGATAAACGCCACCAGCGCACCGATCGGGATGTCCTTGTTATGGCTGAGCACATCTAGCGTGGCCAGACCGTCAACGCTGGAATATTCAGCCACCGCAGACCGAAATCCCGCATCAGCGTCATCATTTGGCCAGCTACCCGCATACGGCTCAAGAGTAATAGTTCTGCTCATGCATTCTCCTTGCGACACCGTATGGACAATACGGGCTCCACAATTGTGATTACCGTCGACTGATTAGAGACAATGCTATTCTGCCTCAACACTGAATTCTGATAGAGCCATTTGGCACACCACCATCCGAGGATTTCTTGACCGACAACACGAAAAAAGTTCTCTTCGACACTGACATCGAGTCAGACATAGACGACGCTGCTACATTGGCGTATCTGCTGGCCCAGCCTCGCTGCGATCTCCTTGGCATCACAACGGTGTCCGGCGCATCGATTGAACGAGCCCAACTTGCAAGCGCCATCTGCAAAACCGCCGGGAAAGACATCCCAATCGTTCCCGGGCACGAAGATCGCATCGACGGCGCGACTCGACAGCCAAACGTGCCACAGGCATCGGTGCTACCAAACTGGCCGCACGATACTGAGTTCAGCACTCAAGATACCTTGGAGTTCATGGCGGAAACGATCCACAGCAACCCACATTAAATAGCCCTGCTCGCGGTTGGCCCCATGGGCAACGTCGCTCGTCTGTTCATTGAGCATCCTAAAACAGCTAGGCTACTGAAGTCGCTCCACATGATGCTTGGAAGGTTTTCCGACGGCGCTGGCATGCCGGTCTCCGAGTGGAACGCTCACTGCGACCCCGCGGCGGCAAGCGTCATCTACGCAACCGATGCTCAACACCATACCTCCATCGGGCTGGATGTAACGCACCAGGTTGTGATGGACTCTGCGCAGGTAAAGGAACACTTCCAGCACCCGCTCCTCAAGCCGGTCTACGAGATGTCAGAAGTCTGGTTCTCCGCGCGCTACGAGTTGAAGTTACACGACCCGCTAGCCGCCGTCACGCTCTTCGATGAGTCCATCTGCGAGTACGAACGGGGAACGGCAACCGTGATGCGCACCGATGATCGATCGGATGGCGAGACGATTTAGTCACCCGATGAGAACGGCCCCCATCGCATTGGCGTGGGTGTTGATGCGGCTCGGTTCTTTGATTCTTATTTTGGGGTGTTTGGCTAGGGGACTCCCCACCGCATTCAGACATTCCGGAAGGTGTCCGCATCCCATTCGTCGTTCTGAAGAGCGAGGCCCTGGGAGCGCCGTGAGAATCTCATCCTCAACGTCACATCGAACCAGCCCCACGGGAACAAATCCCACCACACCAGCGTCTCCCTTAACGCGGACCACATAAAATCACCCCAGGGAATCCCACAATGACGCTACCCACCAACAAAATCTTCACCCTTGCAGCGATCGCAATGCTTGTGCTCGTAATCGCGTGTGGCACGGATGAAAACCAGAAGGGCGACGTCGCTGATATCGATGGGTAGCTGCTGTGCCAACACTAAACCCCCGCCAACGCCAACTCCCACCCCGGCGATTGTTGAAACTCCAATCGCGTGCCCGTTCCCCGTGGTCGAACTTGTCGTGGATGGCGTGCGTTACCCCTCAGCCGAGGACGGCTTCTGCTGGCCGACTGGACAGGATGGCGATGTAATCATCACCCTTTGCGCATCCCTTGCCCTGCATTGGGATCTCGATGAGCGAATCCCCATCCCAAGTGGAGTGAACCCCGTTATCGAAATCGACTTCCCGGATGCCCCGACATCGCTCTTCGCCAATTTCTACGGCGATCCTCGGGAAAGGTCAGATTCAGATCAGGTCGACGTCCTTGTTCAGGCAGATTTCACGCTCGATGTTTCTACGTACACGAAAGATGACGTCTACCTGAGGCTCTCAGGCGAGTGGCCTGATGGGCAGGTCGGCTACCTGTTCCGACTCCAGCCAATCCCCTCCGATGAACCGCTCACGGCGGTGTGCTTTGCCACAGAGGCAGAACCGCTTCCGCTGGAATACAAAGTCCTAAACGACTCCACACCCACGGGCTTCGATGGCCGCAACAACGGTTCTTGCAGGTTCAACAAGCCCATCAGCAGCATCTCCGTGGGACTCAACAACGGTCCTCAAGGCTCATTCCACACCGAGACGTTCCACTTCGCCGAGCCGCTCGTTGAAGTGAGCTTCCCGCTGAAAGAGTGGAGTGAGTCAATCTCCACCGCGGAGCTGCTCGCTCCTGGTCCCTACACACGCACCATGGTGGCCGAGTCAGAAGATGGTGAGCAGTGGATCATCACGGACCACGTCAGCTCCGCGCTGGATGAGATCACGGTGATTCCGAGCGATGAGACAACGCCCATGCCAGCACGCGAATGGGAAATAGAAGACGTCAGCATTGATGGTTCCATGGTGACGGTGACCATTCGTGTCCACGCCACCGCCGACTACACAGTCGTGATCGATGGCGTTGAGGCTGATGAGCAGCGTCTTGATCTGCCGCTGATTGATCACATCTTCAACAACGTTGCATCGGGCACTCACGAACTCACCGTGTCGGACATCATGGGGCACACAGACGGCCAGGTCGTGTTGGTTCCGTAGTTCGAGCAAGTACGGGGCTTCCCTCCTACCGCCATGATTGTTTGCGATCATCCTGGATCAGTAGAACCATCTGGTCGCATCTGCATTCGATCGGCAGCACGGTGCAGGCCTCTATCCGACTGTCAGAATTCACCCATTAAAGAAACGTTAATTGGTGCCAGCAGGGGATTGATTGCGGTGAATACGAAGCGTAGCTTTTAGAAATAGTCACCGTCGCACAAATGCGTCGCTGGCTGACACCCGCACCCTGAGTTGAAAAGGGGGCGGGTTCGTTTTTTTCGATAACAGGTTTTGGACCGTCCTGATGGACCCTGGCGGGTAATTCATCACGGTGGATCTGGATCAAGGATTTTCAGATGCTGCGTCAAGGTCGTGCTACGCTCCACCGTGAGCGATCAGTCACCACAACTCCCCCTCAAGTTCGGTCCAGTCGGCCGCCTCTGCTACCAGCTTTGCGCGTCCCGAATTACCGCAGATTTCTTGCCGGAAATGGCATTCATTTCCTGGCGCGGATCATGGACTCAACGATCATGGCATGGATCGTCATTGGGTTTACTGATTCGCCATTCCTTGTCGCCCTGGTAATGGTCGCCCGCATGGCGCCGATGGCGTTTGCCGGGCCTTTTGCCGGAATTATGTCCGACCGGGTGAACCGCGCGACCGTGATGCGGGTTGCCCGCACGGTAATGATCATCAACTACCTGGCAATGGCAGCATTGCTGGCCACTGACGTGCTGGTGCTGTGGCATCTCTACGCAGTCATCGTAGTCGGCGGAACCGCATGGACCTTCGACATGGCAGCCCGGAGAGCGATGACTCCCGACCTGGTCGACTCACCGTCACTTGCAAATGCCATTGCACTGGACGTAATGGTCTTCACGTTCATGTTGATGCTCGGCCCAATCGTGGCTGGGGCAGTGCAGCCGTACATATCTTCAGCTGGCATCTTTGCGCTTCTGGCGCTCTTCGTCGCGGCCTCTCTGGTAATCATTCAGGGTGTCGATGCAGACGTTGAGCCAACCCGTCGGCCAACGGCAAACTTCTTGTCGCTACTTGCAGACGGCTTCACATTCGTGCGGGCACATCCCCCAATCGCCGGTGCGCTTCTTGTTGCTGCGGCAAGCGAAGGGTTTGCGTTTTCGTTCATCCCACTGGTGCCAATATTCGCGACTGACGTCCTGGACGTAAGCGCGACGAAGCTCGGAATTCTCTTCTCAGCTGAGGGAGTTGGTGCCATTTCGGCCAGCCTTGCCGTAGCAGTAATGAGTCAACGCAACTCCAACTACGGTCGGCTGATGCTGCTTGGATCAGGCGGAGCAATGCTGACTGGATTCGCGTTGGCGTTCTCACCCTGGTACGGGCTGACCTTTGCCCTGTTGGTGGTGCTTGGTGCGATGGGTTCTCTCTTCTTCATGATGCAGAGCAACCTCATCTTCTCCATCACGCCCAAGGAGTCACGCGGCCGTATAGTGGGCATGCAGATGCTGGTCATCGGCATGTTCCCGGTGGGATCACTGTTCGTGGGCATCCTGGCGTCCGTATTCACACCGCAGATCGCAGTCGTTACCATGTCGGCCATTGGAGCGGTATTCCTGATTACGGTTGCCCTGGCCTTCCCGGTGTTGCTTCAAGGCGGCTCAAAAACAGACTGATCCCAATCACGGGTTCGGAGTAGCAAAATGGCAACCGGTGATTCCACGCCGGTGCAAACAGATGAGCAGGCCGGTCCGTCCAGTACGGCCGGCGTTGCTCAGTTTTGGCCCGCGCCGTTCCGTCAGAAGCAGTTCCGACGAGTCCTCACTGCGGGCCTGATCTCCTACAACGGTAGGTTCATGGACCTCACGCTGATTGCGTGGCTGGTCGTCGAATCCACTGACTCACCACTGGCCGTCACGATGGTGACGACGCTGCGGTTCCTGCCGTTTCTATTGATTGGCCCATTCATCGGCGTCGCGCTGGATCGCCTCCCACACTTGCGAGTCCTCCGAACAGCGCAGTTCGGTTCGTTGCTGATGGCATTGATAATGGCAGCCACGGTGAGTGTGGTTGGTCCGGACCTGATACTCCTGTACGTCTACTCCTTCATCATTGGAACTACGTGGACGCTGGAAATGTCCACGCGGCGGGCGTTCATCAGAAGAAGCCTTGGATCAGCATCGGTCACCTCAGGTCTTGCACTGGAATTCCTGGCCCTCTACCTGGGTTCGATGATCGGATCAAACATCGCCGGGTCGCTGATCACCAGGATCCCAGATCCGGCGATGTTCCTGCTGATCGCCGGTATCTACGGCACGTCTACTTTGCTCATGTTCACTGTAAGGGACCAGACTGCCAGCGACTCTTCGGCGCAGATTGAGCCTCCGTTATCTCAGCTTCGAGACGGCATCCGTATCGCGATGCGCAGCCGAGTGCTGTTGATGGCGCTGATCATGGTGGGAGTCGCCAACATGTTCGGCTTCGGCTTCGAGGCGCTGACCCCGTTATTCGCGGTGGACGTGCTGGACGCGGGAGCCGTCGGATTAGGCCTCTTGATCTCGGCAACCGGAATTGGCGCGATCATCGGAACAATATCAATTGCGACAATCGCACAGAACACCCGCCGTCAGGGTCTGCTGTTCCTCATCGCCACCGCGGCGTTGCACATATCAAGCATCATTTTCGCAACTTCCCCGAACTTTGTTTTCGCCTTCATTTCGCTCATCGGCATAGGAATAGTCGTCAACCTGTTTGGGGTGATGAGTGGTGCGCTTGTCATCGTAAGCGCACCGTCGAAAGCCTACGGTCGAATTATTGGGTTACACATCGCGATGATTGGCATGTTCCCAATCGGCTCACTGATGCTGGGACTACTGGCGAACGAGTATGGGCCGCGAGCCGCGCTGATGACGATGGCCTCGATCGGTCTGGCGATCACGCTGGTTGTGGCGCTCTCCGTGCCGCAGTTGCGCGCCCGAACCGCACCCAGTGACGATCTCTAGCGCTCGTCGCCTTCAGTTCTCCGTAGATCCCTCAGGCTTCGCACCGCGCTCCACAAGCTCCAACCAGTTGCCGTCTGGGTCCTGGAAGTAGAAGGCGTATCTTGCCCACGGATACTCCGCGTCACGAAGCACCGGCGGCCCCTGAACGTTCAGACCCATGCCATCAAGCTTCTCGTACCAGCCCAGCACATCGTCAACCACCATGCCGAGGTGCGCAGACCCAACCGCGCTGATCGGCTTTGCGTTGAAATCCTTTGAGCCTTCGGGATGCACATACTGGATCAGTTCTATCGAATGGCCTGTGCCCGAGCCAACATAAGCCATCCTCAAAATGACGCCATCCAGGCCAACCACCTGCTCAAGGAATTCGCCACTCAACTCAGCCACCCCCCGCTCCAGCGTCAACCCAAGAGTGCCCGTGTAAAACTCAACCGCCGCCTCAAGATCAGAGACGATCATCCCCGTGTGGTAAAGACTTTTAACTTTCAAGCGATATCTCCATTGCTTCGATTCCCAGCGGTAGCCGAGGGGCTTGCCCCTCCCCACGCGACATCAGATTGCACCGGCTCATTGGAACGCCCCCCCACCTGCATAGTGGGGGTAGCGCAAGCCCGGATGCTACCGGTGTGCAACGTGTCAATCAACGTGGAACACCTCTTCCAACTCCACCATCGCCTCGTCTGGCCGCGCACCGTCCGGACTCTCAAAATACGGCTTCATGAACTCCTGCCACCGGGAGTTCACATCCTCTTTAGCCATCCCATCCAACGCCACCTGAAACGTGTCCGGAACCTCCACGTATCCGAACATCAGACCATCCGGTCGCATGAACAGAGAGTAGTTCCGCCACCCCTGACGATTCAGCGCTTCCAGCATGTCCGGCCACACATTCCTGTGATGTTCCTTGTACTCTTCCAACTGGTCCTCACGGACCTTCAACAGAAACCCAACTCGCTGCATATCGTTACCATCCTTATAATCCGCATCTCACAAGTGCTCACACGATACATCGAAATAGCTCGTATGGAGACAACACAATGAAGTCATACGGACAAGCTCTAGACCTCGTCAACGACCCTGAAATCATGGAAAAATACAAGGAATATCACCGGAACGTCTGGCCGGAAGTGGTTGCCTCACTCAAAGAGATCGGCATCACTTCCATGAAGATATACCTCACCGGGAACCACCTGTTCATGTACTTCGAAGCCATGGATGACTTCGATCCTGCTCGTGATTTCCAGGGCTACACAGAGAAGAACCCTCGCGCAGAGGAGTGGAACGATCTCATGTCCACCTTCCAACAGAAAGTCCCCGAAGCCTCAGAGTCCGACTGGTGGGCACCAGCAGAACTCGTCTACGACCTGGGCTGGTAGAGCGAGCGCGTTCTAATTGCTCAACACCGGCACCGTAGCACCTGACTTCAGCGGCCTTGCAGATGATGGAAGTGAGATAACGCTCTCAGACCTGCGAGGCAATCCTGTGGTTCTCTATTTCTACCCGGGTGACTTCACACGTGGCTGAACAATTGAGGCGTGCGGGTTCCGCGACGCATATGATGATCTCGTTGCTCTGGGCGCGCTGGTGATTGGCGTGAGTTCTGACTCGATAGATAGTCATGCGCGCTTCAAGGAACTGTTAGGCATTCCGTTCCGTTTGATATCAGATCCAAATGGCGAAATCTCCACTACGTACGATGCACGCCGCCGCCTTGGCCCGGCCACACGTCGAATCACATACATCATCGACTCCGCAGGAATAATAATTGACGCGTTCCAGCACGAGCTGCGCATCCGAAAAAACATCGATCGGACGCTGATAACGCTGAAATCAATCACATGACCGCCAACCGCACCAAAACCACCGCCATAAAATGGAGCGACGCCATACTCATGCTGCCCGCCGCTGCCTGGGCTGGTGTGATTTTCTTCGTCTCCGACCAGTCCAACCCGTCTGGCCCGGTAATCGGCGGTGGTGAAGGTAAGGATCTTCTCTTGAGCACCGAAGTTCTTCACATCGCAGAGTACGCTGTTCTGGCAGCGCTCCTCTGGGGCGGCATCAGACTGGGACTTCATCTGCGCATCAAATCGGACATTTCGCCGCGCCGCGAGTTTCGAATCATTGCGGCCACTGCTATCTTCGGGCTACTCTACGGCATCAGCGATGAGCTGCACCAATCCACCGTCGATGGCCGCGTGGCCTCCGCCTCTGATGTGTTGATGGATGTGGTGGGTGTCGTCCTCACTCTCACCGTAGTTGTCGCGCTGTTGGCTCTCCTAAAACATCGCAAAGTCGCATAAAATCCCGCCGTGGCAAAAAACGTAAAAAATAACCCCCAGGCCGATGAAGAGCTTCCCCCAACGCTGTTCGAGCGTATTGAGGAGGCGGTTCAGATGGCGCAAGATCTGTCGTTGCCGCCAACGGCATACAATGAGTCCGACATTCTCAATAACGAGGTCGTTCCGGCGCTATTCTCTTCCAGAACATACATCGAAGTGGGCCAGATCACGGAGCCCGAAGTTCACGCGGGCCTCGCTCGAGCACTCCGCATCGCGTTTCGCCTGGCGGACATGAACCGCAAATACAACACCCTCGTAAACCGCCTCAGAATCCTTCTGGAAGACGCCGACCGCATAGCTCACGACGCCCGAGAGATGCAAAACCGCCGGGTCTAACTGCTGCCGCAGCGCCACTGGCACCTTTGGTGGGGCAGCCGGGGGCATCGGCGCGTATGATGCGCTCACCATGAACAATCACCCACGCGTAATCGTTATTGGCGCCGGCATTATTGGCGCGTCGATTGCCTACCGCCTCTCTCGTCGCACTCCCAACGTCACCGTTCTCGACGCTGCGAAACCCGGCATGGCGGCGTCTCGGGCCTCTTACGCCTGGATGAACGCTCGTCCCAAGCCGCCACGTGAGTACCACGCGCTGAGCAGGATGGGCCTGGATGCGTGGTCACGGCTAGAGCGCAAGTTGCGCGGAGATATTGGCATCACATGGGGCGGTGAAGTTCGCTGGGCGGCCACTGATGACGGTGCAGCAGAACTGCGTGATGAAGTTGCGCTGATGCAATCGTGGGGCTACCCCATCCGGATGATCAACGCTGATGAACTCCGCTCCATGGAACCGGCACTGGCCGCCGATCCGATTACAGCGGCAGCGTATGGCGACGCGGAAGGGCATGTCGACAACAGCATCGCCATCCCCGCGCTGCTTGGCGCTGCGATCCGGAACGGTGGAACAGTCAAAGTTGACTCACCAGTCGATGAGTTCTTTCGGGACGGCGATCAAGTCACCGGCGTACGGACGCCGACCGAAGAGTTGACCGCAGATATCGTCGTGCTTGCGGCGGGCTACTCAACGAAGGACCTCGCGGCCTCAGTCGGTCTCACGTATCCGCAGATTGAAAGCCCCGGCGCGACGGTTGTTACCGAGCCGATTGACCCGATATTCCAAACCGTAGCCGCGGTCCACACGCCGGGCGACCTGCCTGATCCGCAGATGAACTTCCGGCAGTTTCCCGATGGACGAGTACAGGTCCACGGTGGAACGCACTTTGGCTCAGTTGGCGATACCTCTGTGGAGGACGCCGAGTGGATGTTGAGCGAACTTGAGAAGTTCCTGCCGGCGATCAAAGGCGTAGCTATCGACGAATGGCGGCGCGCCATGCGCCCAATGCCTGCGGATGGATTCCCGATCATCGGGTTTCCGTCAGCGACGCCAAATCTCTATCTCGCAACGATGCACAGCGGTGTCACGCTGGCCGCAATAACGGGCGAACTCGCTGCCATGGAAATCATCGACGGCGCACGCTCAGACGAGCTGGATCCGTTCCGCTACGAGCGGTTCAGCGACGGCTAGCGAGTCGCCGGAGAGCTCAGGCCGGAGTATTCAAACGTCTCCGTAATTTCGCCCTCCTGTGCCTGGTAGACGTTTGTCGCAATCGCCAGCAATCCGTCGTCATGACTGGCGCAGATGACCGTGCCCTCATAGGTCGAGAGCGACGATAGCAGGCTGCCTCGCGTAGCGGCATCCAAATGGTTCGTCGGCTCGTCCAGTAGCAACACATTGGTTGGCTGCAGCAGGAACTTCGCAAGCGCCACACGGCTTCGCTCGCCACCCGAGAGATACTCAACTCGTTTGAACGCCTCGTCCCCACGGAACAGGAAGTGAGCGAGAGCGCTGCGAATATCACCTTCAGTGGTCGATGGAACCGACTGCTGGACTTCCTGGAACACGGTGAGCGTTGGGTTCAACGCCTCATCTTGATGCTGCTCATAGTAGCCCGGACGGGCGCGCTCAGACCACTTCGCGCTGCCTTCAGAAGGCACAATCTGACCAGCCGCTATCCGCAATAGCGTGGACTTTCCACTGCCGTTGGGGCCGACAAATACGATCTTCTGTTCGCGCTGAACAACTAGGTCCACATCAAGCAACACAAGGTCATCGGCATAGGCATGACTCACGCCTGAAATCTTCAGGACGTCCAGCTCAACCCGACCGTGTGATCGTATAGTGAATCGAGCCTTATCGGCTTCCTGATATGACTTCTTCCGGGAAATCTTTGCGACCGCTTTCTCACGACTCTTTACCGCCCGGGCTTTTGTGGCCTTGGCGCGGAATCGTTCGATGAATCGTTCCTGCCGCGCCAGATCGCGTCCCTGCTGAGCAGCTTCGCGATTCTGCTGCTCGATCTGCTTTGCCTTCTGCGCCTCGTAGTCAGAAAAGTTGCCAGCGAACCATTTCAGTTCACCCTGATCTATCTCAAAAATACGTTTGGCGATCTTATCGAGAAAGCCGCCCTCATGTGTCACGACCACAACCGTGCCCGGATACGCCGACAACTCTTCGGCAAGCCAATCTCGAGAGCGATTGTCCAGATGGTTCGTCGGCTCGTCTAGCAAGATGTGGTCGGGACGGTGAATCAGAAGTTTGGCGAGCGAAATTCGCATCCGCCAGCCACCACTGAAGTCGCCACACAGCTTCTGTTTGTCTTCCGGCGTGAAGTTAAGTCCACGCAATACGCGGTCAATCAGCGAATCGATTGAATAGCCGCCCAGCGTTTCGTATCGCCGATAGAGCTCATCCTGCTGCTCAATCATCTCGGTTGAGCTGTCGGTCTCCATCGTGATAACGAGCTCCGCCAATTCTTCTCGAATTGCGACTACTTCCGGGAAGGAAGTCCACATCTCATCCAGCAGAGTCTTGTCGATATCGAAACCACTCTGCTGCTTCAGATAGCCGAGAGTACCGTTACGATGACCGGCCATCCCGTGTGTGGCGGGCTCTTCTTTTGCCATCAGCCGGAGCAGGGTTGATTTGCCAGCGCCGTTTGGGCCAACAAGACCAACTCGCTCGCCGTCACCAATCGTCATATTCACATCCTCAAAGAGAACGCGCTGACCAAATTCTTTTGTTAGTTTCTGTGCGTAAAGCATGGGGCCTCAGGATCTCGGGCGGGGTGACCACCGGTGTGTGTATCGTAGAGATTCTGCGGACGCGCGCATGACGGTCCTGCGGGTGCAGAAGTGCCATGTAGTGCGCCCACG
>CAUZJA010000045.1:0-14886 GCA_963579925.1 Dehalococcoidia bacterium | reverse complement strand
CCGGAGTTTGTTGAGTACCTGTTCCGGGCTATGTCCTTTTCTTGGCATTTCTGCCTCCCTTCAATACTTCCAGTATCTGATCTTTCAACTGGATACGTTTGAGGGGGTCAGGTCACAGCGACTCACGGTAGCGGCGGGTCTAAGACCCGCTCTTGTCGCGCCACTGTGGCAGATCACAACGTTCGATTGCTCACCCACGGTTTGCGCCCCCGGAGCAGGTCTTAGACCCGCAGCCACCGAAGCATTGTCCCAGCACATCACCACTTATCCATTGCCGCATGCCCCGCCCACCCCTACAATCCGGTCTTGCGATTTTTTGCATGTAAGCGTGTGGAGCACGGATGTACTTCAGCCTGAGGCTGTGGGGTTACACAAAGGGAGTGCGGCTGCGGATAGCGGCTGCAGTCATGTTTGGTCTGCTGACGGCAGCGGCCGGCATCGCGCGTCTCGCCATGCTCGGCTGGCTTCTTGCCGAAGTGTTCGATGGCAAAGGCTTCGGCGACCTGATGTGGCCCATCATCGGCGTCGTTGGCGTAATCCTCCTCCGAGCCGCGCTCCAGTACTTCAAAGAAATGATCGCCTGGGGCAACGCCGCAATCATCCAACGCGCCCTTCGACGACGCATCTACACAAAGATCATCGAGCTCGGCCCGGCCTACTTCGACTACCGACGCACCGGCGACTTCACCATCACGATGGTAGAAGGCGTGGAGCAGCTTGAAACCTTCTTCGGCCAGTACGTGCCGCAGTTCTTCACCGCCATTTTTGCGCCAATCGGCATATTCATATTCATCGCCTACCTCGACTTGCCAGTAGCCGCGATCTTCCTGGGATTCGCGCTCGGCACGCTCATCATGCCATCGCTATTCCACCGCCTCAACGCCAAAAGCAGCATGCGACGACGCGAGGCATACGGCGCATTCGCTGCCGATTTCCTGGACGCCATTCAAGGCCTCGCAACGCTCAAAGCATTCGGACAAAGCAAGCGCCGTGGCGACGCACTTGAAAAGCGAGCATTTGATGTTTTCCGCTCGACGATGTGGGTCCTCGCCACCAACGGCCTGACCCACGCCATCACCGTGGCGGGCATCGCCGTCGGAGCAGCCGTCGCCCTCGCAGTCGGCGCAACCCGAGTCGAATCCGGTGCGATGGAGTTGAGCGCCCTCCTTATCGTGCTGATGCTGGGCATCGAAGCGTTCCGCCCCTTGCGAGAACTTAGCCAGCTATTCCACCAGGGCCTGCTCGGCATCTCAGCCGCGGGCGGTCTGTTTGAAGTAATCGACGCCGAGCCGCTGGTGGCAGAAGGGCGTGGCTCCGGAGACGCCAAACTCGCATCAACTATCGAACTCAAAGACATGACATTTGCCTACCCCGGCGGCCGTGCCCCTGCGCTCAAGAACGTCAACTTCAAAGTTGATGCGGGCCAGACCGTCGGCATCGTAGGCCGCAGTGGCTCCGGTAAGTCGACACTCATGTGGCTGGTGCAACGGATGTACGACCCGCAGGAAGGCAGCGTCTCAATTGGCGGCGTGGACTGCCGTGATCTCACATTCGACCAGATACGAGGCCAAATCGCGCTCGTAGCCCAGGAGACGTACCTCTTCCACGGCACCATCGAAGACAACCTGCGATTCGGCAACCCCGACGCCACCGTAGCCCAGCTTGAGGCGGCAGCGCATGCAGCCAACGCGCATGAGTTCATCACCCAACTGCCGCAGGGCTACCAGGCCCTCATTGGCGAACGCGGAATCCGCCTCTCCGGCGGCCAACGCCAGCGCGTCGCCATCGCACGCGCGCTCTTAAGAGACGCGCCAATCCTGATCCTCGACGAAGCACTCTCCAGCGTGGATGCCCAGAACGAATCGATCATCCAGCAGGCACTCGACCGGCTCATGAAAGGCCGAACAACGCTGGTCATGGCGCACCGTCTCTCCAGCGTGATCTCCGCCGACCAGATTCTCGTTCTAGACGACGGCGAACTGGTCGAGACCGGCACGCACACCGACCTGCTGGCAAAAGACGGCGCATACGCCCGCCTGATGGCCGACCAGGCGTTCGACATCGAGAGCACGCGAAATATCGATGACGATGAACCTGAAAAAGAAGAAGCATTCTTCGATCGTGGCGCGAAGTTCCAGGTAGACGAAGTTGCCCAGCAGGCACCAACCGACGCGATTCTCCGCGCCGAGGGATTGGGTTGGAGCGAGACGTTCCGAATCCTGATGGCCTACATCTCACCGTACAAGCTGAAGCTCGTCGGCTCCTTCCTCAGCGGCGTATCCCATTTCGCTGGCCTCATTGGCGTCGGCGTCGTTAGCTCGCTCATGGTCGCCAATGTGAATGACGGCGAATCGATAACTACCCTCATGATCATTCTCCTGATCCTCGCGCCCGCCACCGCCGCCGCCGCATGGATCGAGAATTGGGTGTCGCACGATATGGCCTTCCGGCTATTGGCAACGATGCGCGTCGACCTGTTCCGCAAGCTCGATGAACTGGCACCCGGCTACCTCCAGCGTCGTCGCACCGGCGACCTCGTAGCGATGGCCACTCAGGACGTCGAGACAATCGAATACTTCTTCGCCCACACCGTAGCCAACGCCTTCGTTGCGCTCGCCGTGCCGATTGGCGTGCTGATCACGCTCCTAATCTTCGGCTGGCCACTCGCCATCCTGCTTGCCCCGTTCCTGGCGGTCGCAGCGATGATGCCGATACTCACTCGACACTCCGTAGAGAATCTAGGATCGACCGCCCGCGAACGACTTGGCGAACTCAACGCCCACGCGGTCGACACGCTGCAGGGATTGCGAGACATAGTCGCGTTCCAGCAGGGCACACACCGGCAGGCCGAGTTCGACAGAATCGTTGGCGACTACCTCCCCATCCGCTACGCCTTCAACCGCCAGATCACGCTCCAGCGCGTGGGCCTGGAAGTGCTCATCGGTATCGGTGGACTGGCCGTCCTCGCCGTGGGTGCCGCTCTCGTTTCAAACGGCTCTCTGGATGACACAACCCTGCCGCTACTCACCCTGATCGCGATGGGCTCGTTCATGCCCATCAGCGAACTGGCGCAGATCGGCCGAAGGCTCGGCGACACCATCGGCTCAACCCGCCGCGTCACCGCAGTCCACACCGAAAAGACCATGGTCACAGACGGCCCGGGCTCCCGCGATGCAACAGGCTCGCCAGCGAAGGCAGCACTGGCAGGCGTGGAGTTCAGTTACGACTTCACCGATCAGAAAGCGCTGAACGGTACGACGTTCGAGATGAAGCCAGGTTCGACGATCGCACTCGTCGGTCGTTCCGGAGCAGGCAAATCGACCACCGCCCATCTCCTGCTCCGCTTCTGGGACCCATCCGACGGCAGCATCATCCTCGACGACGAGGACCTGCGCACTTACCGGCTGGACGACCTGCGCAACCGAACAGCACTAGTCGCCCAGGATACCTATCTCTTCAACTCGACAATCCGAGAAAATCTGCTCATAGCAAAGCCAGACGCCACCGATGCCGACCTCGATTTCGCCCTCGAAGCCTCCGGCCTCAGCGAGTTCATTGACTCAGTCCCTGAAGGCATCGACACTCTCGTAGGCGAGCGCGGAATGCAGCTATCCGGCGGCCAGCGCCAGCGCATCGCCATCGGCCGCGCCGTCCTCAAAGACGCCCCAGTCCTCGTTCTCGACGAAGCCACCTCCCACCTCGACGCCATCAACGAACGCCTCGTCAGAGACGCCCTCAGCCGCCTAATGGAAGACCGCACAACCCTCGTAATAGCCCACCGCCTCTCCACCGTCAGAGACGCCGACCAAATAGTCGTCCTAGACGCCGGAAAAGTCGCCGAAGTAGGAACCCACGAAGAGCTAGCCACCACAGGCGGCCTATACAGCCAGCTAATCCGGTCCCAGTTGGCCGCCGCGCAAGCGCCCGCTGGCGGCGATAGCTAGCGGCGCCTCGTACGCCGGAAAAGTACCCTTCGAGTGGCCTCAGGAAACTTTTCCTCGCGTTGCCAGCGGTAATCGCCCTAGATAGCCGACTGCAACGGCAGCTATCCTGAGCCTATCGAAGGTCGGCGGCATCCCACGCGCACCCAACATCAGTCACCCTGAGGAGGGCGGCCCCGCGACCGACGTGAGGGCCTCTGCCGGTTGAGCACGCCGATATCGCCACATCAACCACTCCCGTTTCATAACGCCAGCCTGAGGCTCTCAAAGGATCAACGCATGAATGGGGTGACGCACCCACATCCCCCCATTCATGCGAAACTCACGCCAATGCCACACCCACTCCACGCCATAGCCAACAATCCATCCCGCGCCTTCAACTACGTCGTAATAATCGCGCTAATAGCCATGCTCCTCGCGGGCCTGCTCTTCCCCGACTCTCCACGCTTCGAAGGCAAAGCATGGCCCGCCCGCGCCGTCGCATACCCAATCTCCGCGTTAATCGTCCCAATCTGGTGGTGGCGAAGTAATCGAACCGGCAGCTACCCCCACCTCGTCGCCGGCCTACTCGTCCTACCCTTCGTCTCCGACCTCTCCGGCAACGTAGCCAACCTCTTCGACACCGTCCAGGACTTCGACGACATCCTCCACTTCCTAAACTGGACGTCCCTCACCGCCGCCCTCGTCATCGCCCTGGCCTCACTCCGACTTGCCCGATGGAACCGCATCCTCCTCGGCACCGGCTTCGGCGCAATCGCCATCATCATCTGGGAAATTGTCGAATACCTCATCGCCGAAAGCGGCACCTCCGGCCTCAACCTCACCTACAAAGACACAATCTCAGACCTCGGCCTAAGCACCCTCGGCGGCCTCGTAGGCGCCACCATCGCTACCTATCTTAAAGACCCCGACCAAACGCCGTAGGGGCAACCCCCTGTGGTTGCCCGGTTCACCGCGCACACCACAACGTCTTTCCGGAATTTGCGGCTCTGCGTAAATGTCCGGAATCTAGGCACGCACAAACAGATACGCCAAGCCTCCCCGCATTGCGCTGGCCTGTCACACGTAGGGGCGTCTGCGATAGCTGCGCCCGGATTTCGACTGCCACGCGCCCATTGACCAAACACCCCACTCCATCAGATGCTAACCACAGTCCTACCAAACGCAAACCTCGGCGGCTGACCGGCGTATGCGATTCAGCCGGTAGGACACCAAGTAATCACGTGAAGCAATCATGCAGACACAGTGGCGAACTGCCTTCGCTTTTATGTGCCTCCATGGCAGATGGGGCGGGGGTTCCGCAACTAACAACAAATCCCAAACTCGTCCAATAGCCGAGTGGCCTGGGGAAACCCTTCCCGATTAACCCCCGCGATAGCAGAGGCAAATCAGGAAAAAGAGGATCACCAGACGAGCGAAGGGACCGGTTCCACCGGGGGATATTGAAAGCAAATCCCGATCCGGTCGAAGAGTGGCAAGTAACCCACTCGGGTGTGAGCCGGCATCGCCGTTCCGAAGGTATGGGAACCTATCTGGCCGTATATAGATCGCGCCGCCAGGGCCGCCTCAGGTCGCACTCAGGTAGACCGAACGCTCGATAGGACCTAAATGCACCCACACGGACCACGTCCGCACGCCGCAATGGTACTGAGGGCAACTCGCCCGCTTTTACGAGGCTCGATTCCCGAATGCCACGCAGCGTGATCGGCAAAGATTGACGCCCACCCTTTTCGGGTTCGAGACGCCAGGGGGCGATCAACTCGAAGACTCAGGAGCGGTTCTTAGCAGTCTCGTGTGGAAAACAAAAACCAAAAGGCTAACGCGTGCATGCGGAGGGCCAGACCCCATCTGCCATGGAGGCACGTAAGAGGGAAAACCTGAAGAAAGGTCAATTCAACGCGCCACACACCAAAAGTGACACGCCCAGACATAGACACGCCGGTGTCCCTGCTAAACTCGAACCATGCCTGACTTTGAGATCGTTTCCCACTTCAAGCCTATGGGCGACCAGCCAAAAGCCATTGAGGCCCTGAACTCTGGCCTGAACGACGGGCTGAAGCATCAGACCCTGCTGGGCGTTACCGGCAGCGGCAAGACGTTCACCATGGCTGCAATCATCGAGAAGCAGCAGCGCCCTACCCTCGTGCTCGCCCACAACAAGACGCTGGCGGCGCAGCTGGCGCAGGAGTTCCAGGACTTCTTCCCCAACAACGCCGTTGAGTACTTCGTCTCCTATTACGACTACTACCAGCCGGAAGCGTACGTCCCCAACTCTGACACCTATATAGAGAAAGAGTCAGACGTCAACGAGGAGATCGACAAGCTCCGTCACGCTGCGACTCGCGCTCTGCTGACGCGGCGGGACACCATCATCGTTGCATCGGTATCGTGCATCTACGGTCTGGGTTCTCCAGACGAGTACAAGCAGTTCGTACTGGAGCTGAAAAAGGGCCCCAGCAAGGGCCGCAGTTGGATGGTTCACAAGCTGATCGACATGCAGTATGAGCGCAACGATTTCGATATGGCCCGCGGTCGTTTCCGCGTCCGCGGCGACACGCTTGAGATCATGCCTGCGTACGAAGATCTGGCAGTTCGCGTGCAGTTCTGGGGCGATGAGATCGAGAAGATCGTGGAGTTGGACCCGCTCACCGGCGAGATACTCAGTTCTCGCGAGGCCCTTGATATCTATCCCGCCAAACATTTTGTAACGTCTGACGAGCGACTCCAGAACGGGATCGAGGGAATACAAAAAGAGCTTGAAGAGCGTCTGGTGGAACTGCGGTCCCAGGGGAAATTGCTGGAAGAACAACGGCTGGAATCACGCACGAATTACGATATCGAGATGCTGCGTGAGACCGGCTACTGCGCGGGCGTTGAGAACTACTCGATGCACCTTGGTGGACGCCTGCCAGGCAGCACGCCATCAACGCTGCTCGACTACTTCCCGCAGGATTCGCTCTTCTTTATCGACGAGTCGCACATGACGCTTCCGCAAGTCCGCGGCATGTACCACGGTGATATCGCGCGCAAATCCACGCTGGTCGACTACGGCTTCAGATTGCCGTCGGCGATCGACAATCGGCCGCTGAGCTTTGAAGAGTTTGAGGAGCACGTCAAACAGATTACGTACGTCTCGGCCACGCCGGGCCCGTATGAAGCGGCGCATGAACAACGCCGAGCGGAGCAGGTCATTCGACCAACAGGTTTGCTTGATCCAACCGTGGAAGTAAAACCATCGGCTGGTCAGGTCGACGATCTGATCGAGGAAATTCAAGCACGCGTAAAAAAGCACGAACGTGTCCTCGTCACAACGCTCACCAAACGGATGTCCGAAGAGCTGTCTGACTATCTCAAAGAGATGGGCGTCCGAACGCAGTACATGCACAGCGAAATTGACACGTTTGAGCGCACAGAAATCCTGCGCGACCTGCGCCTTGGCATCTACGACGTGGTCGTTGGGATCAACCTTCTCAGAGAAGGTCTGGACCTACCAGAAGTCAGTCTCGTGGCAATCTTGGATGCCGATAAAGAAGGCTTCCTGAGATCCAACTCGTCGCTGGTGCAGACCATGGGGCGCGCCGCACGACACGTTGATGGCCACGTGATCATGTACGCAGACAGGATCACCGACTCAATGAAAAACGCTCTCGACGAAACCGGGCGCCGACGCGAGATTCAGAACACTCACAACATTGATCACAACATTTCGCCTGCATCAATTGTCAAAGAAGTTCGTGACATCACGCAGCGCGTAAAGGCAGTTGCAGAAGAGCGCGCTCCATACCTCTCAGGCGGCCCAGCCTCTCGAGGCGAGCTACCGCGTGATGAACTCGTTCGCCTCGTCAAAGACCTGGAAAGCCAGATGCGCAAAGCCGCAGGCAACCTTGAGTTTGAAAAGGCTGCCCTAATTCGCGACCAGATCGTAGACCTCCGCAAAGTGCTGGCAGACGACAAAATCGCCAAGCCCGCTGCTACGCCGGCGGGATAGCGTCCACGGCCATCTCGGGCGATCATTCGCACCTTATTCTTCCAAGATATCGGCCTCAGCGCTCACTGTTAGGTGTCACCCTGAGGTCCGGCTCCGCGGGCCGTGAGGGTCTCTGCCGGTCAAGTCCGAGCGATCGGTTCATCAACCGTCCTCACAGTCGGCCGGAGCGCCTCCCTCAGGATGACGTTAGTAATCTGAATTGGCCCGAATCAGGGCACACGCGTGCCTGCCACCAACTACGCCACCGCAGCATGCCTCTTAGACATTACGTGCGCAATCCCATACCCAACCGCACCAACCAGCGCCATCGACCCAACCGCGATCTGCGGACCAAACGACTCAGCAATCAGCCCCAGCGCAAGCACGCCCACCGGCTGCATACCAACAATCAAGAACCGGATGCTCTGTACGCGACCTCGAAACTCGTCAGCCGACGCAACCTGCGCCACAGTCATGTTGGTGACCATGAACGTGGTCTGTGAGAGACCAGCTATTGCAGCGAACACCACACTGAGTACCAGCGACTCCGAAGCAGCAAATCCCAGGACGGCCAGAACCAACACCAAAGCGGCCACAAGCTCAACTCGCTGATGTGGAATCTCTGAAGCCAGCGCAACCGAGAAGATCGAGCCAAACAGAGCCCCAACGCCTGCGGCCAGCGTAAGAAATCCCAGCACCTCAGGCCCACGGTTCAAAACATCGGCGGCAAAAGTTGGCATCAGCGCGTTCCACGTGGAGATCGTGACAATCACAATCATGGCGCCAATGAGCAGGTTCCGCAGCTCCGGATTGGAGCTCACATAGCGGAGACCATCCTTCAGCGCCTGCATGGGTGCAGCAACTTTCGACTTGTCGGCACATTCGCCGTCGAAGTGGACCGACTTGTAGAGCAGCACTGCTGGAAGCGTGAAGAACAAACTGGCTGCCAACGCCGCTTCCGTGCCGAACTGACCGATAAGAATCCCGCCCATCGCAGGACCAGCTATCTGCGCCAGGTTGAACACCACTGCGGAGAGACCAACACCGCGCCGAAGCTCTCGTGGAGGTACGAGATGGGAGATTACCGACATCCGGGAAGGCCCGGCAGTTGCCATGATGACGCCGGTCAGAGCGGAGAGCGCCAGCACATGCCACACCTGAACGTTGCCCAAAATTGCAATCGCGGTAAGCCCTATGTACCCCAGCAGCGCAGCAGCTTCAGCGCCAATGACGATCTTGCGACGATTGGCACGGTCGGCCAGAATCCCGGCGGGAAGCGACAGGATGAGCATTGGCAGCAACATGGTAATCGGCACCAGAGTCACCAGGAACGGAGACCCCGTCATGTCCTGGATCAGCCAGCTCCGGCTGATTATTTGAATCCAGAATGCTGTGTAGCTGAGAAGACCAGCCATCCAGAATCGCCGGTATGCAGAATACGCAAACGGCCCGCTGAGAACGGAAGACTTGCCTTTGTTTGCGGCGTGGTGGAGGCCAGCACTGGTACATGTTGCAGCGGCCGTAATTAGAGGGAGAGTTGCCAATTGAGTGATCGATTGCCTGCGGCGAAGGTCGCCTAAAAAAGGGTTGGAAAATAAAGAGTTTTTATGTCTATGTGAAATTATTCACCCGCAACAAGTAAGTGAGCACTCGTTTACCAAGGCCAATTTGTGGGGGAATTCTCTAGCGCCATACGGTGGTACTTACCAGCCTCAACAGGGTGATAACCGGGTGAGAAGTGATTCTTCATGATTGACCGCATAATTGGGCCAAACTAGAATCAATATGCAAGTCAAAGCAATCCCGGCGATTACGCGCCGAGTCAGAGACAATAAAGATGCCAGAATTAAATGTTGAATCCGTTCAGGAAGCCTTGAAGGATGTTTACGATCCTGAGATCCCGGTAAACATCGTGGACCTGGGTCTGGTCTACAACGTCAGCGTCGAAGACGGCGAAGTCGAAATTGAAATGACGCTAACGGCGCAAGGCTGTGGCATGGGCCCATACATCGCCCAGCAGGCTGAGTGGCGAATTGCCGAGATGGAAGACGTTGAAGACGTCAACGTGAACCTTGTCTGGGAGCCACCATGGTCACCAGAAAGCATCACTGAAGACGGCAAGCGTCTTCTGGGTATCGACTAACCACCGTCTTTTTCAATCGAATCACGAACGCACCGTTTGCTCTTCATAGCACGGTGCGTTCTCTTGTGACACAACTACCCGCTCCGGAGCCACCACATGACAGGGCCGCCCGACCGAGAACTCACGCCTGACCAGGAACACAGAGTTGCTGGTATCAGAGAGCAATTCAACCAGCGCAGAGCAATTGGTGCTCGGCTGGACAAGATCACGCACAAGATCGGCGTCTACAGCGCCAAGGGTGGGGTTGGCAAAACTACGGTTGCGGTGAACCTTGCCGTGATGCTGGCGCAGGAAGGCGCAAAAGTCGGAATCTTCGACGTCGATATCGACACGCCAAATGTCACTCGGGTGCTGCGAATCTCAGAGCCACCAACGCAGAATGAAGATGAATCATTCACACCGTCATCGCGTTTCGGTGTCAAAGTGATGTCCATGGCCTTCTTCCAGCAGAATGAGGAAGAGGCGACTATCTGGCGTGGCCCCATGATTCATAACGCCATCAACCAGTTTCTAACGATGACTGAGTGGGGCGATCTCGACTATCTGATTGTTGACCTTCCGCCCGGCACGTCGGATGCTCCGCTGACGGTCATGCAGACTCTCAACTTGGATGGATTCGTCACCGTGACCACCCCGCAGGAACTCGCCGCTCTGGATGCCAAGCGTTCCATCAACATGATCAAACGCCTCAATCTCAAAGTGTTCGGCATCGTGGAAAACATGTCGGGCGACATCTTTGGCCGAGGCGCCGGGCGCGAACTTGCCGAAGAGATGGATTTGCCATTCTTCGGCTCATTCGAGCTCAGGTCAGACTACCGGGACGATAAGCGCCCGGCGGTCCTAGTATCAAACGATATTGCAGATGAGTACCACACCGTGGCCGAGGCACTTCGGCAGCACATCGCCGCCGAGAGCAAGGCCGAATAAGTCGAACCTACATGCGGTGGTTTTCGGACAGTGAAATGCGGATCCTTAGGATTCCGATATCGCTGTTGAATGTGACCAAAATCTGATCCGCCGCTGTGGTGGTAAATCTACTGCCAGCCGGCTCAATGATGACTGGCGGGCTGATGTCGCAGGTGTAGCCATTCTGCGCAAGAAGCGTAGCGGCGTTACCGGTAATTATGTTTGCGAGTTCACCCAGTGCAGATAGACCCATCTGGCTGATCTCAGCCGTTGGTTCCTCTTCCAGCATCTTCGCAACTGCAGCACTCGCGCAGTCATCAGCGAAGCCGTAAAGAACGTTGCCTTCAAGCTTTCCGCTGACTCCAATGACAGCCGTCAAATCTTCTGTGGTGAACTGGTGAGCAACAAGCTCCGCACCAATTAGCTCGAGGACACAGCCAAGTTCTGCCTGCCATACCAGTTTCGCCGGTGATAGGAATGGGTTGACCCACTCTGCACGTACTTTCTGTTGAGTACTCATCGAATTCGATCATCCCCATGTGTGACTTGAGCTTTTGTGATCTGCTGTGAATACAGATTCAAGGTGACCGATCTGGTCAGGCCTCCCGCTAATTCTTCGGGTGCCCACCTACAAATCACACTGTGAGGGCTTTGCTAATCAGCGCGGAACTCCCGCACAACGTGTGGGTCACTGCTGTGCGGAGCGCAGGGGTGATACAACCCCATCTCTTACGATTCACGATGGCGACGCGGTGTTTCTAAGACTACCCGTCAGCGAACGCCTGAATCAGATCTCTCAACGAATCAGCCGACTCCGTGTCACTTCCATCAACCAATCGGAACATCTGAGCCGCGCCCTGATGGAACCCACCACTAATCCCAACCGACTCAAACGTCGACGCGATCTCTTCCATCTCCCCAATCCACCTACCGGCCACGGACGGAAGTCGGGTCACAGCAGCGGTAGCACGTTCAAGATTAGCGGCCTGGCTTTCGCCCAATTCAGCAACCAACTCATCGTAGACACCCAACCGCTGGGCACTCACCAACATCGCCGTCTGCAATGCAGCGATGCCCTTGGTCTGAGAGGCATAGACCATCTTTACGGCGGAGGCACGGCCAATCTCCGCACCAACCGGAACTACCTGTATACCTTTGCCATCCAGTTCCATAATGGCGTCCAGCTCAGGGCCACTGACGTAGAAGCGCGGCGCGTAGCCCTCGCGTGGTGGGCCACCAATTACACCGCCATCCACAAATTTCGCTCCCGAGTCGGTGACCACTTTGCCCATGGCGATAGTTGATGCCGGTGCGATTGCGTTGCAATCTATGAACGTCACGCTTGACCCTGTTGCTGTTGCGGCCGAAGCGATGGAAGTTGCAACATCTGCAGCATTGGCAGGGACTAACACTGAGAGAATCAGATCTGACTGCTGCACAAGGGCATTGATTCCACCGACGTCGGCAATCCCTCGGCTCCCTGACGCAGCAACTGTCGCGTCCGAGCGGCCTGCAAGGCTGGTGATCACATTGAAACCGTTGTTCTTGAGTGCAGTCGCAACCGCGCCTCCCATGTCACCAAGCCCCAACATGCCAATAGTCTCTACGGTCATTGCTCAGTCCCTCTGCGATACAACAATCCTGTACGTAATTTCTGAAGGTGAAACTCTACAATGTTGCGGCTAGTCAAAAGTACATCCGATTCAAAAACCCGGTGACTGAACATTCAAGGGGACACTGATTGGCACTTAATCGCAAAGACGTCCGTGAAATCATCATCCAGGCCCTGGCATCTGACACCGGGTGCGACTCCTCCGACTTTGCGCCGGATAAGTTCAAAGTCGCTGAACTCCGCCCTGATCGAGTCGATGCACCGTATCGTCGGCAGTATGAGACAACCGATCCAGCGTTCCACGCCGTGACCACTGGCGAAGGCAGCGTGGCGTGCGCCTCAGTATCGTGGCTGGACGCAGCGCGTGATGCCTACGAAGGCGCTGATCGAGACGGTCTCTTTGACCAGGCCCGCCTCTCCGCAATTAACGCCTTAGCCAGCCGGAATAATGCGATGCTTCTGGGCCCGTTCCCACGATTCGTAGGCATACCGGATGCGGTTAAGTCTCGCCCACCACCGACCGGTTACCGGAGTGAGATATGTGATCCTTCAATCGCGAATGATTTGGATACCGAACACTGGTCACACGCGATCGGCCGACGAACAGGAGAACTCAGGCCACTCACTGCGATCGCCCTCACATGGCAAGGTGATCGAGTCGCCGGGGTTGCAACGCTCACAATGGATTCGGAGCAACTCTGGCAGATCGGAATCGACGTGGATGCCAGGGACCGCGGGCTTGGCCTCGGAGCCATGATGACAGCAGCTCTGGGCCTGGAAGCGCTGAGCAACGATGCAGTCCCCTACTACGGAACCACCGCCTCCAACGTTGCATCCATGCGCACAGCGCTATCCGCCGGCTTCCGGCCAGCTTGGGTGGAAGCATTTACAAAGCACAGTGATCTGGTCAGCAACGGGTGGCTTACCCCTCGCCGATAACGATCCCGCCGAAGCCTTCCGCCGTTCCTGATTTGCGTGCGTCCAACGCCCGTTTCACGGCCAGTCTGAACATCTCAATTGGCTGTGCACCGGTGAAGTAGAAACCATCGTCCACGACGAATCCCGGGACGCCCCAGATTCCCACTTTCATAGCCTCGTCGTGCTGATTCTGGATTTCCAGATCAAACTCACCAGCCTCGAGTCGCGGCTTGAGGTCGGACCAGTCCAGACCTACTTCAAGAGACAAGCTCTCCAGTACATCGTAGTCACCCAGATCGGCACCGTTGTCCCAGAACTCGCGGTATGCGGCGCGATAGAACGCCTCGTCGACGTCGAACTGCTTCGCGTACTCAGTTGCCGCCTGTGCGGTACGCGTAAACGGCGTCTTTTTCGCTCTGCGCATGATGAGACCACAGTCCTCAGCAAGCGATTTGAGCGGCTCAGACAGGCTTGTATCGTCGGCTGACTCACCGTCTCTAAGCTCTCTGGGTCTGCCTTCAGGCGGAATCTCAGGGTGCAGAAAGTAGGCCTTGCGCTCCACCACAATGTCAGCCTCTTTAGCCAGTTCGTCGAGCTGTCCAAGCCCGATGTAGCACCACGGTCAGATATAGTCGTACCAGACGGTGAACTTGACTGGAGCTGCGGCGGTATCGCTCATTGCGGATCTTTTCTTGATGAGTTGGTCATTGATGGGCTAGGAGATGTGGGAACCTGCGGCCAAACCGTTTTCAACTTTACAGCGCCGATGAAGTTGGCACCGTCGATTTGCGAACGTCGAAAATTTGTTCGGTAAAGATTTGCGCCTCTGAAGTCGGCGTTTCTGAAGTCGGAGTCCGTGGCAGTTGTGCGAAACAACGCTGCATGTTGGAGATTCGCTCCGGATACGTTGGCCCGACTGATCTTGGAGTTGGAAAGATCGGCTTCCCTCAGGTCAGCACCAGCGAAGTTCACTCCCGACAGGTTTGCGCCATTGAGATTTACGCCGACCAGGCTAGCGCCACTAAAGTCAGCGTTGGAGAGATCAATCGTCATCGGAAAATTTTCGGAGCGCCACGCTGCAATGCTCTCTTTCCCGGCACGAACCATCTCTACGTGCTCTGCGTCACTCAATGACACCAACTTCAAATGACTCAAAGAGCGGATTGATCCGTTCACGTGCAATCCGCCTGCTGCGCTTGAGCCGCCAGCCGCCTGAGCGGGGTTCCCACTCAGTGCGAGCGAAGAACAGCACACCGAGGCGCACAAGAAAGTTGATCCCCACCCAGGCTTGAAGATGCGTCCATGGCTCGGTATAGATCATCTCAACGTACATGGGAGCGGTGCCAATCCCCCGGCCCCTGCGGTATTTCGCCCGGATTCGATCTTTATAAATCTGCTT
>CAUZJA010000044.1:0-15791 GCA_963579925.1 Dehalococcoidia bacterium | reverse complement strand
AGATGGATCCGACCCGGTTCGCGATGGCCCAACAAGCAGGAGCCACAGCAGCTGGATGAAGCCCGGAAAATAACCCTTCAGGTGGCGCGGAAACGGGGTCAAGGTCACCCCCGAAACTCTAACTCTAGAGTTGGATCGGTTTATGGGGGGCAGGTCAAAGAAAAATAACCTCTCCCGTCAGTAGCATCAATGACTTCAATATCTTCCGACGGGCATCTAGCGCTCAACTTATGCCACCGGCACTCAGAGGGCATAGTGCGCGCATAGTAAGCGGAATTAGGTGATCACGCGCCGCTTACCGCACTATCACCGCCCTCTCTAACGTCATCCCAAACTGCATAATTGCGCTTAGATCATTAGGATGGCTTTCACTGCGCGTAAGAGCGGTACCTGTCGTACGGACACTGAGCGCGGGCGCTGGACTGGTTGATTTGGTGTGGCTGTCCTTAGCTTTTGATGGCTTTGAAGGAGACGCCTTTTGTGAGGAAGTTGGCGGCGGATGACTCGTGTGCCGAGCCTGAGAATACGTCGATTCTCATACCCCCTTCAATGTTCACGAAGCCTGCGTTGGTCAGTACCCATTCCCACTCTGCATCCTGCAGAGCACCGGCGATTCAGCCAGACCAGAGTTCGAGGTCGTCTTTGGCCGATTGGGGTACTTCGATCTCAACCGCGATATCACCGATCTGAACCCGTCCACCGGGCTTGAGCACGCGAGATACCTCGTTCAGCACAGTGGTCTTATCCGGGGTTAGGTTGATTACGCTGTTGCTGATGACTACGTCAGCCCAGCCATCTTTGACTGGAATTTCTTCGGCAGACCCTTCTTGAACTCCACGTTGGTTAGCCCAACGGTGACGCCTCCTTCAGTGGCCACTCGGAGCATGGAGTCAGTCATGTCCACGCCGACGACGTGCCCAGATTCGCCAACGTGTCGGGCGGCCTGGAGTGAGTCGAATCCTGCACCGGAGCCGACGTCGATTACGTTCTCGCCGGGATTGAGGTCGCCAAATTGGAACGGATTGCCGGTGCCGGCGAATGAGTCAACCGCGCTGGCGGGCAGCGGTGCCACGGCCGCATCGGGGTAGCCGAGCTTCTTCGCCAGAAGTGTGCCGGTGTGGAAGTGGAAGCCTTTTTCTGGGCTGTCCGCCACTTCGGCGTACTTTTCCTGAATCTGTGAACGCAGATCTTCAGCGTCTACTGCAGATGGCTGGACGTTGGAAACCATAATTACTTCACCGTGAATCAATCTCAATATCGTCGATTGACCAAGATCATACAGCGATCTGTCTACCTCCTACGAGTCGGCCACGAGTTGGCGATGTGCCGTGAGGCGGCTAAACTCCGTTCGCTGCTACTTAATGAGAGGAAATATCCCGACCTTGCCACATCACAAAGTTATTGTTGAATCCAATGCCGAGGCAGTCATGCGAGATGGCACGATTTTGCGGGCCGACGTTTATCGACCTGAGGGCGGTGGCAAGTATCCGGCACTGCTTTGTCGGACGCCGTATCAGAAGCTGACTCCACGCTATGTTGAGTTGGCAAGGGAACTGGCATCACGTGGTTACATGGCGGTTGTGCAGGACCAGCGTGGTCGGTACGCCAGCGATGGTGATTACATCTGGATGTTCCGTGACCGGACTGAGAACAGCGATGAGTCGGATGGCTACGATTCTTGTGAGTGGGTGGCGGAGTTGCCGTGGTGCGATGGCGCGGTGGGGACGTTTGGTCACTCGAACGCTTCCTGGTTGGCGTGGCATTTGATTGGCTCGCAGCCGCCATCGCTGAAGGCGGCGCTGATTAGCGGCATCTTCAAAGACGCTATGGACCTGAACTTCGGTGTGTTTGAGACCGGTCGACGGCTTGAGTGGACGTACATGATGGCTGCGGACATGCGGCGAAAAGCAGAGGACCCAACCGGCCCGCACGCGCCCGCTGTGGCAATACAACGGTGGGACGAAGTTGAGCGTGGGAAGTACATCTGGTGGCTGCCGCTATCGACGATTCCAGGCGAGGTGTTCTCTACGCTGAATGACCAGTTGCAGGCGTACTACCCGGAGCAGAATATCGAGCATTCGCGTTTCGGTGAATTTCACCCCAGAGTCACGCAGCCGATTTACCATATTACTGGCTGGTGGGACCGGCTAATTGGCACTGTCGACAACCATCAGGGTGTAGTCGATAACGCTCCGGATGAGTTGAAGTCGCAGCATCGGATGATCATTGGGCCGTGGGGGCACGATGCCACGCAGTTTGAGCAGAAGATTGGCCCGGTAGACCATGGCCCGGATGCCAACGCGACTTATCCAGATTTGATTGCAGACTGGTACGACTTCCATTTCAAAGGCGCGAGTAACCACTTCAGCAGCGAGGACCCGATACAGATATTCGTGCTTGGAGCGGACAAGTGGCGGGGTGAGCAGGAGTGGCCACTGGCCCGGACGGAGTACACGGAATTTTTCCTGCACAGCGGCGGCGAAGCGAACACGGTTATGGGCGATGGTTCGCTATCTACTGCCGCGCCGTCCGACGAGCCAATCGATGAGTACAAGTTCGATCCGCGCGACCCCGTGATGAGCTTGATGCGGTCGGACTCGCAGGCTGCACCGGTTGATCAGTCGCCGCACGATCATCGCAAGGATATTCTCGTCTATCAGACGCCCCCCCTTAAGGAAGACATCGAAGTCACTGGGCCGGTGCAGCTGAAGCTGTGGGCGAGGACTGACGGTCCGGACACGGACTGGACCGCCAAGGTGGCGGTGGTCTACGAAGATGGTCTAGCGGTTAACCTGACGTACGGCATCATGCGTGCTGAGTTCCGAAAGGGATACGACAAGCCAGAGCTTCTTGAGCCGGGCGAGCTGTATGAGTATTCAATCAAGCTTAACCCGACGGGCATCCTCTTTAAGAAGGGGCAGCGCATTCGACTGTACGTGTCCAGCTCTGACTTCCCGAACTTCGACCGCAACCACAATAACGGCAAGCCGTTCTGGACGGACTCAGAATTGCGGGTCGCTCAGCAGTCGGTTTTCCACGATGCAGACCATCCGTCACGGCTGATCTTGCCGGTGATTCCGGCCTGATAACCGCAATTAAAGAGGAATTGAAAATTGAAAGCACTACTTCTGGATCAGCCGGGTGCGATTACGTCACTGAGGGCCGGTGAAATATCTGTCCCTGAGCCGGGCAGTGGGGAGATTCGGGTCAAGGTTGAGGCGCTTGGCCTGAACCCTGTCGATTACAAGCAGGCTGGGCGTGGCAACGATGCCTGGAGTTATCCGCATCTGCTTGGATTGGACGTTGCCGGGACTGTGGATGCCGTAGGGCAGGGCGCCGATGAGTGGTCAGTGGGCGAGAGCGTGTTTTACCACGGTGATCTTAAGAGGCCGGGCGGCTTCGCTGAGTATGCGATAACGACGGCTCATACGACGGCTAGGATCCCAGATAGCGTTTCGTATGTGGATGCTGCGGCGATTCCGTGCGCAGGCCTTACGGCGTATCAGGGCATTGTGCGGAAGCTGAAGGTGCAGGCGGGCCAGACGGTGTGGGTGCAGGGTGGCGCAGGCGGCGTTGGCGGCTACGGCGTGCAGTTGTGCGCCAATATTGGCGCGACGGTGATCACTACTGCATCGCCCGGAAGTTTTGATCATGTGAAGGGGCTTGGAGCAGCGCATGTGATCGACTACAACAGCGAAGATGTTGTGGCGCGGATCATGGATATCACTGACAGCCGGGGGCTCGACGCCGTGCAGGCTGCGGTTGACGCGGAGTCAGCCAACCAGGGGATTGCGGCGCTTGCGTTTAGCGGTGCGATTTCTTTGATCGCCGGATTGCCAGACATGGGCGAGGAGATATTCGATAAGTCGATCTCTCTACACAAGATTTCTCTTGGAGCGGCACATCACTCGAACAACCGCGATGCGCAGGTCGATCTTGCGCGTATGGCGGACGAGATGATTGCGATGATTGCTGACGGAACGGTTGACGCGATGGTGGAGCGCGTTGTGGGATTCGATGAGATTCCTGGGTCGCTCGCGGAGATTGAGCAGCGGCACGTGCGTGGGAAGATCGTCGCGACGCTTGAATGAGCGGCGGTGAGGCTCCAAACAGAAGGCATGCTTACCGGGAGTTTGATCCCGGCCTGATCGAAAAGTTCATTGGAATGTTCAGCTAGAAAGTGATCGAGGATATATGGGGCCAGTAATCGCAGGGCATCGTGGGTTGGATGAGTTCGCGCCGGAGAACACGGAGCCCGCATTCATTGCCGCATGGGAACTGGGTATGGGCATCGAGTTTGATGTGCAGTTGTCCAGCGACGGCGAGTTGGTGGTCATTCATGATTTCGTGCTGGATCGGACGACGGATGGCACGGGGGCGGTGGCTGACCATGACTTGAGCGCTCTCAAGCAGTTGGACGCCGGGTCCTGGCGCGGGCCGGCGTTTGCGGGCGAACGCATTCTCACGCTGGACGAGACGTTTGCCCTGGCGGCGAAGCATGGGCGGGCGTCCACGACGCTTGTGCTGGAGGCGAAGGTTGATGAGCCGGGTATGGCGGAGTCGATCAATGAATTGCTGCAGCGTCACTCTTTAATAGAACGCACTACTGTGATCGGTGCGGCAGTGATGACCATCGATGTCCCTGAAGCCAGGCAGCGTTATCGTAAAGTTAATCCGGAATTTCCGGTGTCGGTAGCGGTCAACGACCCGAGCGAGATTGAGCAGGCGCTGGCTGATGAACACTCAAACTGGCTGTACGTCAGGTTCGCGCCGAGCCTCACCCAGGTGGAGCAAATGCACGCTGGCGGCAAACGGATAATAGCGTCGGGACTCAACGTGATGAACATAGTCGATCAGGCATACGCGTCGATGATCAGCGGCTCTGACGTCGTGCTATCGAACCATCCGATACGGCTCGCGGAAAAGTGGAGTGAGCACGTACGGGCCTAGCGGATAATCCTGTTTTGAACAAGGGTTCGTTGACATAATCTTTGGGGAAGTTCTAGAATAGCTATTCGTTAAAGTATGTCTATCGCAAACGGGCCCACAGTATCTCCCACACCGTAGCCCTCTGAATTCACACTCAACTCACCTTGCAAGAGGTGTGTTTGTTGTGTTTTTTTCACGTTCTGCAGGTTTCCCCTGCCTAGGAGTTTTGTGACGCATGGTAATCGCCTCACGTAATCGGTCTTCTCAGGTCAATAACAAGTACTTCAACCGCATTGAGAGTGTCATGGAAGTGCCGAATCTGATTCAGATTCAGCTCAATTCATTTGAATGGCTCAAGGGTGATGGGCTCAAAGATCTGTTTGAAGAGATTTCACCTATCGAGGACTTCTCTGGTGGTCGTTTTGAACTGAGCTTCCTAGACCACGCATGGGAGGAGCCAAAGCAGACTGAGCGAGAGTGTCGTCTTAAGGAGACAACTTACTCAGCTTCCCTTTATGTAACTGTTCAGCTCACCATCAAGGCAACGGGTGAACTGAAGCAGCAGCGACTGTTCATGGGCGATGTGCCGATGATGACCCGTAACGGGACTTTCATCATCAACGGTGCAGAGCGCGTGGTTGTATCGCAGCTTGTTCGCTCACCTGGTGCATATTTCACCGCTTCCAAGGACCCGGCCACAGGTCGAACGCTTTGCGCTGCAAAGTTGATTCCGTATCGGGGTGCATGGGTGGAGCTTGAGACCTCTAACCGTGACATCCTTTACGTCAAGGTTGACCGCAAGCGTCGGACGCCTGTCTCCACACTGTTGCGAGCACTGGGCTACACGAGCGACGACGAGTTGATCGAACTCTTCAAGGACTCAGACACCAACCCTGATCACCAGATCATGGCGACGACGATTGCCCGTGACTCTGCGATTACGACAGAGGACGAGGCGCTGGTTGAGTTCTACCGCAGATTGCGCCCGGGTGAGCCGCCAAGCGTTGATAACGCTCGGAACCTTCTGCACAACCTGTTCTTTAATCCTCGCAAGTACGACCTGGGTCGGGTGGGGCGTTACAAGCTCAACCGCAACCTTGATCGAAACGAGGATGTCCGCACGCTGACCAAGGGCGACATTGTTGATCTGATCAAGAAGATGATCGACATCAACAACGGCCGCTCCAAGGTTGATGATATTGACCATCTGGGTAACCGTCGTGTGCGTGCAGTTGGTGAGCTGATTCAGAACCAGTTGCGAGTTGGCCTCCTCCGTATGGAGCGAGTCGTCAAGGAGCGCATGACCACGCAGATGGACCCGGACACTACTACTCCAGCCGCCCTGATCAACATCAGGCCTGTTGTGGCAGCGGTGCGTGAGTTCTTTGGTGGTTCACAGCTATCTCAGTTCATGGACCAGACCAACCCACTCGCAGAGTTGACGCACAAGCGTCGTCTCTCAGCGCTGGGACCGGGTGGTCTATCCCGTGACCGAGCCGGATTCGATGTCCGTGACGTTCACACCTCTCACTACGGCCGCATCTGTCCTATTGAGACTCCTGAAGGTCCGAACATTGGCCTTCTTGGTTCGCTGGCGACTTATGCGCGGCTGAACGCCTACGGTTTCATTGAGACTCCATACAGGCCTGTCCTGCGCGAGATCTCCAGCCACAGCCCAATCCTCATTGGCCACCACGTGATTGAAGATGCAAAGGACGGTGGCGGCAAGGTCCTCATGGAAGGCGGCAAGGCGCTTACCAAGGCGGTTGTCGAGCAGATGGCCGGACTCAAGGAGCAGACGCTCAAGGTTCGTCCGTATGTGTCGATGAATCCCGATGATATTGAGTACATGCCCGCTGACGAGGAAGAGAAGCACATCATTGGTCAGGCGAACACTTCGCTGGACTCTCGGAACCAGATTTCCGGAGACCGTGTTGAAGTTCGACTGGGTGAAGCGTTCCAGCACGAGACTGCTGACAACGTTGAGTACCTTGACGTGTCACCAATGCAGATTGTGAGTGTTTCGACAGCTCTGATCCCGTTCCTTGAGCATGATGATGCAAACCGAGCTCTGATGGGCTCAAACATGCAACGTCAGGCTGTGCCTCTGCTCCGACCGGATGCGCCCATTGTGGGTACCGGTATGGAAGAGCGTGTGGCAAAAGATAGCCGCCAGGTTCTGGTTGCTGAGCACGATGGAATCATAACGTCCGTTACGGGCGATATGATCATCATCCGAACGGACGATGGCGAAAAGATTGAGTACCCGATCACCAAGTTCCGCCGCTCAAACCAGGGCACCTGCGTGTCTCAGCGTCCTATCGTGGACAAGGGGCAGCGGATAGCTATTGGTGATGCGTTGGCTGACAGCTCTTCAACTGAGGGCGGCGAGCTGGCTCTTGGTCAGAACATCCTTGTCGGCTTTATGAGTTGGGAAGGCTACAACTACGAAGACGCGATCATTCTGAGTGAGAACCTTGTCAAGGCTGACAAGTACACCTCCATTCACATTGATAAGCATGAGGCTGAGGCTCGTGAGACGAAGCTTGGCCCAGAAGAGATCACCCGGGACATCCCGAACACGGCTGAAGAAAGCCTGCGTGATCTCGACGAAGAAGGAATCATTCGCATCGGCGCCTACGTTGGCCCCGGTGACATTCTTGTCGGAAAGATCACTCCCAAGGGTGAGACCGAGCTAACGGCTGAAGAGAAGCTGCTTCGAGCGATCTTCGGAGAGAAGGCTCGCGACGTGAAGGACACCTCTCTGAGGGTTCCGCACGGTGAGTACGGCAAGGTGATTGACGTCAAGATTCTCAGCAAAGAGAACGGCGACAACCTCCAGCCTGGCGTGATTCGCATGGTTCGTGTCTGGATTGCTCAGACTCGAAAGATCATGGAAGGCGACAAGATGGCTGGTCGTCACGGCAACAAGGGAGTCATCGCGAAGATTCTCCCTGCCGAGGACATGCCATACATGGAAGATGGCACGCCGCTGGACATCATCTTGAACCCCATTGGTGTGCCTTCTCGAATGAACCTTGGGCAGGTGCTTGAGGTTCACCTAGGGTGGGCAGCTCGAAAACTTGGTTTCCGGGCGCGTACACCTGTTTTTGATGGTGCAACGCACGCCGTTATTGAAGACGCTCTTGCACGGGCATGGATGGTTGATAAGGCGGAGGCGATTGATCGCCGAGAGCTTGATAACACCGGCTATGACGAAGATATCGTTGAGGCGTGGCTCAAGGAACGCAACTACAAGTACAAAGACATCTTTGATGACTCCAAGATTGGTCAGGCTAGAGAAGCTGGACTCCGAATCTGGCTTGAAGAAGAGATTGGTGAAGACGTTGATGGCGTGAAAGTGGCAGATCTGTACCAGAGGGCTCTCCAGCTGGACAGAGAAGACCACCGTGTCGCTCCAATTCTTGGTAAGCAGACGCTGTACGACGGCAGAACTGGCGAAGCATTCGACCAGCCGATTGCCGTTGGTCAGGTGTACATGCTCAAACTCATTCACCTTGTTGAAGACAAGATCCACGCACGATCAACTGGTCCGTACTCCCTCATCACCCAGCAACCACTGGGCGGTAAGGCACAGTTTGGTGGCCAGAGGTTTGGTGAGATGGAAGTGTGGGCGCTTGAGGCCTACTCCGCCGCCTACAACTTGCAAGAGATGCTGACGGTCAAGTCAGACGACGTGATTGGACGAGTGAAGACTTACGAGGCTTCAGTCAAGGGTGAAGACGTGATTCAGCCGGGTGTTCCGGAGTCGTTCCACGTTCTTCTTAAGGAACTTCAGGGTCTTGGACTTTCTGTTGAGCTGCTCAATGAGGCAACCAACAAGTATGAAATCAAAGAAGGCGATAAGTCAGCCCCAGCGCCATCGGTTGGCGAGATTGATAGCTCAATCTGGTCTGAGATGGCGCTTGGCGAAGGCATGCCGGACCTTGACCTTGGAGACGATGACAGTGATGGCGACATCCTGATGTCTGATGACATCGTGGAGACGGACACCAAGTCAGAAGAGTCTTCCGTTGAGGCCCCTGATGACAGTGAGGCTGAAGACGGCATTGGGGATGACACAAATCCCGATGATGAGACCGAAGACTAATCAAATAGAGAGATCTGGGAGCGCTGCTCCCAGATCACGCGGACTGGGTAACTAGCGGTAACTTGTCGTGCTAACTAGCGCGAAAAGGACTGAGTACGAATGACAGATACTGGCACAGACTTCAACGCAATCAGAATCTCACTTGCATCTCCTGAACAGGTGCGGGCGTGGTCATATGGTGAAGTAACCAAGCCGGAGACGATTAACTACAGAACCCTCCGCCCTGAGAAGGACGGACTGTTCTGCGAACGCATTTTCGGTCCAACCAAGGACTGGGAGTGCTATTGCGGTAAGTACAAGAAGATCCGCTATAAGGGTGTTGTGTGCGACCGATGTGGCGTGGAAATTGCACGCGCAAAGGTTCGCCGTGAGCGCATGGGTCACATCAAACTGGCTGCTCCCGTTGCCCACATCTGGTTCTCAAAGGGCACGCCGTCCCGACTTGGTCTTCTGCTGGACCTGTCACCTCGAAACCTTGAGCGAGTTCTCTACTTCGCTCAGTACATCGTGATATCTGTTGACGAGGAAGCTCGCAAGCGTGCGATGGAGAGCCTCGACAGCTACATGGAGATTGAACTTGAGAGGCTCTATGGTGAGTCACTTAAGGAAGTTGAAGCTCTGAAGAGCGGTGATATTGCCCTCGAAGACGTTGCTCCACCAGAGGAAGATGAATCTGAGGAGACGAAGGCCTCTGAAGAGGACGTTCCTGAGGCTGCCGATGGTGCCGAAGCTGAACGCGAAGAGAAAGCTGAGCCTGAAGACGCCCTCACAATCTCAATTCGTAGCACTGAAGAGAAGTACGAAAACCAGAAGTCCGAACTGGAAACTGATATCCAGGCTCGTATCGAAGAGCTTGAGAGCATCGCAGTTCTCGATCTTCTGACCGAGGCGCGCTATCGCGAGCTTCGTGACCGATACGGCGAAGTTTTCAACGCAGGTATGGGTGCGGAATCCATCCTTGATGTTCTGAAATTACGCGACCTTGTCGCTGACCGTCGTGAACTTCAGGAAGAAGTGCGTTCCACATCAGGCCAACGCCGCAAGAAGGCCATTAAGCGCCTGCGTGTGCTGGAGTCATTCGTGAAGAGTGGTAACAAGCCAGAGTGGATGGTCTTGACCATGCTACCAGTGCTTCCGCCCGAGCTTCGACCAATGGTTCAGTTGGATGGTGGCCGATTCGCTACTTCCGACTTGAACGACCTGTACCGAAGAGTGATCAACCGGAATAACCGACTCCGCAGGCTTCTTGACCTGCAGGCACCGGAGATTATTGTCCGAAACGAAAAACGGATGCTTCAGGAAGCGGTAGACGCGCTGATCGACAACGGTCGGCGAGGACGCGCTATCTCAGGTAGCCACAATCACAAGCTCAAGTCACTGACTGACCTCTTGCGAGGTAAGCAGGGACGGTTCCGCCAGAACCTGCTTGGTAAGCGTGTCGACTACTCCGGCCGTTCAGTGATCATCGTTGGTCCTGAGCTAAGGATGCACGAGTGCGGTCTGCCCAAGAAGATGGCACTAGAGTTGTTCAAGCCGTTCGTTATGAATGCGCTTGTGGTCAAAGGTTTTGCACACAATATCAAGAGCGCCAAGCGAATGGCTGAGCGATCCCGACCGGAGGTCTGGGACATTCTTGAAGAAGTGATCAAGAACCGACCTGTGCTTCTCAACCGAGCGCCAACGCTTCACCGCCTTGGTATTCAGGCTTTCCAGCCTGTACTAGTTGAGGGCTCCGCTATCCGGATTCATCCCCTTGTTTGCACGGCTTTCAACGCGGACTTTGACGGTGACCAGATGGCGGTTCACGTGCCACTGTCTCGTGAGGCAGTGCTTGAGGCTCAGCGGTTGATGCTGAGTACTTTAAACATGCTTTCACCGGCGTCTGGTGACCCAATCGTGTCGCCTACGCTGGACATGGTGCTTGGCAACTTCTACCTGACCACTGTTCAAGGCGAGTCAGTTGAACCAGTCGCCGATCCTGAGCCTGTAACTGACGAATCCGAGATCGAGACTGAGGCCGAAGAAGAGGCTCCTCGCAAGCGGTATTCAAGCTTTGATGACGCCCGCTTAGCCTTTGACTTTGGTCAGATTGGCATGCGAGTCAAAGTTGATGTCAAGGACATGGAACGCGGTGGCGACTGGATTACCACAACTGTGGGACGAATCATATTCAATGAGGCCGTCCCAACTGAGATGGGTTACATCAACGAGATTGTCGATCGAGACAAGGTAAAAGAGCTCGTTTCAATTGCATACGAAACTCTGGGCAATGAGCGTACGGCTGATTTCCTTGATGCACTCAAGGGACTGGGATTCCGCTACGCAACGCAGTCTGGAATTACCATCGCGATCAGCGACATCATCGTCCCGCCCGAAAAGGAGTCTCTCCTCCGAAAGGCAGACAACGCAATCTTCAAGCTGGAGGAGCAGTACTTCCAGGGAATGATTACTGAGGACGAGCGGTATCGTGCGGCCGTTGAGACCTGGACCAAGGTCAACGATGAAATTACGGAAGCTGTGAAGAACGCCCTTCCCAACTACGGTGGCATCTACACGATGGCATCATCTGGGGCTAAAGGTAACATCGCGCAGATCAAGCAGATGGCTGGTATGCGTGGACTGATGTCTGACCCGAAAGGAAGGATTATTGACCTTCCAATTCGGTCGAGTTTCCGCGAGGGTCTCTCAGTCCTTGAGTACTTCATCTCCACACACGGTGGTCGTAAAGGACTTGCTGACACGGCCCTGAGAACGGCTGACTCTGGTTACCTGACGCGTCGTCTCGCAGACGTTGCACAGGACGTTATTGTCCTGTTCGAGGACTGCGGTACTCGCAACGGTATCTGGGTCAAAGAAGCCATTGATACAGCAATTGAAGCAAGCCTGCAGGACAGACTGATTGCACGGTACCCCGCCGCCCCGGTAATTCATCCCGAAACGGGCGAAATTCTGGCCACTGAGGGTGACCTGCTTCAGGCCGTTTCAGCCAAGGCCATCGTTGACTCCGGTCTTACCGAGGTCTACGTGCGCTCACCATTGAGCTGTGAGGCATCCCGTGGTCTGTGCCAGATGTGCTACGGCGCGTCGCTGGCTACTGGTGAGATCGCGTTCTTGGGCGAAGCGGCAGGAATCATTGCTGCCCAGAGTATTGGTGAGCCTGGAACACAGCTCACGATGCGTACCTTCCACACGGGAGGTATTGCTGGACTTGACATTACAAGTGGTCTGCCAAGGGTTGAGGAGCTTTTCGAGGCTCGGAACCCACGTGGTGTGGCCATGATTACTGAGATTGACGGCCAAGTTGAAGTGGTCTCCACTGAGGAAGGTCGAGAGGTCAAAGTCTCTGACGTTCAGCAGTTCCGTGAGGACTACGACGTTCCGTCAACACACAAGCCGCTGGCAAAGACTGGCGACTGGATTGATGTGGGATCCCCAATTCTGGGCAAGAAGAAGACTCGTGGCGCCGCAAAGCTGGACGAATCAGCACTGGCGATTGATGATGAGATTCTTGCCACAGCAGCGGGCACTGTAAAGGTGACCAAGACTGGACTTTCTGTGAAATGGGATGAGCGAGATGAGCGGGTCTACAAGATTCCCGCGGCATCGGCCATCACAGTTGCCACAGGTGAGACAGTTGCCGCTGGTCAGGCGCTGACGGCTGGACCAAAGGGACCACAGGACATTCTGAGGATTGAAGGACACGAGTCTGCACAGCAGTACATTATTTCTGAAGTACAGGCCGTCTACAAATCACAGGGTGTACCAATTCACGACAAGCACATTGAAGTGATCATTCGACAGATGCTGAAGAAGGTCCGAGTGGACGTTCCCGGTGACACAGACCTGCTTCCAGGCGAGTTGATTGATCGACTTGAGTACGAGCGACGCAATGCCCAGATTCTGTCAGAGGGTGGCGAGCCGGCGACGGCCAGCCCGGTACTGCTGGGTGTCACAAGGGCATCGTTGAACACAGACAGCTTCCTGGCTGCTGCCTCATTCCAGGAGACTGCAAGGGTGCTCACAGAGGCCGCTATCAGCGGTTCAGTTGACCACCTTCTTGGTCTCAAGGAGAACGTCATCATTGGCCGGTTGATCCCGGCTCGGATGGACCGTTCAGAGGCCGGCAGAGCGAAGCTTGGTCTGGATCAGCTTGGCCCACGGGTCAGCGGTACGCTTTCCGGTACGACCGACGCTCCTCCGACATTCGAGGAAGCGCTGCGAGCGTTTGGAGCTACTGAGGCTGACTTCTCCGGTCAAGGTGCGTCAGGGTTCGGGACACTGGACCGATCTGCGCTTACCGGTGATGGTGCAAGCGCTGGCGATGATGCAGCCAAGGCTGCGCAGTCGTTTGGAACGCCTGCCAAAAAGAAGGGTGATTCCGAAGAGGATCAGGAAGCCGCTGCAGCAGCAGATTCGCTGCGGGCTTCGACTTCCGGTGACGCTGCTACGGTTCTAAATGATCTTGGCGATGACGCTGGATCAGAACCAGAGCAGCGAGAAAAGACAGAAGTCGGGCCTGAACCGGCTGGCGACTAATAACGACTTTGACAGGGGTCTCGCGGTACAATCGTGAGACCCCTGAGTCGTTATGGGACTTTTTGAGTTTTGGTAGAGATTTGGTAGAGGATTGGGCGGTTAGCTCAGTTGGTTAGAGCGCAGCGTTGACATCGCTGAGGTCGGAGGTTCGAGTCCTCCATCGCCCACCACTAATCTTTTGGCAATCCTTTGGCAATCCACTGGTTATATAAGTGATTACAAGAACGCACATAGATCGGTCAGGCCGGAGCGGAATCCCCTCTGGTTGCACTACAAGTTGCACTGGGACTGGTTCAACAACAGTCAGGGCGCGTCCCTGATTACGTCTGCAAAGCAGGACGCGCCTAAAACTCGACCACCAGCTCATCGCTGGCGGCACGCAGCTTTCATCGTACTCACTGGCCGACACTCCACGTCGGTTTGTTCTTACAAAGGATCATCATGACGAACGAAGCCGCCAGCGCGGAACTTGTTGAACACCGAAGCAAAATGCGTCACTCTGCTGCCCACGTGCTGGCAGAAGTAGTGCTGGGAATGTTCCCGGAAGCGAAGCTCACCATTGGCCCACCAACCGAAAATGGCTTCTACTACGACTTTGCAGTAGACACTCCATTCACCCCTGATGATCTGAAGAAGATCGAGCGCCAGATGCGCAAGTCGATCGGCCGCAATCATCCGTTTGTCGAGCGGGAGGTTACCCGCGCGGAAGCGGAGGTGATCGTCAAGGACAATGCGTTTAAGCTGGAGATACTCTCAGGTATCCCTGAAGACGAGAAAGTAACTTTCTGCGCACACGGCGATTTTGAAGATCTCTGCCGCGGTGGTCACGTGGAGTCCACCGGCCAGATCAAAGCGGTAAAGTTGCTGACCACTTCAGGCGCTTACTGGCGTGGTGATGAGAAGAATCCGATGCTGCAACGCATCTACGGCACGGCGTGGGAGTCGAAAGAGGCTCAGCAGGGCTACATTGATCGACTTGCCGAAGCCGAACGACGGGATCATCGCAAGCTGGGGCAACAACTTGGTCTTTTCTTCTTTGACCCGCTTTCTCCCGCAAGCCCGTTCTATCTGCCCAAAGGCACGCACGTCTTCAACGGCCTCGTGAACTTCGTAAAGGACCTGTACCAGACGTACGGATACCAGGAAGTTATGACACCGCAGATTTACAACACGGAGCTGTGGAAGACCTCTGGTCACTACGAGGCGTATCACGAGAACATGTTCACCATGGAAGTGGATGAGCGTGAGTACGGCGTAAAGCCCATGAACTGCCCGCCCGCCATGATGGTGTATCGATCAGACCTGCGGTCGTACCGTGACCTACCGCTGCGATGGGCCGACTTTAGCCGACTCCACCGATACGAGTTGTCTGGCGCAACGCATGGACTGACGAGGACGCGCGCCTTCACGCAGGATGACGCACATATTTTCTGTACTCGGGACCAGATTGGGGCTGAGGTCAAAGGCTTCATCGACATGTTGGTCAAGGCCTACAAAGTCTTTGGATTTGATCAGGTTAGATTTGCTTTGTCTCTCCGCCCGGAAAAACGCATTGGGGCAGATGAGCTGTGGGATGAAGCGGAAGAGATTCTGGAGAACCTTCTCTCTGAGTTCGGTATCGACTATGAACACATGTCAGGTGAAGGTGCCTTCTACGGTCCCAAGATAGATATGTTTGTTCCGGATGCTCTTGGTCGAGAGTGGCAACTGGGTACCGTGCAGTTGGACTTTAACCAGCCGGACCGGTTTGGTCTGGAGTATGTTGACGAAGATGGAAGCCGCCAGCGTCCAGCGATGATTCATCGTGCGATGCTGGGTTCTATTGAGCGCTTCATGGGTGTTTGGATTGAGCATATTGCTGGAGCATTCCCGGTTTGGATTGCGCCGGTTCAAGCGGTTCTTGTACCGATCACCGACCGACACAATGAGTTCTGTCATGAAGTTTCGAAGACCCTGGCGGAGGCTGGCATTCGCGTTCAGGTTGATGACTCAAACGATCGTATGAATGCCAAGATCAGGAAGGCCCAGCTCCAGAAGGTGCCTTACATGCTGGTTGTTGGCGACCGAGAGCAAGAGGCAGGTGAAGTATCCGTAAGACTTCGAAGCGGTGATGATCTGGGGGCTATGGCGGTAGCGTCAGTCCAGGACAGAATTGCCGAGGATGTCGCCGATTTCAGGTAGTTATTTTGTGTGCTCATGGGGTGTGAATTCGTAT
>CAUZJA010000043.1:0-15811 GCA_963579925.1 Dehalococcoidia bacterium | reverse complement strand
GAACGATATGAAAGTTGGCACGTTGGCCATCTGCGTGATGCCACCAAGGATCCAGTACCCAAAGTAGTAGTATGCGACCGATGATCCAGCCAGCCAGGGATCTTGCGGTGGAGCGCTTGTTGCGTTGGTGCTGGCATTGAGAAACAGCAGATCCATGGGCTTCTCAGTGCCGCTGATGCTGGGATCGTATGCCCGATAAGCCACCCACGCGAAGAAGAAGAGCAGGAACAGGATCTCAGCGACGGCAATCGCCCGCCACTCACGTTTGACATAGCCAAGAATGCTGGCCCGATTGCGCACCATGTACCGCCAGCCGAATATCGCGGCGACCGCAGTGACGATCCAGTACGTGGTCGCGGTGCTCTCAATCCCGGGAGCATAGCTTCCGAGCCACACAACGAACGAAAACAGGATCAGGCCAAGCGGTTTCGCCAGTCCCCATCCGCGATCCTTGAACACAGGGAAGGCGGCGTATGCGATTGGAAACGCGGCGAGTCCAATCACCTCAGCGACGATCAGCCAACGAATTGTTTCGATCATGAGATCAGATGCTCACCGGCCAACGGTGCCTATGCCTCTGCAACAGCGTCGGGAACAATGGTCCGGGCAAACGCCTCGAGGTCAAAGGTAGAGATATCTTCAAGCGACTCGCCAGTGCCGATGTACCAGACCGGCAGCTTCAGATCGCCCGCGATTGCAAGAACTATGCCGCCTTTGGCAGTGCTATCCAGTTTGGTCAAAACAACTCCGTCACAGCGCACTGAGGCACCGAATGACTTGGCCTGAATCAGTCCGTTCTGTCCTGTAGTCGCGTCCAGTACAAGAATCCCACGTTGCTCGTAATCTCCGACTTCTCGGTCAACAACGCGGCCAACCTTCTCCAGTTCAGCCATGAGATTGTGGGACGTTTGAAGACGGCCAGCAGTGTCAATAAATAGTACGTCCACATCGCGTGATTTGGCTGCTTTGATGGCGTCATACGCAACGGCACCGGGATCACCGCCCGCCTGATGCGCGATCACGTCGATGCCCAGGCGCTCGCCCCACGTCTGAAGCTGCTCAATAGCACCGGCGCGAAACGTGTCGGCAGCGGCCAACAAGACTGACTTGCCTTCTGACTTCGCAGCATGCGCAAGCTTGGCGATGCTGGTGGTTTTTCCGGCACCGTTCACACCTGTCACCAGGTAGACCACTTTTGCATCGTCAGCGACGTCATTCGACGTGTTCGCGGAGTTCAACGTGGCCGTGATCTCCTCACGGAGAGTGCTTCGGACGGATTCCGGTTCAGTCGTGCCTTCATCATCAACCCGCGTGCGAACTCGGCCGACCAAATCCATGGTCGACTCCATACCAACGTCGCTGATGATTAGCGCTTCTTCTAACTCTTCCCAGAATTCATCATCAAGCGAATCACGACCAAAAACCCCACCCAGTAGCCGAGAGAATGACTTGCCTGACTTCGCTGCAGTTTCGGCAGTCTTATCGCCGCGCTTTAAAAACTTGAACAGTTGACTACTCCATTACCTTTATCGTGCGTTGGCAATTCATGAATTGCCGCTACTCAACATTCTCAGTGCCTCATCTGCAGCCTGTCGTTCAGCATCGACCTTTCGACGGCCTTCTCCTGTGGCGACGGATTTGCCCTCAATGAGAACCTCCATCTGCCACACTTTGTCCTGCTCTGAACCGGTCTGCTCGACCACTTCGTACCCTGGCAGAGCGATGCCTTTGGCCTGAAGATGCTCCTGCAACAGGGATTTGGGATCTTTGCCTGCGCCGGGTTCCATCGCTGCCGAAATCTCATCTGCCAGAACGCGGAGTACAAATGCCCGCGTATCGTGTCCACCAGGGTCGAGTGCAACTGCACCTACAAGCGCCTCAAATGCGCCTGCCAGATTGGAAGTGCGATCACCGCCACCTGCGTTTCGCTCGCCATTGCCAAGGATCAGATAATCGCCAATTCCCAGACGCCGCGCCGCCACGGCCAATGCTTCCCCGCGCACGGCATGTGAGCGACGAACGGTCAACTCACCTTCCCGGGTTTCTGGCATCTGCTCAAATAGATGCTCCGCCACGTACAGGCCGACTAGCGCGTCTCCCAAAAACTCCAGGCGTTCGTTCGAGTCGAGGGGACTACTGCCTTTTTCGTTTGGATAAGAGGCATGGGTGAGCGCCAAACGCAGAAGATCGGGATCACTGAAGCTGATCCCGATCTTCTGAGCAAACTTGCTCAACCCTGCTATTTGGGCTTCCTCATTCAATATCGTCAGGTCCCTAATTCCAGCCGTTCATAGCCGGTGCCTCGATAGAACTAATCGAAGACGTTCTTTGGCCATGGCGGTTGAGGCCTCTTAAGTTCTCCGAATTGGATGTTCCCGGCCGCAATAACGGATATTGCATTCCAGGCTTCCATCACATTCTCATCAGGCGGTGCAAACATCTTCAGGAAAGCGGGCTTGCCGCCTTCAAACAAATACGTTGGTGTGCCAAAAATCTCCTGCTCAGCCGCTTGCTCGTGCTCTCGGCCAACCGTTGCCAGCATTTCTGGATCATTGATCTTCGACTCGAAATCTTCACGATCAATGCCAACAGACTCAGCAACATCCAGAATGATACTCATCTCGCGAATGTCTGCCTTGTCATCATGACGCGTCTTGAGCAGCGCCAGAGTGTACTTCCAGCTGATGTCAGCGCCATACGCTCTTGAAGCAACGCCAGATCGAAGGGCCAGAAGTCCACGGGGTTCGTAGTCATCGCCCTGTTCCCACGCCTTCCATTCCGGTCCCTCTTTGGAATTCTGCTGCTCCAGGGAGAATGACCGCCAAACAAGGTCCAGATCCGGGACTTGCTCTTTAACTTTGTCCAGCCACACGGCTGTCTGGTTGACCCACGGTCAGGTGAAGTCCATCCAGATTTCGGCTCTTGTCTGGCTCAATCCACTTCTCCAATCATTTGAGCTGCTGGGAAAACTCTGTTTCCGTGCAGGTGAAGTCTACTCGTTACCGAGTTTTGTGATTAGAACCGCCTGCGGAAGTAGTGTCCGGCGCTACAATCGACCCAATGGCAAACGTTGGATCATTCCTCGACAAGACTCTATTACCAAACGCCCTCCACATTCTGGGAGAGGCTGGCTCACTGGCCGCGGGCAAAAACGCGGCTGGCGCTACTGTCGCCTACCTGGTGGGCGGCCAGGTCCGGGATATGTTCCTGGGTGTTCAATCAAACGACTACGACATTGCCGTTGACGCCAATGGGCCTGCATTTGCCGATGAGCTTGCGGTCAAGATTCGCGGAGAAGTGACGTACCGGTCTGAGTTTGGCACGGCCAAGATCATAGCTGCAGGACTAGATATCGATATCAGCATGATCCGCAGCGAAAGCTATGCGGAGCCAGGCGCTCTACCTTTGGTACAGCCGGGAACGCTGGAAGATGATCTGGCGCGCCGTGATTTCACAGTCAACGCAATGGCTGTGGACCTGACCCCAGCGCGCTGGGGTGATCTCATGGACCAGCACGGCGGGCAGCGAGACATCGTGCTGAAAAAGATTAAATCGCTTCATCCGGGCAGCTTTTCCGACGACCCAACGCGAATGCTTCGAGGCGTCCGATATGAGTCCCGACTGGGTTTCAAGATTGATCCGTCAACTCTATCGTCGATGGTCAACTCTGCTGGAAACCTGACGACCGTTTCGCCATTTCGGCGGCTCGCTGAGTTGCGACTGATCTTTGGGGAGGCGTCCACGGTCGACATTCTCAAACGCGCTGAAGAGCGTGGCCTGCTTGCCTGCATTCACCCTGCGCTGAGAATCAACAGTCAAGCGCTGAGCAAGTTTGAGAGCGCGCCTGATTCGCTCTCAGATGAAGAGCTGCACACCTACTACATCGCGCTCATAGGTTCCGCTCTCACGGAAGGTGAGGCCGATGCATTGAGTTCAGAATTGGATCTGAGTTCCGACTGGGCTGACGCTCTCCGTGCCGGGCCAAAATTCAAAGGGGTAGCGGGAATCCTCGACCAGGCTGATTTAAAGCCGAGTGAAGTCGTTGAGCTTCTCTCATCATTCCCGGAGGTTGCACTTCAAGCGCAGTTACAACTTGCTCCTCCACTCCTGCGACGCGATCGATTATCTAGATACCTCAGCGAGTATCAGCACTCAAAGCCTGAACTAAACGGCGATGATCTTCTGGAATTGGGCGTGCCGCAAGGTCCGCTGGTCGGCAAACTCATTGACGAACTAAAAGTTGGTCGACTCGATAAGACGATCATGTCTCGCTTTGAAGAAGAGGCGCACGTGAAGCGCCGCCTACCGATGCTTACTTAGCCGCTGACGTAATCCCTCTGCCTTCCATCCGTTGCCGATGGAACAGGTACTGATTGACGTAGGCGGCATCAGTGCCGAAGCGTTCTCTCGCCCAGTCCGCCGCAGCGCTTTTGTTCTTGTTCTCAGGCATGCCATACCACTGCACCAATGCACGCTCGATCCATCGGTCCACCGGGAACGACTCTCCCTTATCTAGCGAGAAGGCGAGCACGCAATCCGCTACTTTCTCGCCGATGCCCTTGATCGCCATCAGCGCAGCGCGAGCCTCGGAGTATCCGGCGTCACGCAACTCGTGGATCGGAAGACGGCCATCTGCTACGCGTTCGGCAGCTTCCACTATGTAGGGAGCTCGGAAACCAAGTCTAAGTTCGCGGAGCCGCTCATCACCTGCGTCTCGTACAATCTCAGGGGAAGGAAAGCGAAAATCGCGCTCGCCCTCTCCAATTTGGTCTCCTAGTTCACATGCGATGGAACCGACGTTTAGCTTGATCCGAGGAACGTTTGATGTGGCCGAAGTGATGAACGCAACCAGGTTCTCCCACGGATCTTGCCGCAGCACGCGAAGGCCATCCCATGCCACCAGCGCCGGGCCAATCACATCGTCGCTCTTGTAACGCTCCATGAAGCCTTCGAAGTCGGAACTGGCTCCCAGATAGTCGGACACCATTGCGACGGGATCATCTGGAACCGCGCCTGAAAGGATTTCAAACTCAACGCCCGAGTCACCATTGGTAATCAGATAGACAGCCTCACCGATGACCCCGCGATATCCCGTCTCAGGTGATCCGTACCAGCGAAATGCCTGCCCGCCATCCAGTGTCGATTCGATATCGATTCCGCGGCTGTCAGGGACTGCGTAGGAATCGTTGCCGACTACCAGGCTAGCCACTTCTTCACCCTCTCGCCCAGTCCAGCCACCGTTCCCCGCTCAATACGGCAATCAGGCAGCGCTGAGATGAATCGTTCGCCGTAGCGCTTGTTTGCGACTCGGCTATCGAGAATCACTAGTGCGCCTCGGTCACTTGTTTTCCTGATGAGGCGCCCGAAGCCCTGGCGGAACCGCATCACCGCTTCAGGCACTGCGTACTCGTTGAAACTATCGTCGTACTGCTCTGAGCGCGCCTCAAACACTGGCTCTGACGGCACCGGGAACGGCAGACGTGCGATCACAATCGTCTTGATAGATGTGCCATCGAGATCGACGCCTTCCCATAGGCTGCTGGCACCGAGAGCGACAGTCTCTTTGTTCGCCCTGAGCTGGTTCATAATGCGGTATGGCGTGCCATCTGGCCCCTGGCCGATTACCTGTATTCCTTCAGCACCAAGATCATCCTTCAGCGCCTCTCGGGCAGTCTGAAGCGCTGAGTTGGATGTGAACAGCACCAGCATCCGGTCGCGGGTGGCCAGGGCAATGTCTCGGATTGCCTGATGAACGGCCGCGGGATAGCCCTGCTGATTTGGCTCGGGTAGATCCTGTGGAATAGCGACGAGTGCAGCGGCCTTGTAGTCAAATGGCGAACCCAGATCGATCTCGACGCCGCTGTTCAGGCCTACCGCCGCCTTTAGGCGCTCGAACCCCTCACCGGTGCTCAGAGTACCGCTGGTGAGAACCACTGAGCGCTCACGGGCAAACAGCTCTTCTTCCAGAATTGGGCCAACTCTGAGCGGCGCAGCATTCACAGTGATGACCGTGTCATTCTGCTGGGAGTTGAGCCAATAAATCTGATCCTGCTCTGGTTCGACAATCGCCTTGCGCAGTCCGATCCGAATTTCTGAAATCGAATCAACTGCGGCCTGCAGATTGAGATGTGCAGCCTCGGCCTCTTCGTTTTCTTTCGGCAGTGCACGCCCTACCCGATCAAGCACTTTGCGGAGGCCGGTCTCAACATTGCCGGTGGCCAGTTCCATGTTCTCCCAGGCAATCTCCAGGTTCTCCCACGCAGGCTGAGCACGAGTGCCGCTAGTTATGCGCGTTTCGTAGCCTGATCCGCCGGTAAGCTTGTTCGTCACGATGCCCAGCAAGTCATAGAATTCGCCAATTGCAGTGCGGGCTTTTCCGACGTCTGCCTGCACGCCATTGATATCGTCAATCACGCTGTTACTGTCGCTGCCTGAAGTCGATTTCGCTGTGATGATCCTCACGGTGTCGGAGAGCACTCCCCGTTCGCCCTGCAGGCCTGTGACCTCACTCTCAAACTGCAGCTGGTTGACGCTGAATCCAAGATGCCTTGTTGCTACAGCTTCCAGATGATGCGCCTCATCGATGATCAGCGCTGAGTGATCCGGAATCAGACCACCACCCATGGCTACGTCAGACATCAGCATGGCGTGGTTGACGACGACGATGTGTGCCGTCTGCGCGGCATAGCGTGCCTTGCGAAGGAAACACGGGCCGTCTGGCGAAGGGCATCCCATCGCACCCTGAGCAGACATCCGGGAGAAAATTGCGCTTTCGTAGCGGGGCAGGCTGAGTTCGCCTCGATCACCGGTCTCCGTGGTCTGTAGCCAGTTGAGCGTCTTGCCCAGCACACGTGCGTTATCGAAGTCGTTGGTTTCTGATGCCTGGGCGTGGAGCCAACGCTTGAAACAGATGTAGTTCGCACGACCTTTGAGTTGGGCCACGCGCAGCGTTCCTTTGGGAATGCCCATCGCCTCAAGCACGTCCTCTACGGCGGGAACGTCCTTGGTCATCAACTGATCTTGGAGGTTGATTGTGTTGGTGGAAACAACAACTGTCCCGCCGCCTGAGAGTGCCCGCAGAGCAGCGGGAACCAGATACGCCAGCGACTTCCCGACACCCGTTCCAGCCTCAACAACCAGATGCGAGCCATCATTGATGGCGTCGCTGACCGCAGACGCCATCCGCACCTGCTGCTCTCGGTGCTCGTACGCCGGCAGATTCTCCGAGAGGATGCCCTCAGGCGCGAACACGTTAGAAATTGCGTCGACCGCCGAAGCGTTCACGATAGTAGTCGACTGCGCCGTCTCAACACGCAATCGGGCGTTGAGTTCGTTGCGGTCGATACCGGGCGGAGCGAGCAGCGTGCGCTTCTTGTTCGGGGCAGCGCTGTCCAGCAATTGCGAGGCGATTCGACCAACGGTCCAGTCGCCACCGGTGCCCAGCCGCACAAACTGGCGCAATACCGCTGCATCGACGTCGTTCATCTGCTCAAGGAACATGAGGAATAGATCGCGCGTTGCTAGCGCGTCTGAAAGAGCTCGATGCGGATTTTCGTGGGTGAAGCCGAAGCGCGAAGACATGCCACCAAGTGAGTAATCTGGCCCACCGGGAAGCAGCACTGACGCCAGTTCGTACGTATCGTAGAGCGGCCCGGAAACCGGCGCGTTATGAGTCTTCAGGAAACCGGCATCAAACGACACGCGATGGCCAACCATCGGGTAGTTGCCAATGAACGATGCAACATCGCTGACAACGCTGTCCCAGCTTGGTGCACCATCAACATCTTCTTGTGTGATCCCGGTGAGGCCAATGATGAACCGATTCAGCTTCTTGTGAGGGTTCACCAGCATCGAGATGGTGTTGATCACCTCACCGCCGCGGAATTTCACCGCGCCAACTTCGATGATTCGATCTGACTTGTTGTTGAGGCCAGTGGTCTCAAGGTCAAGCGCCACCATCACCTGCTCGGTTGGAGCCAGGTCAGGCTGTGCGCCAAATTCCAGTGGCGACTGCGTCATGAGCGTGAACTCCCATTGCGCGCCATTCCAACAATTGCGCCGGACCTGATCGCTTCGACCAGTTCTTGAGTCGAACGCACATCGCCGTCGATTTGCGTGGCACAGCTGCCGAGACCCTCGATTGAGTGCGCATCACTGCCGCCGGTAGTCGGCGTGTCAAGATACTCAGCAACCTGAACAGCAACATCGTTGTCCACCGGGGTAGTTGCCCCGTTGAACGCTTCAATGGCGTCAAACAGTGACAGGTTCGGCAGAGCATCCGTAATTGCCGCAGGATCGGCCGAGGCCAGATCAGCACCACGGGTAAGCAGGCAGGATTGGCCAACCGGCGGGTTCACATGGTGGCGAAATGGGTGCGCCGCGATCAACGCCGCACCCGTCTCATCGCAGTATTCAGCGAGTTGTTTGATCCGGTGCATTCCGTTTGGAAAGCCCGGCATGCCAATTGCCAGCACGTGGCCCATTTCAGTCTCAATCTCCCGTCCACGAAACAGCCGTATGCTGCCGTTGCCAATTTCTTCCAGTTGCGAATCTGACCAGACGCCGGAGTGCTCCGTCACGCAAACGGCATCTAACCCTGCCCGCGTCGCCTCAGCAACCAGTGCCTCGGGATGGAGGTTTGAGTCCGTGGAACCCAGCGTTGTATGAACATGCAGATCGATCAGCAAAGGTGCGGCGGTCTATCCCAGTCCAGCGTTGCGAAGCGTCGTTGCGATATTAGATGGGTCAGGCTTGATCTCACCGGAGTCGATGGCGTGGATCATGTCCACGACCGCCGCGTTCACCGGTGTCGCAATCCCCGTCTCGCGTCCTTTTTCAATCACGTAGCCGTTCATGTGATCAATCTCGGTCTTGCGGCCCTTGTGGACATCCTGAGCGAGAGATGCCCGCCATGCCGATGCACCGGGAGACTCTGGAGTCATAGCGGCGTCCAATTCCTCGTAGGTATCGCCGCGGTCTGAGTTTGCCCACTGGTCCGCGGTGCTGCCACCGTACTTCGCGATGTCGTGGCCCAGCGCGAGTCCAACAAGTGCACACTCTCGTGCCAGGTTGATCGCCAGTTTGCGTCCCTCAGGCATGCTGCTCACCTGGCTTGCACCAAGGCCCGTCATGCCGTGAAGCGGGTTGCCCATGGAGTTCTGGCTGAGCTTGGACCAGCGCTCGCCCCACAGATTCGCCGTGGCTTCTGAGCCATCAATTGGCGCCATCATCTCGGCCAGTTCTTCGGTACGAGCGGTGACAGAGCCATCGTGCTCGCCCGCCCTGAACACGTTGTGTCCGCGTGATGATCCTTTGGCAACGCCGCGCTCAACTTTGCCGGGCTCCCAGAGCGCAACAGAGATGCTCGACATGATCAGACCAACTGCACGCTGTTGCCCAACGATGCTGGCGATGAGTTCATCATTAAAGCAGTTCTGCGCGGAGACAAGGTAGCCGTGGTCGCCAACGAATCTGTCCACGAAGTACGTCGCCCATCGGGTGTCCTGCGACTTCATCGCAACAAAGCCGATGTCGTAATCCTGGTCCAACAGCGCCGCTTCGTGAATGTGGAATATCTTCAGTCGTTCCGTAAACGGGTCATGCGGTCCGTGAACTGCAATTCCGTCGGCCCGGACCTTCTCGACCTGGTCTGGCCATGGATCGACCAGCGTCACATCGTGGCCCTCTTTGGAAAGCCATCCGCCAACGTAGCTGCCGATTGCACCTGCGCCAATAAAAATCAGTTTCTTCGCCACTGCCGCCCTCGCTTTTCAGTTGATCTGCGCCGTAGTGAAACACACCCCCGCCCGCCGTTCTCCCCATTTGGGTCGATCAGTCGATAAGATCGGGGGCGCATTACACCCTGACTGGAGAAGCATTCTTGCGCGTAAATGTCCATCACACAACTTGAAACGGCACACACGATGCTCCTGGGGCACATTTGCGTGATCCAATGACAGAACTCCCGGATCAATCTCTCAACGCCACCTACATCTGCCCGGACGGCACTGTGTTTCCTGTGCAGTGGCCCAGCTCAGAGGCCGCTGAGTTCGTGTGGTCATGGGATCAGGTCAAGAATCCGATTCCGTTCACGCCAATGGCGCGTCACTTCATGGAGTGCAAGCGCGCTGGGATGACCCGGGCCAGCGAGAAGATCGGTAGGCCATCGCCGTCTGAGCGAGTGCATGTCAACGGCTACGCATTCGCCAGGTCGCTGCCCCTGTCTGATGAACTGGCTGCGAAGTCTCTCGCCGTTGCAGCGGAGGACGAAGAGCAGCGCATCGATCGTCTGCTGGGACTATGGCACGACGAATACCTCCCGGAAGTTGAAGAATTAATAGATCAGTTGAAAGGTTGGTCGCGCCCTGACGAGTCGCTCGCTGAACTAGTCGCGCGATTCTCAGCGGTTGATGCCATAGGCGAGCGATTGGGCGAACTGCACAACATCGCCATGACGCTCCCCGGTGTCACCATGAGCCAGTACCAGGCGTTCTGCCGCGATGAATTTGGCGACGACGGCGAACAGATCTCCATCGACACCGTAGGCGGCATGCCAAACAAGTCCGTGGAATCAGGCATTTCGCTCTGGGATCTTGCGCATATGACGCCTGAACCCGACCTGACCGCCTTCCTCGCCGAGTGGGGCCAGCGAAATGAGTCGTTCTTCGAGATCGCATACCCAACGTGGCTGGAAAACCCCAGATTCGTTCTGACCACTATTGAAAACTACGCTGACTCCCCGGCCGACCACAGTCCTGCCGCAATGCAGGATCGGGTAGCGGCACATCGAATCAAGCGGACCGCTGAGGCGAGATCGCGACTGAAGGACTCGTCGAAACTTCAGCGGTTCGATGAGCTTCTGCGGCGCGCTCAGCACAACACGATCTTGATGGAGGACCACCAATTTCACATTGACCAGCGTGCCCACACCAGCTTGCGCTATCCATGCCTGGCGATTGGTGACGCGCTCGTTGAGCAGGAGACCATCGATACACGTGACGACGTGTTCTACCTGCACCCCCACGAATTCCCGGTTGCTGCCAACGAACCGGACACCCGCTATCAAGATCTCATCGCTGAACGCAGAGCAGACCGAGATCGCTGGGCGGGCGTGATTCCACCCCGCCAGATCGGCGGGGATTCACCATCCGGGGCCACGAAACCTGCGCGAGATGGCGTGATCAACGGCAGCGCGGCCAGTGCTGGGATCGCAACTGGCACTGCCCGCGTAATCCTCACACTGGAAGACGCACATCGCTTACAACGTGGAGACATCCTCGTCACTTACGCTACCGCACCGCCGTGGACGCCGTTGTTCGCTATCGCCGCCGCCATAGTCACAGACGCTGGAGGTGCGCTCTCACACTGCGCGATTGTTGCCCGAGAGTATGGGATTCCCGCTGTGATTGGCGCAGCGGGAGCGACTGCGCGGATTGCGGATGGCGATACAATATCGGTTGACGGAACCGCAGGCGTCGTCAAGCTGATCACCTGAGCCATTTAGCTGGAAACGTCAGCCATCCTGAGCCGATCGAAGGGTGGCGGAATCAGCCGGCTACTTGATGTAAAACGGATACCCCGACCTACTCCGCCTGGCTGCCACCGATCCGCCGCTTATCCAGCATCTCCTGGATATCTGGCGGCGGGTAGGTGTAGCGCTTCCGAGAGGTCAGCCACGCTTCTTGCGACTCGTCACTCACTCGAATGGTCACGTCTGAGCGGTCCCGTACTTCGGGTCGCAGCTCACACCCCACGCCGGGGGCTTCAGGCGCGTGAAGGTAGCCGTCGGTCACAGGCACATCGGGTGTGACGAAACGGCCATACCAGCCCTTCGCCATGGCACGGTTGTACTCCATTATCATCACGTTCTGTGAGCTCATGCAGATCTGCGCGCAGGCAAACATGTTCACCGGACCAAGGCAGTCGTGCGGAGCGATTGGGACCAGATACGTAGACGCAAGAATAGCGATCTTGCGTACCTCGCTGATACCGCCAGTCCACTCGAGGTCAGGCATAACTATTCGCGCTGCACCATTCTCAATAAACCGCCGATGCTGGTAGCGCGAAACGAGTCGCTCTGCGATAGCGATCGGCGTTTTGGTCGACTTCTGCAGCCGCAGATGAGCGACTTCATTGAACGGCGAAAGCAACTCCTCATGCCACATCGGGTCGTACGGCTCAAACGCCTGAGCGATCTTGATCGCTGACGGTAGGTTCCACTTGGCGTGGGCGTCCGTTGCAACCTGGATTTCATTACCCACGGCTTCACGGATCTGGCGAATTGGGGTGAGCGACCAGTCGAGGTCGCCATTGTGTACGAGTTGGCCGTCCGCGTCGCGTGCAATGTAATCAGTGGGCGAGTGCTTCATGCCGGTGATGCCTTCATCGAGCAGCGACTTCGCCACCTCACCGGCATCACGATAGATGGCCCAGCCATCGTCGATCTCACCGTACACTCCACACGTGTTGTAGACACGGATCTTTGAGCGAACCGCACCCCCCAGCAATTCGTAAATCGGCAGCTTGGTGAGCTTGCCTTTGATATCCCAGAGAGCGATGTCCAGTGCGGATATCGCACGCACCTCTGCACCACCGTATCCGGCGTGGTCAGACAGCTTGAACATCGTCGTCCAATGGGCTTCGATCTCCGCCGGATCACGCCCGATGAGCAGCGGGCCAAAGTGGTCATGAATTGCAGCTTCCACCGTGCTGGCCGCGTACCAGGTCTCGCCAAGACCAATCACACCGCCATCAGTGTGAATCTGAACAAAAATCAGATCTGGAAACTCACCCACACGAATCGTCTCAATCTGCGTAATTTTCATAGACCCCGTCTCTGCTCGTGTCCTGCGTCCCGCCAATAGCGGTCAGGATAAAGGCACACAGCGCGCAACTTCACAATCCGAATACACGCCCCAAGGCACTGGAGCATGTCTAGAGTAGCCTCTCCGACCATATTTCGGAGGACTGCAGTACCAGGAGGCTCGTGATTACGCGGTTACGATCACCGGACCTTCATCTGTAATTACCACCGTGTGTTCAAAGTGAGCGGAAGGCGCTCCATCAGCAGTCATTACAGTCCAGCCATCATCGCCCTCCGCTGACATCCCCGAACCGCCAGAGATGACCGGTTCTATAGCAATAACAAGGCCGGAGCTGAGGATTTGACTGATCTTTGGATCGTAGAAATTTGGGACGCTGGCTTCTTCGTGGATTGTCCGGCAACTCCATGCCCACCGAGTTGCCGCATCACTTTGAATCCACAGCGCTCAACTTCAGTATGCACACCACTGCCATTCTGGTTAAGAGGCTGTCCAACTTGCGCTGCTTCGATACCTACTCGCAAGGCAGACTCTGCGCATTCTGCGAGTTTCATGTTCTGCTGAGAGACCTTGGAAACTGGCACAGTGATTGCAGCGTCCGCGAAGAATCCGTCCAGTTCAGCGGTAACATCAAGCTTGACCAGATCGCCTGCCTTCAGGAATCTGCTGGCGAGGGGAATACCGTGGACCGCTTCATAGTTAAGGCTGATACATGCAGCTCCCGGGAAGTTGTAGACCAACTGCGGAGCCGAGCGTGCACCATGCCTCTCGAACACTCGCGCGCACGCCTCATCAAGAGCCAGAGTACTTACGCCCACCGCCACTTTCTTTTTCATCGCATCCAGCGCCTCGCTCACAACTTTTCCAACACGCTTCATACGTCTAAGTTCTTCAACCGTCGTGATGGTCACAGCTCATCCCCATTCTGCTGCTATGTCTTCAAGTAGGTGGCGGTAGTGGCCCGCGAGTCGTGAAATTGTGGCCTCATTGAACAGGGTTGCGCCAAATAAGGCCATACTGAATATCCCAGACCCGTCTTCTCCAGATGAACGCTCAACTCCAAATCCGCCCCTCCAGATTCGAGTTCCAAGTAGTTCACGTCTAAACAGGGAGAACCATCTACTTCTACGTGATTATTGTGAAGTTAAACAGGATTTTAAACAGCGGGTTGTGGTTCGCGACTCGCGCTGGATGTAACTCTTCCACTAGCTTTTCTAACGGCATGTCCTGGCGGAGGTACGCATTCAGACAAACCTCTTTGAATCGTCTACAACAATTTTCCGATCAGAGAAAAGAATTGGAACTTCTAATATCTGGACGTGTCGCAGGGGGAGTGGGTGGATATCCTCGATCAGACCCCACGTCGGCATGATTACGAGGATTGATCTTCCCGGGGAGATCCGGAGAGTGGGGGTTCAGGAAGAAGTTCAGACGGAGATTGATATTCGATGCCAAGCTTCTCAAGGGAATGGATTGACCAGAATCGGAAATATACGAGCCATATCGTGGAGAAAATGACCCCGATTCCTCCGGTAAATAGTGCCACCCTCAGTCCATAAAACTCACCCAGAAGACCTCCAAGAAGTCCTCCGGCAGGCAGGGCAGTCCTTGAGGTTAAGATGGCGAGTGAGGTCACCCTCCCAAGGAGATGCGGAGGAGTGATAGTTTGTCGCAAGCTGACCTGGCCAATCGAATACACCACTGACGCAGCAGTAGCGACAATAGATCCCGCAACCAACATAATAATTACCTCCACATGTGGGCCTCCCGCGAGTGGAATAATCAAGACCCCAAACCCTGTGGTAATTAGTGAGATCGTAATGACCTTCCCTATACCGAATCGTGTGGTTAGTCTGGTCATCGCAGCTGCCCCCCCAACAGGCCGATGCTGGAAACTGCGAACACGCCCCAACAATTCCGGGTGACATTTCTAGATCATCAACCAGATAAAGAATGCTTGTCGCGTGGAATACGGACACGAAAAGTATGTAGGTAGTCTGAGAAACCAATGCTCCTAGCAGAATTGGATTTCGTCTGACGAATGGCACTGCTCCCAGAAATGCTGTCCTCGATGTTGAATCGTCTTTCTTGTCTGGATTGAAGTCAGCGTTTTTTTCTCGGATTTTCATGGCGCGTATTGCGAGCGCCGAAAATGCAAACGAAGCGATTCCGAAACCCATCGTGAACGGCGCGCTGATGATCTGTACCAACCCGCCCCCGACGCCGGGACCCAGGGCGAGTGCTCCGGAGCGGGCCAGCTCAAATTTGCTGTTAGCTTCAGCTGCTCACGAGAGACCTCGGTTGGCAATACGGCCCCATGGGCTATCTCAAAAAGAATCGCCATCGTCCCCATTCCAAGGGCTACAGCAACCATTACCCCAATAGACAGCCAGTCAAAAATGAACGCAACCGGTATCACCAACAAGAATCCAGCCCGCCCAATGTCAGAGAGGATCATCAATGGAATCCGCCGGTGTCGATCTACCCAGGCGCCGAAAAACAGGCCACAGAATATGGCTGGAACACCGTTTGAGGCGGCGATTATCCCCATCTGCAGCGGGGATGCGCCAAGCTCTAGTGCGGCAACTAAAGGCAATCCCAACAGGGAAAATTCAGACCCCAGTAGCGACAGTGATCTGCCAGACCAAAGTTTCCTGAAATCCGGCTCTTGCCAGAGGCCGGTTAGTTGCAACACACACCTGCCCCGCCCCCCAGAATTGGCCAATATGCGGCTCAGGCTGCATCAAGCTGATTGTCGATGCCAGTAAAATCGCCTTGTTTCCAGCGCCGATGAATAAAAATACCTACGACATACACTCAATCTACGGTTTGATTCTTAGGTATTGTGTTATTTCGTCAGTAGTATACTCTTTTCGTTATCCCCACGAAACCCCACAGACATTCGCCTCAAAAACTATCCACGTGCACGTATTTTGCTTCAGGCAGTTTTTCTAATTAAGGGCGTAATTTAGGGATAGTGTCTGGCAGCT
>CAUZJA010000042.1:0-15882 GCA_963579925.1 Dehalococcoidia bacterium | reverse complement strand
GGGGGGGGGGGGCGCCCGGGGGGGGGGGGGGGGGGGGGGCGGGGGACTCCCCCCCCCCGCTACCGTAACTTCGCTAGCAATCGAACCCGCATTCGTGATGGGGTGCAGATACTGTAGCTGCGGGGTTTGCACCGCTCTTCGGTAGCGTGATGATCGCTCATTCGCGGCGATGGGGCCGGGGAATCGGGTCTTAGATCTGCAGCTATCGTAAGCATGGAATACAACTTTCGCACCCTCAAAACAGCCTTCTGGGTGGCGCTGCGCTCGGTTGATGGGTGTTTGTTCGCGTTGGAGAGTGTAGGTGACTCTCGTGTGGGAATTGTAGGAATTTTGTAGGTTAGGAGTGTCCGCTGGAGTTCAGAAGAAGGCGCTTTATATACTGATTGGCACAATCACCGTATCCGTGACTCCTTTACCTCTGAGTTTGGCGTCAATATAATTGACGGGTATCGGACAGCATTTGTATAGGAAGAAATTTTGACAACACCCACTAGTTCAGAGACGGAAGTCGAACAGGTCGTTGAGGCCACGGAGGCTACTGAAGAGGTAGTCGAAGTGGTTGAGGACGATGTTGAGCTCGATTTGGACGCTCTGATTGATCTATTTACTCCAGCCAAGAACCTTCGTCGCGGAGAGATCATCGACGGTAAGGTTCTCAGCAAGACGTCAGACGCTCTTGTCGTAAACATTGGCTACAAGGCCGAGGGCATCGTTCCAATGCGTGAAGCACGCAGCATGGACGAGGAGACTCTTGAGGGTCTTGAAGTTGGCGACGAGGTTATTGCCTACGTCATCAACCCGGAAAACGAGTACGGCGCTCCCGTTCTCTCCATTGACCGAGCCCGTGGCGAACAGGGCTGGCGGATTCTTGAAAAGTCAATGGAGATTGAAGAGACGGTCAAGGGCCACATTATTGGCTCCAACCGCGGTGGCGCGGTTGTTGAAGCTGAAGGCGTGCAGGGATTCGTTCCGTTGTCACAGCTTGTTGGCCCGGCCAGGGAACTCTACGTACCCGGCGGTGAGGAGCCCAAAGAGGGCTTCGTTGGTATGGAGATTGAGTTTAAGGTTATTGAGCTCAACCGACTGCGCAACCGTGCAATCTTCTCCGAGCGTGCAGCACTGCAGGCTTGGAAAGCGACTCAGAAGGCTCGACTGGTCAAGGAATTGACCGAAGGCGAGACCCGCAAGGGCCGCGTAACCGGCATCTCATCATTCGGTGCATTCGTGGACCTTGGTGGGGCTGATGGACTCATTCACATCTCAGAGCTCTCATGGGAGCCTGTGAAGAGCCCAGAAGATATCGTCAAAGTCGGACAGGAGATTCAGGTATTCGTCCTCCGTGTGGATCGCGATTCTTTGAAGATCGCGCTGAGCTTGCGACGCTTGCAGCCAGAGCCATGGGAGACGGTGCACGAGAACTTCGCGGTAGGTCAGGTTTTGGACGCTACAGTCACGAAGCTGGCCAACTTTGGGGCATTTGCCCGGCTTGAAGGTGGAATCGAAGGACTTATTCACATCTCTGAACTCAGTGAAGAGACAATCGAACATCCAAGAGATGTCGTATCAGAAGGTGAATCGATTCAAGTTCGTATTCTGCGAATTGAAGCTGAAAGGCGCCGGTTGGGTCTTAGCATCAAGCAGGTCCCAGAAGAGTCATACCGACCTGAAGAGGTAGGTGGTGGCCCGGTGGACGTGCAAGAATTCGCAAATCTGTTCAACGGTGACAACGGCGAGGAGTAGGCGTGGTATCAGTTGAACGTGTTGATACCGGCGCAGCAGTAGAAATGAGAATACTTCATGGCAAGTAGATTCGAAAAGTTCTCGGAAAGAGCCCGCAGGGTTCTTTCGCTCGCGCAGGAAGAGGCACAACGCTTCAACCACAACTACATAGGCACCGAACACATCCTGCTCGGCCTCGTACGTGAGACTGAGGGTGTAGGGGCCAAAGTCCTTTCGAATCTGAATGTGGAGCTTCCAAAAGTTCGCTCGGCCGTTGAGTTCATCATCGGCCGGGGCGAGCGGCCATCACCGGAAGATACTGCACTCACACCTCGAGCAAAGAAAGTTATTGAACTGGCGGTCGACGAAGCTCGTCGGCTTAGCCACCACTACATCGGCACGGAGCACCTCCTCATTGGCATCATGCGTGAGGGCGAGGGTGTTGCCGCCGGTGTGTTGGAAAGCGACGGCGTAACGCTGGACAAGATCAGGGCTGAGACAGCGAGGGTCTTGAGCCAGAGTGCGTCGAAGGGCCAGTCTGCTGCGAATCCGCGTCAGACCACCCGGACGCCAACTCTGGATGAGCTTGGTGTTGATCTCACACAGCTGGCGCGCCAGGGCAATCTGGACCCGGTGGTGGGCAGAGAACCAGAGCTTGAACGCGTTGTGCAGATTCTCAGTCGGCGAACCAAGAACAATCCCGTTCTTATCGGTGAACCGGGCGTTGGTAAGACAGCGATCGTTGAGAAGTTGGCCCAGATCGTTGCAACAAGCGATGTGCCATCTACGCTGCTGAACAAGCGCGTTGTGACGCTGGATATGGCGTCTCTGGTGGCGGGAACCAAGTACCGCGGTGAGTTTGAAGAGCGCCTTAAGAAGGTGATCAATGAACTCAGGGCGGCAGGTAACTGCATCCTATTTATCGATGAAATCCACACGATGGTTGGGGCTGGTGCTGCTGAAGGTGCCGTTGATGCCGCCAACATTTTGAAGCCGTCTCTGGCCCGTGGTGAACTCCAGGTTGTTGGAGCGACCACGCTGGACGACTACCGGAAGTACGTGGAGCGGGATCCCGCATTGGAACGACGTTTCCAACCGGTGGTTGTTGATCCGCCAGCAGTCGATCAGACAGTGCAGATCCTTGAAGGTATCCGCGTCAAGTTTGAAGAGCACCACGGTGTTAAGATTACGGATGAAGCACTGTCAGCGGCTGCGACCCTCGCTGACAAATACATTGCTGACCGGTTCCTGCCCGACAAGGCGATTGACCTTATCGATGAAGCAGGCTCCAGAGTTCGTATTCGTAACAGTTCCGTGCCAAAGGATCTGAAAGAGGCCACGCAGGCTCTGGAGGTCATCCGGCAGGAAAAGAACGACGCGATCTCAGCTCAGAAGTATGAGCTGGCAGCTGAGCTTCGTGACAAAGAGATGAAGAGCTCTACCAGCGTCGAACAACTCCAGAAGGAGTGGGACGAAAAGCAAGAAGGTATGGAGCAGTGTGTCACGGCAGAAGATATTGCTGAAGTCGTGAGCATGTGGACGCGCATCCCGGTCACCCGATTGGGTGCGGAAGAGACGGAACGCCTGGTGAATATGGAGGACGTCCTCCATGAGCAGGTAGCCGGCCAGGATGATGCGATTAAGCTGGTTGCAAAGGCAGTCCGGCGAGCACGGTCTGGCATGAAGGATCCGAAACGCCCCATTGGCGTGTTCATGTTCCTTGGCCCGACAGGTGTTGGTAAAACTCACGTTGTGAAGAAGCTCTCTGAGTTCATGTTCGGCAGTGAAGACTCAATGATCCGACTGGACATGTCTGAGTTCATGGAACGCCACACAGTCGCCAGACTGGTTGGTGCACCTCCTGGCTACATCGGATTCGATGAAGGCGGTCAGCTCACTGAGGCTGCCCGACGGAAGCCGTACTCAGCAATCCTGCTAGATGAAATTGAGAAGGCGCATCCGGATGTGTTCAACATCTTGCTGCAGATCTTTGATGACGGTCACCTGACAGACTCCAAAGGCCGCAAGGTCGACTTCCGCAACACGATTCTGGTCATGACGAGCAACCTTGGCTCAGACCTGATTCGACGCGGCAGCGCCATTGGGTTTGGTCGGGCAGAAGACTCAGACGTCACATCTGAGAAGTCGTACACACGTATGAATGGCCAGGTGATGGATGAGGTCAAGAAGAGTTTCCGTCCTGAGTTCCTGAACAGGCTGGACGGCGTCGTAGTCTTCCACGCGCTGTCTAAGGATCACATTCTTGAGATTGTGGACATGATGCTCAATGAGGTGAGGGAGCGCGTCCTTGAAAAGGGACTGGTTCTTGAGATCACTGATGCGGCTAGAGATCATCTGGCAGAGACGGGCTACGATCCGTATTTTGGAGCGCGGCCGTTGCGTCGTGTTATCCAGGAGAAGATCGAGGATCGCCTCTCTGACGAGTTGCTGGCCGGTTCTTTCAAGGCTGGTGACGTTGTAGAGCTTGATCTTGATGCTGAGAAGGAAGATTTTGCGGTCAACGTGCCAAAGCACGATGCATTGCCAGAGTCCAAGAGTGAAGGCGAGCCGGAGACGACGGCTACCAGTAGCTAACGCATCTCGGCAAATACGTAATTATTGGGGAGCCCAGATATGGGTGCCTGCCGCACGGGCACTGAGCCTGGGGCGACTCGCGGTAGCGTCGGGTCTGTGTTCCGCTCTTCGGATGCTCACACATGATGCCGTGGGGCTGTGAGATGTCGGGAAAGTGCCCTTCGAGTTTCCTCAGGGAACCTTTCCTCGCGTTCACCGTTGACGAGGCACCCCCAACCTACGTTGATTGCGCATGAGTTTGGTGATTAACTCAGGAGTGGTTGCGGAGGGTGGAGGAGGTGACCATGAGCAGCGTGGTGGCAATGAGTAGCGTGACTCCCAGAATAACGAGGGTGGTCTCGGCACCGAGTTTATCGACGGAGTAGCCCATTGGAAGTGCCCCCAGCGGCATTAGGCCAAAGCTCATCATGTTCAGGCTCATCACTCGGGCTCGAAATGCATCGTCGGTTGCCTCAATTGATAGCGATTGGCCCAGAGTCATGCGAATTGAGCCCACGAGTCCAACCGCCACCATGACGGCCAATCCAACGAGATAAAAATGAGAAAAGGCAAGCAGAATCATTCCTACGCCTGATCCGCCGATGCCGATAACCACAAGGATGATCCCGCGGCGGTTTCCGGGGCGCAGGTTGGCCGCAATTCCCGCCGCCAACAGCCCGCCAACGCCCATAGCAGCCATCATCCAGCCGATCTCTGAGGCATCAATATCATAGAGACGCCGTGCAAAAACTGGTAACTGCATCCGGAACGGCATCGCAAATAGCGCGGATATAACACTTGAGATGATTAGCATGAACACGAGGCGGTTCTTATAGGTGTACTTAATACCCTCTGCGATATCTGTAAAGACGTTTGTCTTCTTGCCATTTGACTCTGGCTTGAAACTTGGAACCAGACTGGTGGAAAGTACGGCGAAGACGGACATACCGGCAACCGTGAAATAGACCGCTTCAGGTCCGAGCTTGCCGTAGAGAATCATAGCTATGGCGGGACCGACTATGGTCATTATTCCCATTCCGGCAGAGTTCAATGCTAGAGCGTTGGTAACGTTCTTTTTGCCAACCAGGTGAGGCACAAGCGCTTGCCTGGCCGGCATCTGGAACGCAAATGTCACACCCTGCAGCATTGAAGCGATAAGCAGGTGTACCCAGTGGACTGCGCCTGTGAAAATGAGTATCGCAACTACAAGCGCGAGCGCTGCTGCAGCGCCTTGGGAGACTTGAATAACGAGCCGACGGTCCATACGATCGCCAGCAACTCCGCCGAACAGCGACATGACGAGCATCGTGGGCGCGAACCCCATCGCGACGAGACTGGTGATGAACGCGCTTCCTGTGAGATCGTCGACGAGGACGGTCCTGGCGATGCTTTGCATTCCAAAGCCGCCCATGCCCAGTAGGGAGCCGAGCCACATGTACCGGAAGCCACGATACTTCAGCGATTCAAGCGTACGGCTGACGGCTGCGGTGGTGCGCTTGGATACGCCGTGTTGTTTGGCTACTTCCTGATCCGCATTGCCTGGTATCGAGCGCGTATCGTCGCTGGTTTGGGGGGGCGTTCCCTCGCCAGGATCGGTGGTGCCCAGTCTCGCCATGGGCGCAATGTTAGTCCTATGGGGTGCCTGCCGCACGAGGTACCTGCCGTACGGGCACTGAGCTCAGGGCGCTGGAGCGGTGGCGTACCTTGAATCATTTGAACATGCCTCGTGCACATCACAATAGTCACCCTGAGGAGGGCGGCTCCGCGCCCGACGTGAGGGTCTTTGCCGGTTGTGAGGTTCGCTTTTGTGGATCAACCAATGAACTATCGGCGGATGCTGGTTCGTAGGCTGATTTGCCATTCCCGTAGCTTGGATCCGGCAGAGTCCCTCACGCGGGGCTCAGGGTGACAGTGCTGGGATAGGTGAGGCACAGGTTGATTGAATATTCGCGAGACTGCCATAGCAGAGGAGGACTTCTGGCCGTTGCCGGGTACAATCGTGCCGCGAGTGTGATGTGGTTGAGGGATTCTGGAGCCGGGATTGGCGCGTACACGCACTAAAACTGTTTACGAGTGTTCTGAGTGCGGGTCCACCGCGCCGCGGTGGGAAGGGCAGTGCAGACGTTGCGATGCTTGGAACACGCTCAAGGAAGTCACGAAGACGCTGTCGACAGGATCCAACAGTCGCGTAGTCAGCAGCTCTGGTATTGGCAACGCTTCTGGTAGCCCGGCGGTACTGATCTCAGAAATCTCATCAGAGGCATCAGCGCGTATCCCGTTTGGTGACCCTGAGTTGGATCGAGTATTTGGCGGTGGAGCAGTTCCGGGGTCTGTGACGCTACTGGCAGGCGACCCGGGTATTGGTAAATCCACGTTGATTCTTCAGGCGAGTGCGAGTGTTGCGGATCAAGGGGCAAGCGTTCTCTACTCCACTGGTGAGGAGTCCGGCGCGCAGGTAAAGATGCGGGCGGAGCGGCTTGGCGTTGGCTCTGGGGACTTGTATTTACAGTCCACAAACAAGCTTGAAGACGTGCTTGCAGAGGCCGAGCGCGTGAAGCCGAGCCTGATGGTGGTCGACTCCATCCAGACAGTGACATCGGCAGCAAGCGACTCGTTAGCCGGGACGCCATCTCAGATCCAGGCGTGCGCCGGTTATCTAACTGAGTTCGCAAAGAAGAACTCGGTGCCAGTCATCGTTACCGGTCATGTGACCAAGGACGGTGGCATAGCCGGACCAAAGCTTCTTGAACACGCGGTTGACGTGGTGATGCATCTGGGCGGGGAGTCCACAAGCGGCCTGCGATTGCTGCAAGGCTCGAAGAATCGCTACGGGGCGACAAACGAACTTGGCGTGTTTGAGATGAGAAGCGATGGCCTCAAAGGCGTCGGTGATCCGTCAAAGGCATTTCTTGCGCACCGGCGCTCTAGCGCTCCCGGATCGGCGATTGCATCTCTTGTTGAAGGAACGCGATCTATAACGGTGGAAGTGCAGGCGCTGACAAGCCCGAGCAATCTTCCAACGCCTCGTCGGGTGGCAACAGGTATCGAGACGTCTCGTCTACATCTGATCATTGCTGTGCTGGCGCGACGGTTGCGAGTGCCGGTGTCGGATCAAGACGTGATAGTGAACATACCTGGTGGTCTAAGGGTGAGCGAGACGGCGATCGACCTGCCGATAGCCCTGGCGATTGTCTCCAGTTTGCGGGATACGCCGTTGAATGAGGGAGTGGCAGCCGCGGCTGAGATTGGTCTGGGTGGCGAGTTGAGACCGGTGCAGCAAGGTGAGAGACGGGCCAGAGAATCGGCACGGCTTGGGCTCACGACACTGATGCTGGGGCGACAGCCGGACAAAGAAGCGCACGCGCGTGAGAAGTCAGCGGGGGCACTGCATTGCGATATGCTGTCGGATGCGATTTCGGAAGCCATGGCAGGCGAATCTGACAAGAGGAGTTGGTAATGAGAGCAGCGGTTTATAAGGGTGGGCAGAAGTTTTCGATTGAAGAACTACCTACGCCTTCGCCGGGGTCAGGCCAGGTTCTGATCAAGGTCAAAATGTGCGCAATTTGTGGAACTGATGTGCATGCCTATCTGTATGACATGCCACCTACCGGTACGGTCCTTGGGCACGAGTACTGCGGGGTGATTGTTGAGGTTGGTTCTGAGATCACCCGCTGGAAGGTTGGTGATCGAGTAATTGGTGGTGGCGGCGAGCCTCCAGCCGGTTCCGAACCACCTGTGCGGAAGGATCCGCGGTTCAACTACCGCACGATGGGCTTCCCTGAAGGCAGTGTTCGAGGGTTTGCCGAGTACATCGCGATGGATGAGTGGCAGCCCGTCGCTGTGCCTGATGGTGTGCCAGATGAGGCCGCAGCAATGTGCGAACCGAGTGCCGTGGCGGTACATGCCGTACGTAAATCACGCGTGCGCGTGGGCGATTCCGTTGGAGTAATCGGCGCAGGGCCAATTGGCCTGCTGGTTGCGCAGGTGGCTCAGGCCGCCGGTGCGTCAAAGGTGATGATTTCTGAGCTAACACCGGGTCGGAAAGCCGCTGCCGCAAGTCTGGGTGTCGACGCTATTTTCGACCCGACGGAGCAGGATATTGAGCGTGAGATGGTTGCGATGACTGGCGGCCTGGGACCTGACGTGGTGTTCGACTGCGCAGGAATCAAAGGCACGTTGGATCAGGCGTTCAACATAGTGCGGCGGGCGGGCGAGGTGGTGCTGGTGGCCGTACCGTGGGAGCCTATGCCGGTGCTGGCGGTGGACTGGATGGCGCGTGAGACGGAGTTTAAAGCAAGTTGGGGCTCCACACCGTCAGATTGGCATGTGGCTCTGAATATGATGGCTAGTGGGAAACTTTCAATGGATCAACTGGTGTTGGAAGAGAGCTATATACCGCTGGAGGATATTCAGTCGGCCTTCGAAGCGCTGGTCAAGCCAAGCACGCAGGTCCAGATGGTTGTGCGTCTATAGGCCGCTAACTGCGAAGGGCCGCCGCGAATGTCCCAATGCTGGAATTTCTTGCTAATCCTCCAGTTTCTGACGATTTCCGTGATCTGGTCCCTTTTGCCAGGGGGCGTAGTAGCTTGCACAGTACTAAACGCTGTATAGTTTTCGAAAATTTGTGGATTGGAGTGTTAGTTGGCGAAATCAATCAGTCACATCGTGAGCCGACCCGGGCGATTACCGGGTGAGCCAGACGTGGAGATACCGGTAGCAGAGGATTTGATCACTGTTCCGGGGGCACCTACTCGTGAACGGGATGTGTCTTTTTACAGTCGTGAGTATCCGATTGAGACCCAGAATATTGAGAAGGCTGCGGATAGGGAGTGGGCCTGGACGGTCTACACACCTGAAGTTTTGGAATACCGGAAGGGCCATGATGTAGCCAACAAGCCGCTGATTGACGCGGCGGCCGTCAGCGCTGATATTCCTCCGACCGCCAAACCGGACCCCGGCGTTGATGTAACAGACTCGATTCGGGCCAAGGCCACGGAGCTTGGATTTGGCGAGGTCGGCTTTACGAAGTACGACCGCCACTATACGTTTGAGAGCAAGAAGAAGTGGGCCCGGTTCTCCAGCGCCATCTGTCTTGCGCTTGAGCAGGACTATGATCAAACCCAGAGCATTCCAAGCTTGGAAGCTGAATACGCTCACTTTGGAACGTACGAAGTTGCCGGTGCGATAGCGCTTGACCTTGCGGCCCATATTCGGTCGCTTGGCTACCATGCACAGGTTCACAGCCCCAATGACAACAGCGGGATATACATCCCTCTTTTTGTAGCCGCCGGATTGGGGCAGCTTGGTGCAAACGGTCAACTGTTGTCTCCCCACTTCGGTTCACGTGCCCGCCTACTAATCATCACTACAGATGCAAAAGTGACGCGTGATGAACCCATTGATTACGGCATAAACAAGTTCTGCGATACCTGTCAGGTATGTGTAGACAGGTGCCCTGCCCGCGCACTCGTCAAAGATCGCGTCTGGTGGCGAGGTGCCCACAAGAACAAGCTGATCTACGATCGGTGCCGACCGGTGATGGCAACCTTTGAGGGTTGTGGGATCTGCATGAAGGTCTGCCCTGTGCAGAAGTACGGAATGCCGGAAGTCATGAAGCATTACGTTGAGACTGGTGAAGTCAAAGGCAAAGGAACCGAGGAGCTTGAGGGTTACGATCTGAGAGGCAAAGGCCATTTTGGTCCCGGTGAGTTGCCTCACATGGGTAAAGAGATTTTTGAATTCCCTCAAGGAACCAAGAGTGACTGGCTCGTGACTCAGTTCAAGGACAAGCTTTCAGCTAACGGTGGAGCGGATGGCGCTGAGGTGGCTGAGTTCGCCGAGGAGTTGGGTGCCCTTGTGACTCAAGGGGACACGATCCAAAGCGACGAGTAAGACTTAGACATTTCGGGGTACTTGTGACGGGTTCTTGTTGAGAACTCCCGCTATGCCCCGGAATCTGTTAGCAGCTTGTTCGTGATTCCTAATGAATCTGGAGCGTGAGGCACGTACAATTGAAAAATGGGTGCCTCGGTGGCGCAGTGGCTAGCGCAGCCGACTTGTAATCGGCAGGTCGGGAGTTCGAATCTCCCCCGAGGCTCCAGATATCATTTTCTCAATGATTTTGGGAACGTTTGCTCGCTGGATATTCGGAGCGTGAGATTACAGTAGCTCGGATGATTTAGCTGCCGGACTCGCGCCTGCATGATTCGTATTGTGGAAGCGGTACCCCTGCGTGATAGAATATTCGTTTGTTGCAGGGGTGGGTGAGTGGTTAATACCACCAGACTGTAAATCTGGCGCCTTACGGCTACGTAGGTTCGAATCCTACCCCCTGCACCAGATCAGAATCACTGAGAGATTTTACGGGCCCGCATAGCTCAGTGGTAGAGCGCGTTCTTGGTAAGAACGAGGTCACCAGTTCAACTCTGGTTGTGGGCTCCATAGTTTTAGTTTTGGCGAAAAGATGTAAATGCCAGGAGGCAGCATAACAAATGGCTAAGGAGGTCTTCGACCGCAGCAAGCCCCACCTGAATGTTGGGACAATTGGTCACGTTGACCATGGTAAAACGACGCTAACCGCGGCGATTACGCAGGTGCTGTCGAAGCATAACGATAAAACTACGTTCAAAGCGTTTGATGAGATTGATAACGCTCCGGAAGAGCGAGAGCGTGGCGTAACCATTGCCATTTCGCACACGGAGTATGAGACAGAGACACGGCACTATGCCCACGTTGACTGTCCCGGACACGCTGACTACATCAAGAACATGATCACTGGTGCCGCCCAGATGGACGGTGCGATCCTTGTTGTGTCTGCTCCGGATGGCCCTATGCCACAGACGCGAGAGCACATTCTCCTGGCCCGCCAGGTAAACGTGCCGAAGTTGGTTGTGGCGCTTAACAAGACTGACATGATGGATGACCCGGAACTGCTTGAGCTTGTTGAGCTTGAGTTGCGGGAACTCCTGACCGAGTACGACTTCCCGGGCGATGACATTCCAATCATCCAGGTGAGCGCACTGCAGGCCCTTGAAGAGGGTGGCGAAGGTCCATGGTCCAAAAAGATTGACGAGTTGATGGCCGCCGTCGACGAATACGTTCCGATACCTGATCGCCCAGTGGATCAGCCATTCTTGATGCCGATTGAGGACGTGTTCTCAATCAAGGGTCGAGGTACGGTTGTCACCGGTCGAATCGAGCGCGGAACTGTAAACATTGGCGACACGGTTGAGATTGTTGGATTTGGCCACACGGAGACCACCACGGTCACCGGTGTGGAAATGTTCCACAAGACTCTTGAATCTGGTCTTGCAGGCGACGCGGTTGGACTTCTCCTCCGTGGTGTTGAGCGAGAAGAAGTTGCTCGTGGTGCCGTGGTTGCGAAGCCTGGTTCCATGACCCCACACTCCAAGGCACGTGGTCAGATCTACGTGTTGACTAAGAACGAGGGTGGACGGCACACGCCGTTCTTCCCGGGCTACAAGCCGCAGTTCTACATTCGAACTACTGACGTCACAGGAAGCATTGGGCTTCCTGAGGGCACTGAGATGGTCATGCCGGGCGACAACTTGGACATGGAAATTGAGCTCATGTACCCGGTGGCGCTGGAAGAGGCTCTGCGTTTCGCCGTTCGTGAAGGCGGTCGGACAGTTGGTTCCGGCGTATTCACGACAATTCTGGACTAGTTTTAGTCCTGGACAGTAAATGAAAGCGACCGGCTCGCACCCTGAACGGGGTGCGAGCCGTGAGTTTGTTACGACGAGAGCGCTAAGTTCTCAGACACCCCGTCGGGGGAGTTAGGATTGGGTAGATGGCCAGGCGAAGTAGTGATGCGAGACAGATTGTTACGCTCCAGTGCGATGAGTGCAAAGAGCGCAATTACACGTCTTCGAAGAATCGGCGCAACACAACGGGCCGTATTGAACTAAAGAAGTACTGCCCGCGCTGTCGAGTACATCGATCGCACCGGGAAACTCGCTAGATCTTTCATCCCGCATTTGTGGATCAGTTTGCACGGTAGATAGGAACCAGAGTGGCCCGAAACCAGGCGACAAAAGGCACAGGCCGAGGACTTCGAGCACCATCAGGTGTTCGATTCTTTGTTGAAGTTGTCTCAGAATTACGTAAAGTCACGTGGCCAACCCGACAGGAGACGACACGGCTGACTATGCTTGTCCTGGTCGTATCGGTCGCCATCGGCATTTTCCTTGGCGTAATTGATATTGCGTTTGCCAGACTGTTCTCCGCTGTTGCAGGAACTTGATCCGGGCTTCTAGCAGGCTCAGGAAATATAGGACCACATGACAATCAATAACATCACAGGAACAGACAGCGACGCTGAAACGCGTGCCCGCTGGTACATCCTCCACGCTTACTCAGGTCACGAGGACCGGGTAAAGAAGAATCTCGATCAGCGTATAGAGACGATGGACGTTAAGGACAAAATCCTGAACGTTGTGGTTCCTACTGAAGAAGTGATTGAAATCAAAGATGGCGAGCGCCAGGCTGTACAGCGAAAGATGTACGCCGGCTATCTCATTGTTGAGATGTACATGGACGACGAGAGTTGGTTCGTGGTTCGGAATACACCTGGCGTAACAGGATTTATTTCGGCTGAGGATGAGCGAGAGCGCCGTCCTAAGCCAGTACCACTTGAAGATGCAGAGGTTGAGCGAATTCTCAGCCAGATGCAGTCAGAACAGCCAAGAGTGAGCGTTGGATTTGTACCGGGTGACTCAGTGCGGATCAAAGACGGACCATTCGCTGACTTCATGGGTACTGTTGAAAACGTTGATGAAGGCCACGGCAAGGTCCGTGTCCTGGTCTCGTTCTTCGGGCGTGAAACGCCGGTTGAGCTGGACTTCTTGCAGATTGAAAAGGGCTAGGGGCACAACCGCTCCTGCAAAACGAATATTTGAGATCGAGGCTAGAGAGACAGAGTGGCTAAGAAAGTAGTCGGCTTAATCAAGCTCCAGATACCCGCAGGCGCAGCAACGCCCGCGCCGCCAGTTGGTCCTGCATTGGGTCAGCACGGTGTAAACATCATGGAGTTCGTTAAGGCATATAACGAGCGCACAGCCCAACAGGGCGGCGCGATTATTCCAGTTGAGATCACGGTATTCGCCGATCGATCGTTCACGTTTATCACCAAGAGCCCACCAGCCTCTGATCTGTTGCGCAAAGCTGCAGGCGTTGAAAAAGGCGCAGGCGCCACGGGTGCAGAGACGGTTGGTGCGGTCTCGCGAGATGCCGTCCGACAGATCGCAGAGACGAAGATGGATGACCTGAACGCCATCGATATCGAAGGCGCTATGAAGATTGTTGAAGGCACGGCCCGTTCCATGGGCTTAGTGGTCCGCGGCTAGGGAGCCATTTACTTATGAAGAAGCAAGGTAAGAATTTCAAAAAGGCCAGTGTAGCGGCGGGCGAAAGCGCCAAGTCACCGTCGGCTGCAATCGCACTGGCAAAGAAGTCAGCGTTCGCGAAGTTTGATGAGACGGTAGAGCTTCACATCTCCACCTCCGCAGACGTACGCCACGCCGAGCAGCAGGTTCGCGAAATTGTGACGCTGCCTCACGGCACCGGCAAAAATGTTCGAGTGCTGGTATTTGCTGAAGGTTCAGTAGCCGATGCTGCCCGTGAAGCAGGTGCAGACTACGTCTCTGATGACGAGATCATCAAGCAGATAGAAGGTGGCTGGACCGACTTCGAGGTTGCGATTGCAACTCCAGACCAGATGGGGAAGATTGGTCGACTAGGTCGATTCCTGGGTAGGAAGGGTCTCATGCCCAACCCGCGCACAGGAACTGTCGTTCAGCCTGACGCGATTGGAGAGGCGATTGATGAAGCTCGCAAAGGCCGAGTGGAAATCCGGATGGATAAGACTGCAGTCATTCACACCGCTATTGGCAAGGTCAGCTTTGAAGAGGATGCTCTGGGTGAGAACCTGAAGACAATTATCACTTCACTGATGAAGGCCAAGCCGGATGACGTGAAGGGGCAGTTCATCAAGAAGGCGACTCTCGTGACAACCATGGGGCCAGGAATCAATATGGACCTGACCGAACTGGAAGCACTGGCTGTATAATCTACGGTGCGCCCCCATTCCAAACGTGGAGAGGGTTGCGCACCACAAATAATTGAATAATCGGCCATAGACTGCGGGTGGTCCCGAATCATCGGGAACGTAATGCGAGAGCGCCTGCCGAGGCTGGGAACTTTGAGACACAGATCACCTGATGGTGAGTGTCAATGAACCCGGGTCTAGGCCCGGGTTTTTTTTGTTGGGAAGAAAAGAGAGAGAGGTTGAAGGCCTATGCCGACTACTCGTAGCGTTGATGAAGTTGAGGAGCTGAAAGCTCTATTCAATGACGCGAGTGTGCTGATTAGCACTGACTATCGCGGTCTTACCGTGACCGAGATGAACGCGCTCCGCTCAGCGTTGCGGAAAGGTGGCGCTCACTACCGGATCAGCAAGAACACGCTTTCACGTCTGGCAGCAGACGAAGCTGGAATGCCGGGGATGAAAGACCTGATCGACGGGCCCGTTGGTTGGGTTTATACCTCTGATGATCCGTCAGGAGCGGCGAAGTCTCTGGTTGAGCATCTTGAAGATGCGAAGCTTGAGATGGAAATTCGCGGCGCCATCATGGATGGCAATGTCCTGACGAAGGACCAGCTTGAGGCATTGGCCAAGCTGCCGAGCCGAGACGTTTTGCTGGCGATGTTGATGGGGCAGATGAACGCACCTGTGCGTGGTCTGGCGACAGTGCTTGCGGGACCTGTACGCGCACTTGCAACGGTGCTGCAGCGGATCTCTGAGTTGGTGCCACCGGCGCCAACTGAAGAAGATGCACCTGCTGCTGAAGCAGAGCCAGAGGCCGCCGCACCAGAAGCGGTCGCACCAGAGGCGGTCGCGGAGGAAGCAGCTCCAGAGGCGGAAGCCGAAGCTGTAGCCGAAGAACCGGCGCCGGAAGCGGAAGTTGAATCCGCACCAGAAGCTGCGGCCGTAGAGTCTGCGCCCGACCCAGCCGAAGCAGAAGAAAAGCCCGAGGGCGAAGGGGGCGAAGACGAGGAGTAGCCTCAGCGTCCCTGGATCAATTGATCTAACTAACTGATACCACCAACGTTTCCAATAGAAACACCAAACGAAACCCTGGAATATTTCCCGGAAGAACAAGAGGATAAATAGACAATGGCAATGTCCAAAGACGAACTACTCGCAGAGATCAAGCAGATGTCCGTTATCGACCTTTCAGAGCTCGTAAAGGCTCTTGAGGAAGAGTTCGGCGTATCCGCATCCGCCCCTGTTGGCATGGCTGCAGCGCCTGCCGAAGTAGCCGTAGTCGTCGAAGAGAAGTCTGAGTTTGACGTAATTCTCAAGGAATTCGGCGCAAACAAGATTGCAGTCATCAAGGCAGTCCGTGAGCTCACCCCACTTGGCCTGAAAGAGGCGAAGGACCTGGTTGAGGCTGCACCGAAGCCTGTGAAGGAAGCAGTCAGCAAGGAAGAGGCAGACGAAGCCAAGACCAAGCTTGAAGATGCTGGCGCAACGGTCGAAGTAGCCTAAGAGGTAGCTTCGCCCTAACG
>CAUZJA010000041.1:0-16369 GCA_963579925.1 Dehalococcoidia bacterium | reverse complement strand
AGGCCCTCAACAATGTCTATCAACATGACGTCTGCGTAGCCTTTGTCGACGATGCGCTGCGCCGTTGTTGCGCCAACGTTGCCTGCACCAACTACCGTTACTTTGCTTCTCACTTCAGCGTTCTCCCTTGAAGTATTCTTCGCCCCAAGATCGGCTACAGCGGAATGTTTCCGTGCTTTCGTGTGGGGTTATGGTCAGTTTTTGTTGTGAGCATTCTCAATGCTTTGATGATCTCAGGCCGGGTCTGAACCGGATCGATCACGTCGTCCAGCCATCCGTGTTCTGCTGCGATATAGGGGTTGGCGAGCTTGTCGCTGTACTCGTCAATCATTTCTGTTCGTGCCGCGGCGGAATCATCTGCATCTGCAATTGCACGGCGGTGGATAATATCGACAGCGCCTTCTGGTCCGAGCACTGCGATCTCCGCCGTTGGCCACGCCAGGTTTACATCGGTGCGCAGCTCTTTGCTGGCCATCACAATGTATGCGCCGCCGTAGGCTTTTCGCGTGATGATGCTGATCTTCGGAACGGTTGCTTCCACGTAGGCGTAGAGCAATTTTGCACCGTGACGAATCACTCCGCCGTGCTCCTGCTGCGTACCGGGCATGAAGCCGGGGACATCGACCAGCGTGACGATGGGTATGTTGAAGGCATCGCAGAGACGCACGAATCGCGCAGCCTTGTCTGAGGCGTCTATATCCAGCACACCAGCCAGGTAGTTCGGCTGGTTGGCGACGATGCCAACAGAACCGCCGTCCATCCTGGCGAATCCAACCACGATGTTGGGCGCGAACGCGTGGTGGACAGGCATGAAATCGCCATCGTCGACAATCATATAGATCACGTCGTTGATGTCGTACGGCTGGTTCGACTCCGGTGGGATCACCGAAGCAAGCTGCTCTGAGATGCGTCCGGGATCATCTGACGTTGCGACGCGCGGTGGATCTTCTGCGTTGTTCGATGGGAGGAATGAGAGCAATCGTCGGACATCGGCTAGCACTGTGGCCTCATCTGGGCCTGTGAACTGCGCAACACCGCTGCGGCTACCGTGCATGGAGGCACCGCCAAGTTCTTCAAACGTGACATCTTCGCCGGTCGCTGCTTTCACCGGGCCGGGGCCGGTCAGGTACATCTGCCCCATCTCTTCGACCATGAATATGAAGTCGGTCAGGGCAGGGGAGTAGACGGCACCACCGGCAGATGGACCTGCGATGATGGTGATCTGCGGCACGACGCCGGATGCCATCACGTTGCGCCGGAACAGTTGACCGTAGCCTGCGAGTGAGCCAACGCCTTCGTGGATTCGTGCTCCACCGGAGTCGTTGATTCCGATCACAGGCGCACCAACGCGTACGGCGTGATCCATCACTTTGCCGATCTTGCCCGCGGCTACTTCAGAGAGGGTGCCGCCAATGACGGTGAAGTCCATGGCGTAAACGAATATCTGGCGACCATCGATATTGCCGTAGCCGGTGACCACGCTATCGCCGTCGAAAAGCATTTTATCGAGGCCGAAGTCGGTGGACTGGTGACGCACAAACGGATCGATTTCGTTGAAGCTGCCCGGATCGAGCAGTGCATCGATTCGTTCTCGGGCAGTGAGTTTGCCCTTCTTGTGCTGCGCCTCAATACGAACTTCACCACCACCCAGGCGGCCCGCGCTCTTACGCTCAGCCAGCTCTGCGATGCGATCTTTACCCGCTACAGTCTGCGTTTCTGGCGACTCAGCGTCTGCCGTGTTCTCGTTTTCGCCTGAACTTGTGGAGATCGTAGTCCCTTTACAGAAATGGGTTGTGGTTGCCCTTTCAATCGGCAGGCAACATGCGATCAAAATCGTATCTCAGGCTAATCGTGCCCGCAACTTGACCCGCACAAGAAAGTTATCTGGTTACGTTGTGGCGGTGCTACCATCGAAATATGAGCACATCGGAGCAGGGCGAAAGCGAGCCGCAATCCAACGCCGCTGAGCAGCAAGAACAGACCATCAGGACGGGACCTGATCTGTTCGACTGGGGGGCGAAGACGTACGTCATGGGCGTACTCAACATCACCCCCGACTCATTCTCTGGTGATGGGCTTGGCGCGGATATTGAGCGAACGATGGCACTGGCCCGCGAGTTTGTCGCGAACGGTGCAGATGTTCTGGATGTGGGCGGTGAGTCGACTCGGCCACCTAAGGTGTACGACGGTGTAGAGCCAGTTGATGCCGATGAAGAACTGGCGCGCGTAATTCCGATCATCGAGCGCCTGTCATCAGAAATTGACGTGCCAATCAGCGTAGACACGCGTAAATCGTCTGTTGCGCGGGCTGCTGTGGGAGCAGGTGCCGCAATCGTTAACGATGTGACGATGCTGGGCTATGACGAAGAGATGGCGTCCACCGTTGGTGAACTTGGCGTGCCTGTGGTGATTTCACATATCCGCGACAGGGCGCGTTATGTGGACGTCGTTGGTGAGGTGATTACCGATCTGATTGCGACGGTACATCGGGCTGAGTCCGCAGGAGTGGCGCGAAGTTCGATAATTCTTGATCCCGGCATTGGATTTGGGAAAACTGCGGCGCACAGCCTGAGTGTGCTGAGAAACCTGGCCGAGCTGACGAATCTTGGTTTCCCGGTGCTGGTTGGGACATCTCGTAAATCGTCGATTGGCGCGGTGCTCGATCTTCCGGTTGACGATCGCGTTGAGGGAACCGCTGCAACCGTGGCGTTGGCGATAGCCAGTGGCGCAGATATGGTGAGAGTCCATGATGTGAAAGAGATGGCGCGCGTCGCAAAGATGTCGGACGCCATCGTCAGACGATGGTCCCCCCAGAAGTGAACGTGACCAGAGTGACCCTAAAATGAGATTCCCAAGATATCCAGTGCAGTATGACAACGGAAAACGTCCATACGGCGAGCTTGAGCCGGTCTACATAGCGCTCGGATCAAACCTGGGCGATAAGGTAGGGAACCTGCGTATCGCGCTGGAGCGAGTCGGCGAGACAGAGAGTGTCGTGGCCGTCTCTAGCGTCTACGAGACCGAGCCGTGGGGTGTTCCAGACGAGCAGCCTGCGTACCTCAATCAGGTTTGTGAACTTCGAAGCGCCACGCCTGCAAACGATCTGATGAACCTGCTGCTCGGCATAGAGTCAGACCTTGGGCGTACACGCACATTTCAGAATGAATCGCGTCCTCTGGATCTGGACATCCTGTTCTATGGGGATCGCGTGATCGACATCCCAGGGTTGCAGATACCGCATCCCCGGCTGCATGAACGCGCATTTGTGCTCGTGCCGCTTGCAGAGATTGCGCCCCATCTGATTCACCCAATTCAAGGCGCAACGCCGGGGGATTTATTGCGGGACGTAGATGCGGCGGGCGTGGGGCGGTATGAGACGGAGTCGGCGGACACCTCCCCCCGGTAGCTGCGGGGCTTGCCCCGCCTCGGCGGCATTTGGCGTGGGCGAGTCGATGAGGCGTATGTGGACGTCGAACGTGGGGCCGGGCAAGCCCCGCGGCTACCAGGGGCCTACGGCCGCACTAGCTAACGGCGCGCAGCCCATCGTCAAACAGGATTGCGAGCAGATTCGCGAGCAGGTAGACGATCACTCCAAGGAACACCAGCGCGTTGTAGCCCAGCAACCATGAGAGCTTCTTCGTCCAGCCTGGTCCGGAGTCGAATCCGCTATCGGACTGCCGCAGGCTCCACATCTGAACGAACATCAGCGCTGCCAGACCCAGCTTCACGCCGAGTACGGCACCATACGTGCTGGTGGCAGCCTCATCGGACAGGCGATCCAGGGTGAGGATAAGCCCGGAGAAGACGATGGCCACAATCGATATGTCCACCACTTCGCGATAGTAGCGAGAGATGTGCGGCATCACCGCGCGCATGCCATCCGGTTCGAGCGCACCAACTGGCCGCAACACGAACGCGAACAGGATGCTGCCGCCAATCCATGCAACCGCACCAATCGCGTGAATCCAGCGCGCGACTAAGAGAAGGACTTCGAAGAGATCGAGGTCTGTCATCTGCTCAGGCTAGCCGGAAATGTCATCCCGCATGGCGTCTATCTGGTCGGTGAGGGCGGCGTTGAGGTTCTCGATAGGCACCCGGATCTGCTTCATGGAGTCCCGATTTCGGATGGTTACCGCATCGTCATCGATTGTGTCGAAGTCGACCGTCACACAGAGTGGCGTTCCCGCTTCGTCCTGACGACGGTAGCGTCGGCCAATTGACTGCGTATCGTCGTACTGCGTGGTGCGGTCCTTGCTGACGATATCGAACACCTTCTGTGCCGTTGGCGAGAGCTTATCGTTACGGCTTAGTGGTAGCACTGCCACCGTCATCGGAGAGATATCTGGGTGCAATCGCAGCACTGTGCGAGGTTCTTTTTCGCCCTCTTCCTCATCGTACGCATCAACTAGCATCGCTAGCATGGTGCGGTCGGCTCCCATAGCGGGCTCTACAACGTACGGGGTGAACCGTTCGTTTTCCTGCTGGTCAAAGTAAGAGAGGTCTTTGCCGCTCTTTTCCTGGTGTGCCGCCAGATCGTGATCACCACGGTTGTTGATGGTCTCTAGCTCCGACCAACCAAACGAGAACTTGTACTCGATATCGGCGGCAGCTGCGGCGTAGTGCGGGCGCTCCTCTACGGTGTGCTCGCGCTCACGCAGGAACTCAGGGCGGATCCCGTAGCGCTTGAAGAAGCCCATTGAGAAGTCCACCCAGTAGCGGAACCACTCATCAACCGTGCTGGGGTGACAGAAGAATTCCATCTCCATCTGCTCGAATTCGCGAGTGCGGAAGATGAAGTTACCCGGCGTGATCTCATTCCTGAACGATTTCCCGATCTGAGCGATACCGAACGGAATCTTCTTGCGGGATGTCGTCGAAACGTTGTCGAAATTGACGAATATGCCCTGCGCGGTCTCAGGCCGCAGCCAGATCTGCGCGCTGGAGTCTTCCACCGGTCCCATGAACGTCTTGAAGAGCAGGTTGAACTGGCGAGCATCGCCCAGCTTTCCGCCACAGTTCGGGCAGACATCGGTGTCAATGGTGTCAGCACGGAAACGCTCTTTGCAGTCGCCCTCGCACTGCACAAGCGGGTCGGTGAACCCGCCGACGTGGCCGCTGGCTTCCCAGACGTCGGGGTGCATCAGAATCGCCGCGTCCAGCCCTACGATATCGTTGCGCTCACGAACCATAGCCCGCCACCAGGCGTCTTTGACGTTGCGCTTCATCTCAACACCTAGCGGACCAAAGTCCCAGGTGCTTCCGAGACCGCCGTAGATCTCACTGCTCTGAAATACAAACCCGCGCCGCTTGGCGAGGGATACGATTTTTTCTAGGTCAACTGGCTCGGTAAGAGTTCTTTGCAACGGTCTCTACTCAGGTTCTGGAAGTGCGTATGGAAATCAAAAGCCGCCCAGTTCGAGAGGCGGCTACTAAAGTTTACTCCGCGACATTGGCATGGAGCCACTTGAAGGCGAAGCACCAGACGGATCGCGTTGGGACCATCGTGAGAGGTACTGCGGTCCAGATTCTTTTTACCGTGAAGGCCCGGACGTCGGCAGGCGATCCGGGATCTCATGCTTCGCACATGGACAACCTGTGGGTGGGTCACCACACCTCAACGCCACAAAATGCGTACACTGGCGCCCATCAGATCACGATCAAACAAGCGGGGAAGTTTGCGATGACGCAGCAAGAGAATGAACCTAGGCAACTCGAAGGCAAAGTGGCGCTCGTCACGGGCGGGGGCAACGGCATTGGCGCCGGAATATGCCGTGTGCTGGCAGAGCGAGGCGCGAGGGTTGCTGTGAGCGATGTCAGCCTTGAGCGTGCGCAGAACATCTCAGCGGAGATCACAGACGCTGGCGGTACCTCGATCCCAATTGCGATTGATGTGACAGACGTCGCTTCAATTGATGCCGGTGTCAGCCGAGTTATCGACGAGTTCGGGCAGTTGGACATCTGCGTACCGAACGCTGGGGTAGTCGGGTCGGCGGGTTTTGCTACCCGCAGCGACTTCAACGACGCCGACTGGGATGCCACGAATGCCGTGAATCTTCGAGGCATGGTCAACACTGCTGAGGCCGTATTGCCGCACATGCGCGATCGCAAATACGGAAAGATAGTGAACATAGCCTCGCAGGGAGGCCGGGCGCCGCGCGGGGCTGATGTGATCCTGGGGAGGCAGATCATCCCCTATCTGGTCTCCAAAGCAGGCACCATTCAGTGGACGCATGTTCTGGCGCAGGACGTTGGCAAGCACAGCATCAACGTCAATTGCATCTGCCCGGGGACGGTGTGGACCGATATCTGGGAAGCGATCGGCGAGAATCGCTCCATGTTTGAGTCAGAGCTTGGCGAGACATCTAAAGAGGTGTTCGATGCTGCCGCGCAAACTCGACATCCGCTGAAAGTTGATCAGACCCCCGAGGACATCGGGTATGCCGTTGCGTACTTCGCATCGGATCAGGCCAGCGAGATCACTGGACAGGCTTTGAACGTGAATGCCGGGTCGGTGTTGTCATGACAACCGCAGGACCACATCTCTCAAGACAACTCGAAGGCAAGGTGGCATTCCTCACCGGAGCCGCATCTGGAATTGGGCGTGGGATTGCCGAAGTGCTGTACTCACGAGGTGCATCGCTGGTCATCGTAGATATCGATGGCGATGCAGCCAGCAAAACTGCGGGGGAGATCGCCGGTGATAGTGGCGCTGCACTGGGACTTGGTGGTGATGTGACTGATATTGGCACGCTGAGCGCTGCCGTGGACTCGGCGCTTGAGCGATTCGGTGAGGTTGATATCTGCGTGGCGAACGCCGGCGTAATTGGTGGGCCAGGCTTCACGGAACGCCGTGACTATGATGATTCTGACTGGGATGCTACTCAGTCGGTCAACCTGCGTGGTGTGGTCAACACCAACGACGCCGTTCGCGGTCACATGGCCGAGCGAGGCAGCGGTCGGATCATCAACATCGCATCCCACGGTGGCCGCGCACCCCGAGGCGAGGGCAGCGAACTGGGCACCATCCAGGTGCCATACGGCGTGTCGAAGGCCGGCGTTATCCAGTGGTCGATGCACCTTGCTCTTCAGGTAGCGCAGCACGGGATCACCGTAAACGCCGTTTGCCCTGGCACGCTCTGGACGCCAATGTGGGAGCGGATTGCGATAATGCGCTCTCAGCAGCAAGCCAGGTATCTGGGCATGGACGCAAAAGAAATTTTCGAGAAGCAGATCAAGAGCGGAGTGCCTCTGGGACGCCCACAGACACCAACCGACATAGGCAACGCCGTAGCGTTCCTGGCCTCCAATGATGCGCGAATCATCACCGGCCAGGCTCTCAACGTAAACGGCGGGGCGACGATGAATTGAGTAACAAAGCGAAGCTGAACGGCTGGGAAATATTTGGCCTGACCTTTGCGGGGGCGGTCCTCGTATTAGTCGTGACTCTCACAGCCGTGCTGTTTTGGCGTTGGGAACTTCTTGAAGGCGCACCCAAAGTCGACGCTGGCGCCAAACTGATTGCCGCGGTGTTGGCGCTCATGGGCGGGGCCATGACATCGGCAGTCACGATGATTGGCCTGATACTTCGGCGGCAAAACGAGGCTGAACGCACTCGACTGGAAAACGAAGGTGAAAAACGTCGAAGTATGCAAGCTGTCATAGAGGCGGTTGGCCTTCTCGGTACACCAACAGGGATGATGCCTCGACCGCGCAGCGGGCGGGCGCGTTACTCGCGGTGGCCCACTTGGGAGAGGTGAGCTATTCGCTGAGCCTTTTACGTGAAATGTGGCCGAAGAACATTATAGGGCCGCATGCGGCGATTCACATATTGGACTTGGCTCTCGAATCTGATGATGAGCAGATCCAGCAGGAAGCTGCGCAGATTCTTCTTGCGAACTCAGAAAGAATCGCGTTTTCGACTACCGAACTTCCATTTCCTCAAAAGTTTGACGATAAATGGGACACCGAATTTAAATTCAATATCAGATCTGTCATGTTTCGTTCGTTGATCGGTGCGCTATCGACATCACCAATTCAAAAATGGGACCGGAGCATCATCAATGAAGTGATTCTCGGATTGCACGCTGGTATGGAGAAAGAACCAGATCCACCACTGCGTAGGGGCCTCGCGTATGCTGTGGAATTGCTGGTTCGTTGTGCTCACTCGGAAATGCCTCGATCACGTCGAATTGCCGCGACTGGTGCGTCTCTGGAATCGATTCGAAATGACGCAATTAAATATTTAAATTTGGGCGGCCATGATGCCCATGTGAATAATCAGGGACTACAAGCACTGACCAATCTCGCCTCAAAGTCCGACGCTGAACTTAGAGATACACAACAAGCCGGTGAATGACGTAAGCCATAAGGTGCCGAATAGCCGCATGTCTCCCCAAAGACTCGCATCGCGAGATGGACCGTCACATGGGCCAACACATTTCCATAGGACTGAATCAACATGAACGATCTTGAACTTATGACGCTTCCGGGTTGGAAGCAGCGCGACATGGTGGTGGGTGGCGAGATCTCGTCTCGAGAGCTTGTTGAAGCCTCTTTCAGACGGATCAAGGCAGTGGACGGGCAGTTGCATGCCTTTTTGACGCTGGACCCGGATGGCGCGCTGAAGGCTGCTGATGCTGCAGATGCCGCGGTTGCTGCATCGTCAGATCCCGCTGGCGAGCTTGGGGTGTTCCATGGTGTGCCGATATCGATCAAAGACCTTGAAGTGACGAAAGGGCTTCGGACTACGCTTGGCTGCAAGGTGTACGAGGAGTGGATTCCGGACTACGACTCCACTGTGGTGGAACGCGTGCGTGAGTCAGGCGCAATCATCGTTGGGAAGACGCAGACGCCGGAGTTTGGCAACGCTGCCGAGAGCTTCAACAAGGTAGGCCCGGCCACCAACAATCCGTGGAACGTCGACCGCACTGCTGGCGGCTCCAGCGGTGGGGCAGGGGCGAGCGTTGCGGCGGGGATGGTCAGTATTGCTACGGGCACCGACGGCGGCGGCTCTGTGCGCATTCCGTGCGCATGGAACGGTATTTTCGGCATGAAGGGCACGCTGGGGAGGATTCCCCGCTTCGGTGGCGTTGCCGACCCGGCACCGAATCAGACTTCGTCTTCTGGCCCAATGACTCGCTACGTCAAAGACACGGCAATCATGATGGAGGCGCTCTCCGGCCACGATGTTCGAGACACGAGTTCGCTGCGGCTCCCTGCCCCTGATCTGATGTCTACGATCGATGATGGCGTGAATGGCCTGAAGATTGGCTGGAGCATCAATCTTGGTCTCGCACCAGCGGTGACGGAGATTGAACAGAGCGTGTACGACGCTGCACTCGCGTTCAAGCAGATGGGTGCGGAGGTGAGCGAAGCGCCGTTGACGCTGGAGGTCCCGCCGTTCTCGTACTGGTGGGACGTGTGGACGGGCAATCAAGTGGCGATGTACGGCGACCTGGTCGACTCCAACCGTGATGACCTGATGCCGTACACAGTTGCGATGAACGATGCAGGCAGAGAACTCTCCGCCGCTGACTACGCTCGTGCGCTGAAGCACGCCGACGTGCTGCGGTCGCAGTTGGCCGATTACTTCGAGGAGTACGACCTGCTGATCCTCCCCACTACAGCGATCTCAGCATACGAGCACGAGACGCCACCCACCGAGATAGCAGGCCAGAAGTCGGAGACATTCGCGGGCATTTCATATGGCGCGATCCCAACTACGATGGCCTTCAACATCTCATGGAACCCTGCGGCTTCACTGCCGGTTGGCTTCGACGACGATGGCATGCCGATTGGGCTACAGGTAGTCGGCGATCTCCGAGATGAGGCGACTGTGTTGCGAGCCTGTGCCGCGTATGAGCAGGCGCAGCCCTGGGCGCATACGATGCCGCCGGTGAGTTGATTCGACGCTAAATCGGATGTTGCACGCCGTGGAGACTATGCGCCGGATATATCAACGGCGCATAATTTATTGTTGGCCGAGCCAAAATAGTCGCAGCAGATTATCGCGATAAGGAATTCAACAAATTGACTGACAACCCGAGCGCCACATCTAGCACGGACGGTTTTAGTACCGCCTCCAGCCCATCGGATTTGAAGATCACCGATATGCGAATTTCATCGGTGGGGCAGGGCAACTGGCGCTGGCCAATCATCAAGCTCTACACGAACCAGGGTCTGGTTGGCCTGGGCGAAGTTCGTGACGGCGCAAGCGCACGCTACGCTCTGATGCTGAAGAGCAGACTGCTGGGCGAAAACCCGACAGACATCGATCGACTCTTCCGTAAGATCAAGCAGTTCGGCGGACACGGTCGTCTGGGCGGTGGGGTTTGCGGAGTTGAGATGGCACTCTGCGACCTGGCAGGCAAGGCGTTCGGCGTTCCGGCTTACATGCTGGCTGGCGGCAAGTACCGCGACAAGGTAATGGTCTACGCGGACACACCGTCTCTGAAAGACCCGGAAGACATGGGCAAGGCTCTCAAAGGCCGGATGGACCGTGGCTTTGAGTTCCTCAAGATGGACATCGGCGCATGGATTGCCGAGCCACACGATAACGGAGTGGTCAACAAGGCCGTTATGGCGGAGTCGGCTGCGATAATGCACCCGTTCACCGGAATCCAGGTCAGCGACTATGGAATCTCCAAGATGCAGGAATACGTTGAAGTAGTCCGTAGCATTATTGGCTACGAAATCCCGCTGGCGTCCGACCACTTTGGTCACATGGGCGTTGAGAACTGCATCCGCATCGGCAAGGCACTCGACCAGTTCACGCTGGCCTGGTACGAAGACATGATCCCGTGGCAGTTTGTGGACCAGTGGAAGCAGCTCAAGAACGCTGTCGAAACTCCTGTGGCAACTGGTGAGGACATCTACCTGAAGCAGGGCTTTGAGCCGCTCGTAGAAGCTCGAGCAATCTCAGTTGCACACCCCGACCTTGCAACCTCTGGCGGTATTCTGGAGACCAAGCGCATTGCCGACTACTGCTACGAGGCAGGAATCTCCGTAGCGCTGCACCAGGCCGGTTCGCCGGTAGTCGCAATGGCCAATGTCCACTGCGCGGCAGCAATCGATAACTTCGTCGCGCTGGAGATGCACTCCGTGGACAACGAGTGGTGGGACGACATTGTGGACGTGGTTGGTCAGGATGGCCCGATGATCCAGGACGGCTTCGTGAAGCTGCCAGATGCCCCGGGCCTCGGCATTAAGCTCAACGAAGAAGCCGTTGAGGAGCACCTCAACAAAGAGCCAACTCGATTCAGCGTCTACCCCGAAGGCCTCTTTGAGCCAACGGACGAGTGGGACAACCTGGACGCCCATGACAGGACCTGGAGCTAGGCTCCACACTTACGATCCAATAAAAAAGGGGCGCCACGTGGCACCCCTTTTTTTGTTGATTACGAGCGTTAGCCCTCGATCAAGTCCTTGTCGATGTCCACGCCCAGGCCTGGGCCCTGTGGCAGTGCCATCGTGCCGTCAGGCTCGATCTGAGGAGCATTACTCATCATGGCAAACTTGTGCCTGTAGTCGCCGATTGGTGGGTCGTGGAGCAGCTCCATGAACGGCGCATGTGGCCACGACGCCACAAGGTGCATATGCGCGATGACGCCGAGGCTACCGCCGCCGTGGTGCGGGACGATCTTCTTGCCGTAGAACTCCGCCAGCGTTCCTATTTTGCGCAGGTTGGTTATGCCACCAAGAACCATGCTTTCTGGCTGCAACACGTCGTATACGTTGTTCTCAACCATCGTCACGAAATCGCTCATCAGCGTGTTGTTTTCGCCACCCGCGATGCGGATGTTGACGTTGGAGTTGAGGTCCGAGATCTCCCGGAAGTGGTTCCGTAAAATCGGCTCTTCAAGCCAGTAGACATCCAGATCTTCCAACGCCAGCGCGGTATCTAGTGCTCGCTGGATATCCCACTGGACGCCAGGTTGCCATTCGCCGCTCGACTGCGCCTGATTGCCGTCAACCAGAATAGTCAGCTTGTCGCCAATTGCATCACGGACAGTCTCAACGACACGGATATCTTCATGGAAGCTCTCATGGTGCAGGCGAAGCTTGATCGCTTGCCAGCCCTGCTCAACAAGCATCGAAGCCATATCGGCTCGCTCTTCGGGCGTTGAGAGCTGGATCATGCTGGCGTAGGGAATGACGCGGTCGTCTCCGCCGCCAAAGACCTTGTAAAGCGGCTGGTTAGATGCCTTGCCGATGATATCCCAGAGGGCCATGTCGATACCTGCGACGCCCTGGTATGAGAGCTCGGGAATGTAGTAGCGCAACGCGTGTGCGTGCTGCTCAACATCGAAAGGGTCTTTGCCCACCAAATACTCATTCGCATCGGCCATGAACTGAGGATTTACCGCCGGGCCGATACCTACCAGACCTTGATCGGTGTGGACCTCAACGTAGGAGCCACCGCCAACTGTGATGTTCATCATCACGCCGGGGTTCCACGCCGCCTCAATTCCGCCAATCTCTTCGGCGACCTTCAGTTTGACCAGACGGACGTCCGTGATTTTCAGTCGAGGGTTATCTGCCAACGGTGACCTCAATTTTGTGGTGGGAATTCTGTTGTTCGGCGACTTTACATGACACAAGATTCCGGTGGGTTGTGAATTCGGTAACCTACGCCGATGACCAATAAGACTCACGATGTAATCGTCGTTGGCGGCGGTGTAATGGGCTGCGCAACGCTGTACTACCTGACACAGATGGGCGTTACCGACGCATTGCTAATCGAGCGCGACGCTCTGGCGTCAGGCTCCACCGGACGTTCGGCCGCAATACTGCGCTCGCACTACTCTAATGAAGTCACGACGCTGATGTCCATGTACGGACGCGACGTGATCTCGAACTTCGAGGAGATCGTCGGCGAACCGGGCGGATTCGTGAAAACGGGTTACTTCTTCATGGTCAGCGATGAGCGAGTTGATGGTCTGCGAAAGAACGTTGCGCTAGGCCAGAAAGTTGGCCTACAAACCGAAGAGATATCTCCAGATGCTGCCCGTGAACTGATGCCGGATGGGTTCGATCTCGATGGCATCGCCACCGTCGCACACGAGCCGGAGTCCGGGTACGCCGATAGCTCTGCCGTGACCACAGGATTTGCCAACGCTGCCAGACGTGCCGGTGCGACTTTTAGCATCGGCCACTCTGTGATGGAGTTGATCGTCGAAGGCGGGAAGGTCGTCGGTGTCGTCACGCCAGACGAGCGTATCTACGCTGATCGCGTGGTTCTCTGCGGAGGACCGTGGTCGAACGATCTGCTTGCGACCGTAGGAGCGCCGCTGCCGTTGGATTTCGTACGCCATCAGGTGGTCGTTCTGCGCAGGCCGCTCGACCGCCTACCCACGTTGCCGACGGTGGGCGACGAGCCGGGGGGCTACTCATTCCGGAAAGATAGCTCGGACACGACGCTGGTGACGATCAAGGAGGAACCAGATGACCGCGAAACGTACAACCGAAATGTTGACGCTGCCGTGGCCGCAACCGCGCTTGAGCTGATGGCCAAACGCCACTCCGCGTTTGCTGACGCCGGATGGGATGGCGGATGGTCCGGTATCTTCACCATCACACCAGACTGGCACCCAATAATCGACGCCGTTCCCGGTGTCGACGGCCTGTTCGTTGGCGCAGGGTTCAGTGGCCACGGCTTCAAAATGTCACCGGCAATTGGACGCGCACTGGCAGAGCTGGCTGTCGATGGGGCGAGCCACTCTATAGACGCGACGCCGTTGCGATTTACGCGGTTCGCTGAGGGCGATTTAGTGCAGTCGTCGTATGGGGCGAGTGTGTTTGCGTAGCGCGGGCAGAGATGCCCGTGCTACGCCCGGATTTCGCGCGGCCGTTGGATGACGGAAAGGTGCCCTTCGAGTTTCCTCAGGGAGCCTTTCCTAGCGTCCGCGAATGCTGAACGACCGCGTAGGGGCGGCTGCGGTAGCTGCGCCCTGATGTCACATCAGACGCGACCGGTTCATTCAACGCCGCGATGCCGTGTTTGCGGCGTCCGGGGGTGCGGCTATCGCAGCACCCCTACGTGTAGTTCCCACCAACGTTGTTTACATCCTCAATTGAGCAACTGGAGAGCGTTCAGTGCTACCAGTCGGCTACTGAGCCATCCTCGTGATAGCTCTCGCCGCCAAGCTCCTCGTGGTATCCAGATGCTGGGCCGTCGTACACCTGAGTTGCTGCTGCTTCATCCACTTCAACGCCCAGGCCGGGTGTGTCCCAGAGGTCGATGTGACCATCGACAACTTCCCAGTCTTTCTTGAGAAGACCATTGCCCAGCCCGGCGTCGACCTGCTCCTGGATGAGGAAGTTCGGGACGACTGCGTCGACGAGCATGCACGCGGCTAGAGCCAACGGTCCGATGGCGCAGTGCGGCATGATGTGCTGGTAGTAGATCTCAGCGTAGTTGGCGATTCGTTTTAGCTCAGACGGGCCGCCACAGTGGGCAACGTCGGGCTGCAACAGCGAGACTGCCTGCTTCTCGATTACCTCTCGGAACTCCCACCGGGAAAGCAGTCGCTCTCCGGTGGCGATGGGGAACGGAACCTTATCTGCGACGAGCTTGAGTGCGTCGGGGTTTTCCTGCGGCACAGGCTCCTCAACGAAAAATGGGCGCATACCCTTGATCTCATGGCACACTTCAACGGCAAGCCCCGGAGTCATCTTGGCGTGGAAGTCGAATGCTAGTTCAACATCTGGACCAACCCACTCTCGCATCATGTAAGCGGCTTTCACGAACTCGTCGATGCGTGATGGTGGCTCGTGCGCCCGGAAGAAACCGGCTGGACCTGCCTTATATCCGGTATAGCCGCTCTTCTGGAGCATGGTCAGTCGATCACGAGACGTCTCCAGGCCTTCGTCACTGAGGTCCTGGATTCCCCAGTGGGCATACACACGAATCTTGTCTCGGACGTTGCCGCCCATGAGCATGTAGCTGGGCACGCCGTAGTGCTTGCCCGCCAGATCCCACAGCGCTGCGTTTAGCCCGGCGATGGCGCTCATGTTGTGTGCGCCGCCCCGGAAGAACGGCGATCGGTACATCTGCTGCCAGTGGTGCTCAATTCTCAGCGGGTCTTTGCCGATTAGGTACTCGGCATACTCATCGATGGCTGCCGGAACGGAGCGTGGCTTTCCTTCAAGAGTGCTCTCACCCCAGCCTTCAATCCCCGTATCAGTGGAGATGCGAACCAGGCGGGTCCGATTGCGGGGAGCGAACTGATCGACTCGAGTAATTTTCACTATTGTGGTCTCCGAATGTGGAATATTTGTGGGCGGGACAATAATACATCTGACAGCGCGAATCGAACATGAGGAGCCGCTGTCTGGTTTACCATTTGCACCACAGTGAGTGCTTTTGAGTGTAGGGACCTGACAACGACGCTGGAGCAATACGATGGCAACCGCATCAGATGTGACAACAATCGACACCGGAATCGCCGCCCGCGATGCGATCAGGGCAGGTCGCCGGATTCCCACCGGCGGATGGGCGCCCGGCTACGTTCAGGCCAACGTGGCGATCTTGCCGAAAGACCTAGCATTTGATTTCCTGCTCTTTTGCCAGCGAAACCCGAAGCCGTGTCCGGTTATCGAGGTCATTGAGGCGGGCAAAGTCCATCCCGTCATCAGCGCTCCGTCAGCGGACATTCGAACTGACGTGCCCAGGTACCGGATCTGGCGTGATGGCGAGCTAACCGATGAGGTCGAGACCATTGAAGACCACTGGTCCGACGATCTGGTGACGTTCTTGCTCGGCTGCAGCTTCTCGTTTGAAAACGCGCTCATCGACAACGGCATCAAACTTCCGCACTACGGGACCGGCAAGAACGTATCGATGTTCAAAACTAGCGTAGACACGATCCCCGCTGGCCCGTTCTCAGGCCCTATGGTCGTTTCAATGCGCTGGGTGCCTCAGGACAAGGTTGTCAGGGCTGTGCAGTCCACCTCACGCTTTCCAGCGGTACATGGCGCGCCAGTGAACATTGGTGATCCGGCTGCGCTTGGCATATCAGACGTTTCAAAGCCGGACTTCGGTGATGCATGGGAGCCAAACCCCGGCGATGTGCCTGTTTTCTGGGCCTGCGGAGTGACGCCTCAGGCGGTGGCAATGGCGTCAAAGCCACCGCTGATGATCACGCATGCTCCGGGGCACATGTTCGTGACGGACTTGCGGGACGTTGATCTGGCGGTTTTGTAGGCGAGTCCAACTGCACCGTAGATACCTGAATGCGTCCGCCTGTCACACTGTCATTCTGATGCCTCGCGAAGAATCTCATTGTCGTACGAAGTGGACCTCACGACGAGTCGCAGACCATCGCACTAGGCTGAGATTCTTCGCAAAGCCTCAGAATGACACAAGGTC
>CAUZJA010000040.1:0-16375 GCA_963579925.1 Dehalococcoidia bacterium | reverse complement strand
AACTTCAACCTGTCGAAGCTTGTTCAGGATCTTCTCAGGACTGTGACCTTTTCTTGGCATTTCTGCCTCCCTTCATGAGAGCCCAGTTTCCAACTTTCAACTGGACTCGTTTGAGGGGGGCAGGTCAATTGCACGTCGAGCAGTCGAAGAAAAGCAGCGAGAGGTTGAGAATCAGGTATTCGACCTCCTCGAAGAGGCAGTCAACGCCGCCTCCGGCACAGCTTTAGTCGTAGACGAGCCAATCGAAGAGCCAACGGTCGAGCCGACAGTTGAGCCCACAGTTGAGCCGACAACGGAGCCAACCGTAGAGCCAACAACTGAGCCGACTGCCGTAGGAGCCGGTGCATAAGAACACGGAATAAACAACGAAATCTTGCTGAATGGGGAGGTTCTCCCTCACCCGCTACTCCCCGGAAAGCGGGTGCTGAGCAATCGGCGCCCGCTTTCACGTTTGTTTGAGATACAGTCGTGATTCTGCCATTCATTCAGCAATACGGAGATTCACAAGTGGGACAGTTTGACGGAAAAGTAGCAGTAGTAACGGGCGGTGCGCTGGGTATCGGCGGCGCAACCTGCCGACTACTGGCGGCCGAAGGCGCCAACGTCGTGATCGCTGACATTGCAGATGAAGCAGCGGAGGCCAATTGACAGCAGATCGTGGATGCTGGCGGCAACGCGATCTCTGTTCACACCGACGTTGGCGTAACCGCCGACGTTCAAGGAATGATCCAGCGTGCAGTCGACGAATACGGACGATTGGACATCCTGGTTCAGAATGCGTTCGGTGTTGGCTCGGAGTATTCCGGGATGAAGGGGAGTGCTGTCGATGTTGAGGAAACCGCGTGGGATCGCGGCATGTCCGTTCTCATGAAGGCGCTCTATCTAGGCGCCAAATACGCCGTGCCAGAGATGGACAAGACGGGCGACGGCGGAAGCATCATCAACATCGCATCCGTCCATGCGTTCCTGATGATCAAAAATAATTTAATCTATGAAGCTGGCAAATCCGCAGTCGTAGGCATGACCCGCCAGATGGCCATCGACTTCGGTCCAAAGAAAATCCGAGTCAACGCCATCTGCCGCGGCTGGATCGTCACCGAGGCAGGTCAGGCAATGGTCGATAAGAACCCCGAGTTCTACGACTACGCCACAACGCAGTACCCAATTGGCCGGGCAGGAGTGCCAGACGATATCGCATAGTCCATAGCGTTCCTATGCTCCGACAAGGCAGGATTCATCACAGGCCACCCATTGGTGGTTGACGGCGGCCTATCAATCCAACTCCAGGACTCATTCGGCCAGGCACAAACCGTCTACGGACAAGAGCACCCCGATCTCGATCTGGGCTACTTTTAGAGCCGCCTAGTGAACAGCCGCAGCAGGAGCCGCAGCACGCTCGTTGACCAGTTTGCCCTGCGAGAACCTGCGAATGTTGAATGGGCGGATCAAGTCAGGCGTCTTGCCTGTGTCGATCAGTTCAGCCATCGTGTAGCCACCAATCGGGCCGGCCTTGAAGCCCCACGTACCCCAGCCGCATGAGAGCAGGAATCCCGGCAGACCATCTACTTCGCCCATGATCGGCGCGTAGTCAGGGCTCATGTCGCAGAGGCCCGCCCACTGCCGCATGATGTTCACGCCCCGCAGGAATGGGAACAGCTCAAGCATGTTGGCCGCCAGCTCCTCAAGCGTATGCAGTGTTGAGCGCTGGTTGTAGCTGGAATATGGGTCAACACCGCCGCCGACTACAACTTCGCCGCGATCCGTCTGGTAGACGTACACGTGGAGGTTCGCCGATGAGACAGATCGATCAATAAACGGCTTTAGGGGCTCTGTAACGAACGCCTGCAGGGGATGCGTGATCAGCGGTAGCTTCATATCGACCATTCGAGCGATATTCGAACTCCAGCCCGCAGTAGCGCTCATGACAATGCCAGCACTGATCCGCCGATCACCTACATCTACGCCTACAACACGCCCATTCTCACGCACTATGTCGGTGACCTCAGTGAATGGGTGAATCTCCACGCCCAGACGGTCTGCGCCACGTCCGTAGCCCCAGACGACCGCGTCATGCCGGATCACGCCCGCCGACGATTGGTAGAGCGCTCCCATCACCGGTAGTGGCTTACCTTCACGCAGGTCTATTGCCGGAACGAGCTCTTTGATCTCAGATGGGCCGATCATTCGACTATCCACGCCAAGTAGCTTGTTGACGCCCGTGCGCATCCGCAATCCGTAGACCGCCGACTCGCTGTGGCCCAAGTCCAGTCGGCCTGATTGATCGAAGAGAAGGTTGAAGTCGAGTTCTTGAGCCAGATCTTCGTAGAGATTCAAGCTCTCCCTGAAGAACGGGATGCCTTCGACCGTCAGATAGTTCGCCCGAATGATGGCAGTGTTGCGACCGCTGGCACCGCCTCCCACATAGCCCTTATCCAACACCGCCACATTGGTGATCCCGCGCTTGGCCAGATAGTAGGCTGTCGATAATCCGTGGACCCCGGCGCCGATTATCACGACGTCGTACTGGTCCTTGAGCTCGTGAGTAGACCACATGGTATTTTGCGTTAGCAATTGCTTCATTCTGAACTGCCAGGAACTGCATTCAGCACTTCAAAACCAATTGGAACAACGGTGCCAGCAGGCAGTGATTCGATGGCGGTATGCCACGCGTAGTCTGCGAACTCGCGCGACACAAGTAGCTCGTACGCTGGCGTGCTTCCGATGTCGATTCGCAGCAGCGTTCCGTGCACCCCAGCGAACCCGGCCTGCGCGCATGTGAGGTTAGGCATTGAGCGATCGCGTAAATCGATATCGGTCATTGCCGAGAGTAACTTGCCTGACTCAGGACCGGCGATCTTGAATCTGGCGTAACCGGACGTGATGTCGATCACTCGGAGATCACTCGATAACTCTGCCGAACCGATGATTAGAGTCTCATCATCGGTGAGTCTCGCCATCGTCAGCCCACCGTTCTCAACTACGGTTCCCACAGGAGGAACGTTCTCAGGTTGCCTGGACTTCACTCGTTGAATCTGACTGCCGGTGATATCACAGATGCCAACTGACTCTTGTATTGCCGTTGTTTCCCGATCAGGATCGTCGTAGGACAATGGCAACTGCCATCCGTCCACATCACCCATGACAGCGCCCATTGACAGGTGCGTCTGGTGCAGGGGCGTGAGTCGGGTGGGGGAGTGTGCGATCATGCTCTCAACCTCGCTCCCTCTGGATCATAGATTGGTTCAGTGATCACGGTTGCTGGCCACTCGTTGCGACCACTCTGGATATATATGCGGGTACCGTCTTTCGCCATGCCATGTGGAACCCATGCGAGTCCAAAGCCCACACCGCGGGTTGGACTGAGGCGTGAGCTGGTTATGCGACCAATCGGTTCGCCGTTTGCGACTATAGAAAGGCCATCTTCAGGCACAAATCCGTCGTCAGCAACGAATCCCACCAGCGACTGCTCTGTATCGCGATCCCGGGTTGCAGCGATTCCTGCTCGCCCGATGAAGTCTGGCTTATCGAAGCGTACGGCCCATCGCATATCCGCTGAGAGTGGGTCGGTTACGGCGTCGGTGTCCTGGTTGACGATGATGTGGCCTTTTTCAAGTCGCAATATACGCTGCGCTTCAAGGCCGAATGGCGAGATGCCGTGCTCGGATCCGGCCTCCATCAGGGCATTCCACAGGTGTTCGGCATACGCTGCAGGGAAGTGCAGTTCCCACCCGGTTTCACCAACGAACCCGATTCTCAGAAAAATAGAAGGCACACCAGCAACATCGCCCTCTGCAGATCGCATGTATCCGAACGATTCTGGCGACAAATCCAGATCTGTCAGCTTCGCCAGCGTCTCACGAGCACGTGGCCCTGCGACGTTGATCGCTCCGTATGCAGCAGTCACGTTCGTGATGGATACATCCATACCGGTGCCAACCAGCCACCAGTTGAACCAGTCTTCAATAGCATCGACGTTTCCAGTTGTGGTCGAGACGAAGTAGTGATCATCAGCCATCCGAGTAACGGTGCCGTCGTCCATGATTGAGCCGGTTTCAGAGCAGAGCAGCCCGTACCTGATGCGGCCGGTGCGAAGGTTGGAGAAGCGGTGCGTGTAAACGCGGTCGAGCAGCGCTCCGGCATCGGGTCCTCGCACGTCCAGCTTGCCCAGCGTACTCACATCGATGATGCCGACGCGCTCTCGGACCGCCAGTGCCTCATCTTGCGGCGATCCGTAGTTGTGCGGCCGCAGCCACGGGCCAAGTTCGACGATCTCTGCGCCGAGTTGATCGTGAACATGATGCAAGGGAGATCGCTTGCGCGGCATGTGGTTTGGTCCTGCCACCGCACCAAGTGAGACTGGCTGGGCGGGTGGGCGAGAGGTGGTCGTACCTGCAGCCTCCACGCTGATCCCCAGATTGAGCGCCGCAACCTCAACAAACGCTTTGTGGCACATCTTGCCCTGACACGGGCCCATAGTGGACGTTGTGTACCGCTTGAGCGTCTGAACGTCGCCAAAGCCTTCGGTGATGGCTACTGCGATGTCCTTGGTAGATACGTCCTCACAGAAGCATACGAACGACTTCTTGGTCGGCGCGCTCGATGCCTCGGAGAAATCGTGATCTGTTGCAGGCGATGAGTTGAAGCTAGCGAGTTCCGCATCCAGGGCGTCGTCTGGATCTCCAAATCCAGCTTTCGCAGCGGCTCTCGTGCCTGCAAGTTCGCCTTGCTTCACGATGCCGCTGATTTCATGCACACCTCCAACGCCACCGATCACGGATACGTTCTCCGGCACATCCGCGACGATGATTCCACTGTGGTCGACCTTTGCACTGCTCAATTGCAGCAGTAGTCCACTCGCACCCTGCCTCTCACCAGACATGCAGACAAGGTCGCACGCAATGCTGCGGGTCGAGCCGTCAGGTGAGCCGACGGTGATTGATTTGACGCGTTTGGTGCCGCGTGCTGAGTGAATGGTCTGTCCGGAGTGCGCTTCGATACCTGCTGATTGCACTAGTTCGGCCAACGCGCTGTCTGGCGTTGGTCGCGAGTCCAGTACGGCAGCGACAGTAATTCCTGCGTCGGTCATATTGAGCGCCGCCCAGTACCCGGAATCATCGCTGGTCGATACGACCGCTGTCTTTCCGGGAGCGATGCCCCACAGGCGCGCCAATCGCAATGCTCCGCTCGTGAGCATGATGCCCGGGAGGTCGTTGTTCTCGAACACGTGCGGTACTTCAAACGCGCCGGTGGCCAATATCACGTGCTTCGCCCTCAGGTTGAGCGAGTCGTTTCCAGTTTGGATCGCCAGCAGATTGTCCTGGTACATGCCGAACACGGATGAGGTGCTCATCATGGATATCTGCGGATGGGCGTTGACTCTGTCGCGCAGTTCGGCTGCGATCTCGTGGCCTGTCTTTGCCGCCAACTCAACGTGTTCGCGAATCTCAGTGAGCAAATGCCCGCCTGGCAGAGGCTGATCGTCGATTAGCGTGACATCGGCACCAGCGTCAGCGGCGGACAGCGCCGCAGACATCCCTGCAGGCCCGCCGCCGATCACGGCCACGTCTGTGTGCGCGTTCGAGTGGTGCGACGGTGGTCCACCATCGGAAGTGATATCGACGCTTCCCAATCCAGCTATTCGTCTGACGATCGGACGTGCCAGTTCCCAGAGAAACTTCGGTTTGTGGAGAGCCTTGTAGTAGAAGCCGACGGGCATGAGTCGGTCCAGCCGATCGAGGATTGAAAGAGTGTCATGCTCCGTGGACGGCCATGCATTTTGCGTTATGACTTGCATGTTTTGATGTACGGAAGCAGTACAAGCGCGCACATTGGGTATACCATCAACAGTCATCAAACAGTTGGGACAGCGGCCCGCCACGCAGAGCAATCCCCGTGGCCGATGGTACTTGAAGCTGCGGCTGTGGATGTCCACGCCGGATGCGCTCAGTGCTGAGGCGACCGTGTCGCCTTCATACGCCTCAACCGGGCGTCCTTCGAACTCGAAATAGACAGGCTTGGCCCGGTCGATTAGTTCCTGTGGATTGTCCGGGCCACGGCTGGTTGAGCCGCTCACTGAGCTTCCCCATCAGGAGAATCATCAGGCCATTGCGTGCTCAATACTTCGTTGGATCGCGTATTTCGAGTAGCGACGAACCACTTGCGGCATCCCATAGCGTGGTTCCACCACTCACGCTGCTCGCCGTCCATGTTCTCTCGGAAGTAGAGATACTCCGTCAGCACATCGTTATCAGCGTCAGGCTCCGGGCGCGTCAGCACCTCGCCGCCAAAGCGGAAGTCGTAAACATTGCGCGCCCCGCAGTTGGGGCAGTTCAGGAGGAAGGCCACGGCTAAACCGCTTCAAATGCTCTGGTTAGAACATCTGAAGATAGCGGTCGACCTCCCAACGGCTGACCTGTGAGTGATATTCAGACCACTCAGCCTCTTTCAGTGCGATGAAGTCAGGTGCGATGACGCCAAGCCCGCCCTGCACGACTTCATCCTGCTTCAACTCTGCGATCGCTTCAGGGAGCGACTGCGGCAGCATGTTGATGCCGCGCTGACGGATCTCATCGAGGCTGAGGTCATACATGTTGCTTCGGTTCGGCTCACCGGGGTCGAGTTCGCGGGCGATACCGTCCATACCGGCTGCAACATACGCAGCAAACGCCAGATACGGGTTGCAGGCGGATGACACGGTGCGGTCTTCGATGTTGCCGGGGCCTGCGACACGAATCATCTGCGTGCGGTTGTTGTCGCCGTATGTAATCGAAGCGGGTACCCACGTGTAGCCGGACGTCGAACTGGTGAGGCCAGCGCCAACCTGCAGGCGCTTGTAACAGTTCACCGTGGGAGACATCACAGCTGTCAGGGCAGGGGCGTGCGCCAAAATGCCGCCAATGAAGTGGTATGCCATCTTCGACAGGCCGAGTCCCTTTGGATCGGAGTCGTCCTCGAACATGTTTTCGCCGGTCTCACTGTCAGCCAAATGGTAGTGAATATGGCCTCCACTTCCGGTGCGGTCAGAGAACGGTTTCGCCATGTGAGTTGCGATCGCCCCGTATTTCTGGGCGATCTGGCTGGTCATCATCTTGAAGAATGTGTACCGATCAGCCGTCACAAGGGCATCGTCATAGACGAAATTGATCTCGTACTGGCCGTTTCCGTCCTCGTGGTCCGCTTGATAGACGTCCCAGCCAAGGCCGCTCATGCCTTCCATCATGTCCTGCAGATAGTCCATGACGTTGGCGATGCCCTTGAAATCGTAGCAAGGCTTATCGAGATTATCGACGTTGTTGGGGTCCCAGACGTGCAGGTCCCCGTCTTTGCATTTGACGACCAAGAAATGCTCCGGCTCAATCCCCACCTGGAACGAGTATCCAGCCTTCTTCACGTCGGCAAGGACGCGTTTCATATTCTGACGAGGGCAGTGCATCCACGGCTCGTCGTCGACGAACAGATCGCAGGCGAAACGGGCTGTGCCATCACGCCAGGGCAGTGGAGTGTAAGTATCAAGGTCTGGGCGGGCCATCATGTCGTGGGAGTTTGGCCCCTGGCCCATTCCGTAAAGTGCAGCGCCAGCAAATCCAGCGCCGTCGCTCACGATATCGCCAAGCGTATTCGCAGGCACCATCTTCACCTTGGCGGATCCGTTGATGTCCACGAACTGCGCCAGCAGGAAGCCAATGCCATCCTGGTCCAGTTGAGCTTGAACGTCTTGTACTGTGCTCACGTGGCGTCCTTTCCTTTTGGCGCTACTAGCTGCCGAACACTTTGTTGGTGCCGACGAGTGGGATCTGAGCCATCGCCGATGCCTCGATCGTGAGTGCTGCCAGGTCTTCCGGCTCAAGGCTCTTCACGTCACCCTTGCCGAGCGAGCGTGTGAGCAGCGCCAGTTCCATAGTCATTGAGTTCAGGAAGTTCGCCACGCGCTCCGCACCTTCGTCGGGATCGAGTCGCTTCATGAGCGAAGGGTCCTGCGTGGCGATGCCTACGGGGCACTTGCCGGTGTGGCAGCGGTTGCACTGGCCCGCGGGAAGGCCGATCTCCTCTTCGAAGTTGGCCTCAGGGATATCGCGATTGCAGTTCAACGCGAGCAGGGCCGCCACGCCAATTGCGCAGGCGTCAGCGCCAAGTGCGAGCGCTTTCGCAACGTCCGCACCACTACGGATGCCGCCGGAAGCGATCAGGCTGACCTTGCCATAGAGGCCGATCTGCCGCAACGCCTCACGAGCAAGCACAATGGCCGGCACGGTGGGGATACCGCTGTGGTCCAGCAGGATTTCGGCAGATGCGCCCGTTCCTGCGACCATGCTGTCGATAACAATCGCGTCTGCTCCCGCTTTGGCGGCAAGCTTTACGTCGTCAGACACCCGGCATGCACCGAGTTTCACGTGGATTGGCACCTTCCAGTTCGTGGCCTCGCGTAGTTGCTCAATCTTGATTGCGAGATCGTCCGGGCCAAGCCAGTCCGGGTGTCGAGCCGGGCTACGTTGGTCAACACCAACAGGCAGGTCTCGTGAGATAGCCACATCGTCCTGCACCTTGACGCCCATGAGTAGACCGCCAGTACCGGGCTTTGCGCCTTGACCAACGACGATTTCGATCGCCTGTGCTGTGGCCATATGGTTTGGGTTGAGGCCATAGCGACTGGGCAGCACCTGATAGATCAGTTTGTCCGATGCTTCTCGCTCAGCGGGAAGCATTCCGCCGTCGCCAGTGCAACTAGCAGTACCGGCCATGCTGGCCGCCTTGCCAAGCGCCGTTTTGGCATTCGCTGAGAGGGCGCCCCAACTCATACCGGTGATGTAAATCGGCGTGTCGAGCTCCAGGGGGTTCTCAGCGTTCAATCCGCCCAGAGAGACCGATGTGTTGCACTGCTCCTTGTAACCCTCAAGCGGGAATCGTGTGAGGCCCGTCGAGAGAAACGTCAGGTCGTCGAAATGAGTCACCTTCTGGTGCGTGCTCATCCCACGGATGCGGTAACGGCCAAGGTCGGCCTTGGCGTGGATGTCTTCCACGGTCCACGGCGACCAGATCTGATTGCTGCCAAGTACCATTTTTGATCTTCCTCTTTAGCGCCTAGATGAGTGGCCGCTCGTGCCGTTCTTGCTCGTCGTAGTGGTAGAGAGTCTTCTGGGAGACGATTTTCTTGAAATGCGGTCGCTCTGAAATGCCACGTTCTTCGAGCAAATTCCAGATTTCGATCAATTCGTCCTCGGTCGATTCTTCTATCTTGGAATCAGCACCTAGCGAACCAATCTCACCGCCGCAGAAGATTGTGCCCTCATACATGGAATCACCAGCGGCATCGCCAACGTCGCCCACAACGATGATCCGGCCCTTCTGCATCATGAATCCCGTCAGGAATCCAGAATCGCCTCCAATGAGAAGGGTGCCGCCCTTCATTCCAATCCCCGCGCGTGCGCCCGCGTTGCCTCCGACGAACATATCGCCACCGCGCATGCTGGCTGCGACGGATGCTCCCGCGCTCTTGGAGAGCGATATCGAACCGCTCATCATGTTCTCGCCCAGCGCCCATCCGGCGTTGCCGTTGATAGTGATTCGGGGGCCGTCGAGTAGCGTCGCAACGTAGTAGCCAACGCTGCCATCAATCTCGAGTTCGCACTCGGTCAAGATGCCAACGGCGATGTTGTGACGAGCGGCGGGGTTGGTGATCGTAATCTTCTCGGTACCGTTGGTCGCGAGCTCTTTGATCCGAGTGTTTAACTCCCGCGTAGTCAGCTCAGAAGCGTCTAGGCTGACCAAGTCATCACCTCATGCTCCTGAGGCTCTGTGCGGTCCAACTCTTCAGTGAATACGCTCCTGAGCGCGACTTCCTCAGAAGCCAGCGCCACAACGTCATCAGTCTCCATCGCAACGAGCGGCTTGGCGGACCAGCGGTCCTTTGCGTAGCCCATCCCGTCTTTGGTTGATACAAGATAAGTGAACGTGCCGTCGAGATCGTCCAGCGACTCTGTGAGGGCATCATTGAGTGACGTCCCATCGTTGAGCTTGTCGGCGAGATACACCGCGATCAGTTCGGAGTCGTTGCCTGTCTGGAAGTGATATCCGCGGCCTTCGTACTCACGCTTCATGCCGTGGTAGTTGGTTAGCTGTCCGTTGTGAACCACAGTTACATCTGTGAACGGATAGGCCCAGAACGGGTGGGCGTGACTGATGTCCACAACGCTCTCGGTTGCCATTCGTACGTGGCCAACGCCGTGCGTGCCGGTGAGTTTGCTGATCTCATGGTGTTGGTCCATCACGAGCGGGGTGCCAACGTCCTTGATGACCTCGGAGACCTCACCAATACTGTGTAGGACGACACCAGGTTCGTTCAGGAGTGCTTCAGCAAGCGGCGGGATATCGCCTTCGTAATTTGCTGTGATGCGTAGGAATTGACCACGAAGCTCTGATGAGTTGATTGTGCCGCCAGCGCGCCGGATGGTTTCCTCGGTCCTTGCGACTGTATCAGTCGCGGGGGCTGAATCATCGGCCCAGATTCGGATCAGGAGGTCTGAGTCATTGGCTTCACCGGCAACGGTAACGCCCGCAGAGTCGTGCCCGCGGTGCACCATAGTCTCCAACATTTTGACCAGCTCATCGCCAATTGGAGCCGACTTTGTCGACCCGCTGTTCTTGTACATAATTCCGGCGATGCCACACATGGTCTGTTGTTCGACTACCTTTCGGGTCTGGTCAACTCAGGTCAGGTTGCGGTCGGCTTGAAGTTCAGGCCTTGTAGAACGCAGCGGAGAATAGTCTAAGGCCAATCTCGGCGACAGACTAGACGCGCAGTTTCACAACACGGGTTTCCATACTGGTTTCATGTCTGGTCATATCTGGATGATTGCCAGTATTCTATGCGCTACCAACCGGAATCCGATATCAGGCAAAAGGTAATTCAGATATGAGGTCGACTGCGGACGTTGTCATTATTGGCGGCGGCGTTATGGGGGCGAGCATCGCGTATCACCTGTCTGAGAAGGGTGCGACTAACGTCGTCCTACTTGAGCGCAAGACACTTGCGGCAGAGGGTACGGGGCACTCAGGCGCGCTGGTTCGGCAACACTACTCCCAGGATCCCATCATCCAGATGGCCGTACGGTCGGTCAGGATATTTGAGGAGTTCGAGGAGCGCACAGGCCGCGCCAACGTGTTCAACCAGACCGGCTGGGTCAAGATTGGCTCAGCCGAGATGAAGGCTGAGATGGAGCGGAACATCGAGCGCCACCGTGCCTTTGGGATTGAGGCAGGTTTTCTATCGGTGGATGATCTCCAGAAGATGATGCCGGGAATCAATCCAGAAGGAATCGGCTCTGCACTGATCGAACACAAAGGCGGGCATGCAGACCCTACCGCCACCACGGAAGGGCTCGCCGAAGTTGCGCGATCTCGTGGTGTAGAGATCATCGAAGGCGTTGCAGCGACGGGGATGGAAGCATCTGGCGGACGAATTACCTCGGTGAGGACCACCAACGGCGCGATCTCAACGCCAGTAGTGGTGAACGCGGCCGGACCGTGGTCTCCCGAGATTGCTGCGTGGGTTGGGATTGATCTTCCTATTAAGGTCACGCGCGAACAGGACCTTGTTCTTGAGACAGACGACGCTGATCTGCGTCCGGAATACCCAGTCTCGAACGGGCTAGACCGCACGTACTGGCGTCGCGACCGCGGGCGACTGCTCGCCGGAGACGGCCACCCGAAGGAGAACGAGTACGTAGACGCCAACGACTACGACTCCACCCATGATGCATCGTACGAGTTGGATCTGATGGCTCGACTTAAGCACCGGATACCTCGCTTTGCGGACAACGCAAGAGTTGTAGGCGGATTCGCTGCCCTCTACGACGTCACTCCAGACTGGCATCCGATTCTGGGCGCTGTAGATGGTGTCGACGGCTACATCAACTGCGTTGGCTGGAGCGGCCACGGCTTCAAGCTTGGCCCGGCAGTAGGAGAGTTGATGGCGGAGGTGATCGTCGATGGCTCTGCCAGTTCTATCGATATATCTACGCTTGGGCTGGATCGGTTCGCAAAGGGTGCATTGCTGGGCGGCTCATACGCGGGGAATCAGGCCTGACCTGCGGTTTGCACTTTCGGGCGGGGAACGAGAGAGGGTACGTTCAACTCATGAATTCGGCACATCCCGCCACAAGCCCGGCCATCGCACTATCGCGAAGGCGACCAGCACAAGACCTATGATCCCCATTACTGTGAATGTAATCGCAATATCGTAGTGGCCAGCCAGGAAGCCGCCGATCAGCAGTCCCGGCTGCAATGTCCAGACGGATAGCGAGCGAACGCCCATCACGCGCCCCCTGAACTCAATATCAGTGGTGGTGAGCAACAGCGCACTCATCGATACCATCGATGCACTTGAGCACGCCCCAATCACCACGAGAGCAAGTAGCGCGATCGGGAAGCTTGTTACATGGGCCATCACAAGTATGGCCAGATGCCAGACAACTATGCCGACGATCATCACCCGACCAGAGTGTCGCGTTCTCCCGAGCGCGGCGAGTGTAACCGACCCCAGACCGGCGCCAATCGCTGCGGCGCTCAGGAGTGCCGCAAGACCTTCTTCGTCGCTCTTGAACACATCGCGCGCCATCACGGGCATCAGGCCATTGGTCATCGGGAAGGTTGTCAGGTTCACCAGCATCGCCAGAAACATGATGCCCATGATTGAATCGTTGTGTTTGATGTAGTTGAGGCCGCTCCTCAGGTCTGAAAGCGGGCTCTGCGACTTTGCTGTTGAAGGGCGCTGTGCAATTGAGACGCCGAACGCGACTATGGTTGCGGTGGCATATAGCGCCATGACCACGACGTAGGCGTTGTCGAGCCCCAGGCGCGCCAGAAGCACGCCACCAGCCACTGCACCCGTGATCTTGGCACCGTCCTGCATCGTCCTGGACAGCCCAACGGCGTTCAGAAGCGTCGCTCTTGGGACCATGTCGGCCAATAGCGATTGACGAATCACGTTGTCCATCATCCGGCCAGCGCCAAGCAGCAGTGCGATTACGAAGGCATGCCAGGCTTCAAACAGGCCCGAGAACGCCAGAATGAACGTGATGCTGGCCAGCACGGCGATGAGGCCCCGATTGGTAATCAGGAGCTTGCGACGGTCCATACGATCGCCAAGCAGACCGTAGAACGGGCCACCTAACGTTCCTCCGAACCTCAGCGCGCCCAGCAGCCCAACCAGGAATGGGGACCCCGTTTCAGTCAGGATGAACCAGGACAGCATGAGCGCTTCCATCTCCTGACCGGAGTTGAACATCCCATCGGACGTCCATTGGAAACGAAAACTTCGATAGTGGAACGAAGCCAGGAAACCCGTTGGCGGGTTGGGCGCAGATTCAGTTGGGGAAGTGGGCTGGGTACTCAGACGACGTCTATCCAGGAGTTGGGCTGAATCACAAATTGAAAACGCATGACTTAGAAGTCGTGCCCAACGATACTCCCCAATCCACACTGAAGAGTCTCGCCGGGCACGATTACTCGGTTCGAATCGCCCGGTCCACCGGTCAGCGAAGCGCCTTAGACGGGTATCACCGGCTTGATCGTGATGGTCTCATCGCGCCGTGGTCCGGTGGAGATGATCGCAGCGGACACTTCCAACACCGACTCAAGGAACGCCACATACGCCCGAGCTTCGGGCGGCAAGTCGTCCGCATCGGTTACCCCTGCGGTAGTGCCTGACCAGCCCTCCAGAGTCTCGTATATCGGCTTGCATCGCTCAAGCTGCTCGGCGTCTACCGGGAACTTTTCGATTCGCTCTCCATTCAGTTCGTACGCAACGCAGACATTGATCGAATCGAAGTTATCGAGGATGTCCAGCCGAGTGATGATCACGGAGTCGAATCCGTTCACACGCGCACTGTAGCGGCCAGCGACGCCATCAAACCAGCCAACACGCCGTTCTCGGCCAGTAGTCACACCAAACTCGCTTGCTATTTCCTTGATCTGCGGGCCAATTCCCTCTTTTAGTTCCGTGGGGAACGGCCCCGCGCCAACTCTGGTGCAGTACGCCTTGAACACACCGGCAACTCCACCGAATGCATTCGGACCAAGACCCATGCCGGTCATAGGGCCACCAATGGTCGGATTCGACGACGTTACATATGGATATGTGCCGTGGTCGATGTCCAGCAGCTCACCAATTCGGATGCCCGACCGTTCGACCTTGTCCTTGTACGCCGGGCCGATACCTTTGTTAGTTGTACCGATGGCGTTGTCGCCTCGCCGTTCTTCTTCCAGACGATCAAATTCGGCGTGATACGGCATGACCACGTGGGCTCGATCACTGATCACGATGGTAGAAGGATCTATGCCCTTCGACTCGATGTCTCGGATCTCCTCGATCATCCCATCGGGGTCAACGACAACGCCATTGCCGATGATGTTTACTGCCTCCGGCCAGCAAACATCATCGGCACGAGGTGGAACTCAAATTCTCCAAGATCGTTTATGACGGTGTGACCGGCGTTATTGCCGCCGGAGTAACGTGCAACTATCGAGGCGTTGGCGGCAAGAAAATCTATGATCTTTCCCTTGCCTTCGTCGCCCCACTGACCGCCGATTACGGCATATGCAGGCATCTCAACACTTCCTTCTGAAGTTGGTGGCTTGTTTGAAGCCAACTGATCACTAGTTGAATTGGTTGGGTGGGTTAGCCGTTACAGCCCAAGCTGATGGTGCTTTCCCTCTGTCTTGATTGCAGGTGAGATCACGATCTCTGCCTTGTCATGAAACTCACGAATGTTGAACGCACCAACCATCCCCATGCAGACTTCAAGGGCGCCCAGCAGGTTCTGAGTACCGTCGGAAATCGTTGGAGGACCACGCAGGATTTTTTCTAGCGAGCCTTTGACTCCAACGTTGATCTGGGTGCCTCTTGGGAGGGCAGGATGAGGGCTTGCCATGCCCCAGTTGTAGCCCTGACCGGGAGCCTCCTCAGACTGAGCAAGGGGAGTGCCGATCATCACTGCATCGGCCCGGCAGGCCAGCGTCTTGCAGAGATCGCCACCGGTTCTGATTCCACCGTCAGTGATGATTGGGACGTAACAACGGCCGCTGCGATGGAAGTACTCGTCTCGTGCGGCTGCGCAGTCCATCGTTGCGGCCACCTGAGGCACGCCCACTCCGGTGACTTCTCGGGTAGTGCAAGTAGCACCGGGGCCAACGCCAACCAGAACACCGTGAATGCCGGTCTCCATCAGTTCCAGTGCCACGTTGTACGAGACACAGTTGCCCACCAGCACGGGTACGTCGACCATTTCCAGCACTTCCGTCAGCTTCAGGCCGATTGCGCTCTTGGATATGTGCAGGGCAGTAGTCACGGTTGATTGAACCAGTAGAACATCAGCGCCAGCTTCCACCGCGACGGGCGCGAAGCTCTTGGTGAACGCCGGAGTCACTGAGACGGCGCACTTCGCACCCAGTGCCTTGGTCTCCTCAACACGCTTGCCAATCAACTCTTCTTTGATGGGCGCTGAGTATACCTTCTGTAGAAGAGTGGTCATCTCGTCTTCGGGAGCTTCAGCAATTTCGGAGAGTATCGAATCTGGATCATCGTACTTGGTTTGAATACCTTCCAGGTTCATCACCCCAAGTCCGCCGAGTTCATCGAACTTGGCGGTGAACGCGGGTGAGACGACGGCATCCGTTGCGGCTGCCAGTACGGGTGCCCCCAACGTGAGATCGCCAATCGAAAATTCGATGTTCGTCTGGTCTGGGTTGATCGTTATCTCGCCTGGAATGATCGAGACTTCACCAAAACCGTATGTCCGCCTGAGTTCTGGGATTTGCAGAGCCTGCAATTGAGTCACCATCCTTGCCTGAGTTAGTTCAAAATTACCTGTGCGCTCCGATGAGACGCACGATCGAGCCCGGACAGACTAGGCACAGGCAAGAAATGTGGGAACGCAGTTTTGATGCGAAGAAATCAGGAGGAAGCTTCGCTCATAAATGGAGGTAGGCCGAGATTGACATTCGGTCTATGGACGGGAGCCGGAGTTATCGAAATATCGTGCGCGAAACAGCCCTACAAGTGCTGGAGTGGCGCGTGAACGAAGTCAACATTGAGGCTGCCGCATCGCTGCATGAGCGAGCGTCCACGCCGACGCCGCTATATCTCTGGTCGGGACACTAACTTTGCCCTTATCGTCCCTACATTGGACGGTGATGGAGCCGGGGTCTGAGGTGCTAGAGGCCGTCTACGAACGCTCTGAGTGCAGCGAGGTTGTTCTGGGATGGGCTATCAAGGATTACCCACTTCCAGTTGCTGCTAACGGTTCCCACCCAGGGTGACTTGGCGGTAGGTTGTTGCTGGCTGGCGCTACCGCGGTTCTCTATTACAAATGAACCGTTA
>CAUZJA010000039.1:0-16531 GCA_963579925.1 Dehalococcoidia bacterium | reverse complement strand
AGACCCACAGGCCGAATTCTATTGATGAGACAGACGATAAACAGGAATGCCCCCGTGGTGGTTGAAAGGGAGATTGAAATCTTCTCGCCGCCTGAGGTGATCTGGCAGTGGATCAGGCGGGTAGACCTCTGGGTGGACTGGAACCCCGAAGTTTCCAGCTCCTGGCTGATTGATGAGGAGGGCATTGGTGCTCGTTTCAAGCTGCGAAAGAAGATCCTGGGCGTGCGTGGAGAGATTCTTGAGATCGCGAAGGCGCGTCGATGGGCATGGCACGGCAAGTGCTGGGGTGTGAGGGCGCATCAGGAGTTCAGACTGGATGGCAATTTCAAGTCAACGGCGCTGAGGTCCACTATGAGCCTTGAGGGGCCAACTACGCGCGCACTGGCTCCTGTAGTCCGGAAAGCGGCTACGCACTGGACTGAAGTCTATTTGGGTGTGCTGAAGACCCGTATTGAGAGCCAGCATGAGCGCGGTCGCTCTAACAAAGGCGGCGGCGGAGGCGGGGGTAGTGCCTTGCCGCTCGACGAGCGGGTCAGGCGGAAAGTTGATCGCGATCGGTCCAGCCTCGGTTTGTGACCTGCTGTATCCTGCAACCGCTTCATTATTGAACAGTGGAAAGGGTTTGATGTGCTTTTAGGCGCTGCAGGGCGAATCAAAGGCGATTGGCTTTCATATTCTCAAAGCGATTTGAACTCGGCGAAGGCCGAGGGCTATAACGCCCTGAATGTCGTTGTGCAAGACCCGGCTAGCGCCACCGCGGCGGACGTCGAATTCTTCAAACGAAAGTTCGCGGAGGCAGGGCTGGAGATTGGTCAGACCAATGGCGGCTACGGAGGCGCACTCGTCAGCGATGATGAGGACGAGCGCAAGGCTGCAATCAAGTTCTTGCAGGACATGTGTCGTCTCACGGCGGAGATGGGCTCGCCAAATACGTATCTTCGGCCAGGCAGCTTGAATCCCGGTGGTGCGTGGACTCCACATCCAGAAAACCGCTCAGAGCGCATCTTCGACAGACTTGTCGATAGTGCGAAGCAGGCCTCAGCGGTGGCTGAGGCAGAAGGCGTGAAGATCGCCACTGAAGGCGGCGTTGTCTGCCCGGTGTACTCTGCACGACGGATGCGGGACTTTATTGACGCCGCAGGGTCACCAGCGCTTGGTTTCAATCAGGATCCGGTGAACTTCGTCGCTAGCCTTGATGAGGCGTACGACCTCAAGCCGTTCCTGCAGGAGTTCTTTGACCTCCTTGGCCACGTCACGTGGGGTGCACATGCCAAGGACTTCCAGGTCATGACGAAACTGCTCGTCCACCTCGAGGAAGAAGAGATCGGCAGCGGCCTGATTCCGCACGATTATTTCCTTACGGAGATGCAGAAAGTCGCTCCCAATGCTCATGTGTTGATCGAGCATCTGCCAGCAGACAGATATGCCGACGCCATCACGGAGTTCAAGGTGTACTCGGACAGTGTCGGCATCGTCTGGGACGAGCCAAACCCACCAAGTGTGTGAGCGATAGCCGCACGCTGAACAATTATGTAATCAAACAAGACGGGAGATCCAATGCTGCTTGAAGGCAAGCGAATCATTCTTACTGGTGGCTCAACTGGTATCGGCAGGGCAACAGCTCTCCGGGCGGCCAGAGAGGGCGCCAAGATAGCGTTCTTCGACGTCAACGACGCCGATGCTGCGACGGCTCTGACAGAGATTGAAGGAGCCGGGGCGGAAGGCAAGTACTGGCACGTGGACATCGTAAATTCTGATGAAGTCAGTGCCGCTGTCGATGAGGCCGTTGAGTGGCTTGGTGGCAAAGTTGACGTGTTGATCAATATTGCTGGCGTACTTCAGGGCGCCAATGTTCGAATCGACGAGTTTCCAGAAGATGTGTGGGACTTTGTGGTCGACATCAACTTGAAGGGGACTTTCCTGGTCGTGAAGCACGTCTCCAGCCACATGATTGCGGCTGAGGACGGCACGATCATCATCACCTCATCTGGCGCGGGCGTGACAGGCGGCTCATCGTCGTACGCATACGGCTCAAGCAAGGGTGGTACACACGGCTTTACGATGGTGCTCGACAGCCATCTAGCGCAGCACGGAATTCGCGTCAACGACGTGCTTCCCGGGTCGCTCAACACGCCGCTCAAGCGTGCGCAGGTTGAGGCGGTGCACAACGCTGAGGGCAAACAGGGATCGCTGAAAGAGAAGATCGACGCACTTGCCTCACCTGATGGCGTAGCGAATGTCATGATCTGGCTCGCATCAGACGAAGCATCATTCGTGAAGGGCAGCGTCCGGACGATCTAGGCGCCTTTGGAGGGCTGATATGCCGCTAATCGATTTCGATATCCATGATCGCAAGCCTTACGCCGCCGGTCAGGTGTTTGGGGACGTTGGCGCGTACGAGCAGATCGATGGAGTTGCCACGTTTGTGGTTGACCCGAGTAATTCGGCAAACGCACTCATCACCGATCTGGAGCTTGCTTCCCGCGATGCTGATGGTCGTGTGCGGTTTGAGGCTGATCTATCGATCCTCCAGCCGGTAGATTCGGCTGCCGGACCACAACGTCTTCTCGTCGAACTGCCCAACCGGGGACGCCGGAGGATCGTGGCCAACTTCAACGGCGGTCCGCCGTTGGATCCTGCGCGTGACGTGCATCCGGGTGATGGATTTCTTTTCCGGCACGGCTTCACCGTTGTGTCGATTGGGTGTCAGCACGATGTGTATCGCAGCGATATCCTGATGGGTGTTGAAGCACCGCTGGCGATGTCTGGCGATAGGCCGGTGTCGGGCCAGGCAATAGTGGAGTTCCGACCAAACGAGCTTCAGACAACGTTTCTTCTGGCAAACCGTATTCATCGGCCGCATCCCGCCGCCGATTTGGATGAGGCGGGAGCGGAACTCACGGTGCGCGAGTGGGAGGACGGGCCTTATGAGGTCGTCCCACGCGGCAAGTGGCAGTTTGGTAAGGAGACGAATTCCGGTGTGGAGGCGGATGCGGAGTACATCTACCTTGCAGGCGGTTTCGAGCCCGGCAAGTACTACTACGTTACTTACACCACCAGCCACGCTCCCGTGGTGGGCGTGGGGCATCTGGCCGTTCGTGATGTGTCGCTGTTCCTGAAGGCGCCTTCAGAGGGTAACCCGACGCCTGGCAATTTTGCGGCGTCTTATGTCTGGGGCGTATCCCAGACCGGGCGCATGCTGCGGGAGTTTATCCATCTGGGACTGAACGTTGGGGAGGACGGAAAGTCGGCATACGACGGAATCTTGCCGCACATCGCGGGGTCGCGTCGTGGGCAGTTCAACTTCCGGTTTGGACAGCCGTCGGATCAGTCAATGCCGACGTTTGGTCACAAGTTCCCGTTCGCCGACGAAGCGACGTACGATCCACTGACAGAGTCGACTGGTGGCCTGTTTGATCGATTGCGCAGTCAGGGTGACGTGCCGAAGATCATCTACACGAACAGCTCTGCTGAGTACTGGCGTGGTGATGCCTCATTCGCACACATCGACCCCGCTACGGGCAAGGATATTCCTGGCGCGCCTGAGGCGCGTATTTATCACTTTGCGAGCGCGCAACACGTCTCTGGTAGCTTCCCACAGATCACCGTGAGTTCGGCCGACAAGAGTGAGGGGGCGTACCCGTCGGGGGTGATGGATTACACACCGCTGCTGCGGGCATCTCTGATCAACATGGACCGCTGGGTGGTCGATGGTGTTGAGCCGCCACCGAACTCACATCCCCGTATTGATGATGGCACTGCGGTGCGCCCAAAGGTTGCGCTAGATGCGCTTGGTGAGATTCCAGGTGTGCAAGGCCCTGATCCGGATCGACTGTTCATCGTGCGGACTGTGGATATGGGGCCAGATAGTGATCGCGGAGTAGGGCGCTGGCCTGCCGTCGAAGGCGAGACGTACACGCACTACGTTGCGGCAGTGGATGAAGACGGCAACGAGGTTGCGGGCATCAGAATGCCGGATGTTAGTGTGCCTGTGGCAACGCATGCCGGGTGGAACCGGCGCGGTGGCAACACAGGGTCACCGGAGCAGCAGATTCCGATGGCCGGTTGGAGCATTTTCTTCCCGATGACGGGCGAGGATCGCGATCACTCAGGTGATCCACGACGGTCGATCGAAGAGCGGTATCTCAGTCGAGATGCGTACCTGATGGAGATTCAAGCGGCGGCTGAGGCGTTGATCCACAGTGGCTACGCGCTTGCTGAAGATCTTGAGCTGATGGTCGATATTGCGGCGGAACGTTGGGACCACGTGATGAGGGTTGACGAGGCGATACCGGCGCGCTAGCCGTTAGCCTGCCATTTCTTGCTCAAGGTCCTTCAGATAGGCGAGGCTGGTGGTGTCCATGTGCCACTGATCGCCGATTCGACCACCTTCAATTGCGACGTAGCCGTTGTAGCCGCTTCGGGCCATCGCTAACATCAGGTATCGGTAGTCCATCTCCCCTTGTGCGAGCGAGACTTTCCAGGCAACAGTTCGCTGGTTTTCCGGATGGTTGACCCGTACAACGTTCTTGCAGTGCCAGTAGACCGAGATAGGTCCGATGACATCGACCGCTGCTTCGATCGTCTCTTCCGGCTCATCGTAGTTCCACAGGATGTTGCCGAGATCAGCGTTGATGCCGAAATTGGTGCGGGCAACGAGGTCACTAATCAACTTGGCTGACCACGAGTTATCTACTGGCGATTGCTGGTGCAGTTCGAGGGATACTGTGATGCCATCCGTAGCCGCTGCATCTGATGCAATTCGCAAGTCTTCGGCCAGGCGTTCGAAGAGAAGAGTTCGGGTGCCGCGGCTGGCATCCTGCGCCACTGGCCGTCCCCACGGATCACCGCCCATGCGGTAGTGGCGCTGTGGGGCCATCATGTTTCCGGTGACCACTCGCGCTCCAACCAACTTTGCGTAGTGCAGTGATCGATCAAGCACATCGCGGTTGATTGAGGCGGTTTTGGCTTCCAGCAACGAGCCACCAGCACGGACAACAACGCATGGGGCGCCTAGCTCTCGCAATCGGTCGGCAAAATCGACCACGGCGGAGTCTGAATCTGCAGCGTCAAACGTTACAGCCCCAATTTCAAGGCCGTCATATCCCGTGGCTGCGACGCGCTTCAGGAACGCGTCTGTGTGTTGTTCAGGTGTGGCTGTCCACGTTTCATAAACATCCGGAAACGCGGCCTGTCGTCGTGGTGCATAGCAATATTTCATAGTGAGTCACGCCATGGTATACGAGGCTCGTAGAGATCAGGGGGATCGCGATATCTCATGGCCAAGCGGCGGGCATCCAAGCTACACAAGGAGTCTTCCACAGGCTTGTCATGCCTGTTGACCCTGAGAGAGGTTGTGTACCATGCCCGCACGTTGCAGAGACGTATGGTGCAACAGTCGCACAGCAGTTGATTTTGTTGAGATGCAGAAAGCTATAGGGAGCGCAATTCTTCATGGGGAAATTGGATGGAAAAGTGGCCATCGTCACCGGTGCCGCTCGCGGGCACAGTGAAGCCGTTGCCAGGCTATTTGCAGCAGAGGGCGCCGCCGTTTCAATCTGCGACGTCGTTCCGGTTGAGGTGCTGGAAGAGCAGGTCGGCTCCAAGATCAGGGATGCCGGCGGACAGGTGATCTGCTTTCAGACCGATGTCTCTAATGAGGATCAGGTCAACGCGATGGTGGAAGAGACGCTGCGGCAGTTCGGGACGGTCGACATACTGGCCAATGTCGTTGGCATCGCAGGACCAACCAAAGACGTGTGGGATATGAGTCTGGCTGAGTGGAAGCAGACGCTTGACGTGAACCTTGATTCGCTCTTCCTGTGCAGCAGGGCAGTACTACCCGTGATGACTGAGAAGCGGTACGGCAAGATAATCAATTTCAGCTCACCAACCGGCAAGCAGCCGCTTTCTCATCGAGCACCCTATGCGACCTCGAAGATGGGTGTGATCGGGTTTACACGAACGCTGGCTGCGGATGTTGGCCAGTACAACATCAACGTCAACGCGATCTGTCCCGGACAACATGAGGAGCGAAGCATGGAGCTTGTTCGAGAAAGAGCGGCGTATCTGAATAAGCCCTTTGACGAGGAAGAGTTCCGTACACAGTTCAAGGAGCGGCAACACAATGAAAAAGCCGTACTGGCTGGCCGTTGGCTTGCCGATGAAGGGTTCTCTGATAAGAGTTCAGGCTCAGAAGACGCCGCATCGCTGGCTTTGTTCCTGGCCTCTGATGATTCATCCAGCATGACTGGGCAGGACATCAACACCGGTGGCGGGGTGATGTGGTAGTCGGAATCAGGCTTTTCTGACTAATTTGGTCACGAGGTCGGATGCCTAGACGTCATCATCGGGGGCCAGTGCCATCTCTACTGGCATTGTGAGATCAATAGGGCCCGTAACCGCGGGATTGTTTAGATTTATCTCGCCGCTTATGATCGCCTTCAGCGTCTCAACAAGTAGTGGACGCTCGCGGGGCAGACCTAATTCACGGAGTGCCATGAAGAGCGGATTGCGCTCGCCTTCCCGCTCTTTTATCGATGCTGCAGCTTCTTCCCGTGCTCTGAACCACATCCAGTCCAGTTCACCACCAACGACTGGGTAGCGGCAGTAGCTGAGCACTGGACCTGCGTCCACCTCTTTGGTCGCGATGTTTGTCATCACGCCAGACTCTTTGTCTTTGCGGTCGATAAGTTCCCACGTCACTTCTTGCCACGTGCCAATTGGGCCGCCGGGCAAGGCGGGGTGAACATTAATCATCTTGAATCGCTCGCACAGCAGCGGGGCTATAAGCATGTAGCCAGCGGCAATCGTGATCTTGGGGTCGAATCCGGCGAGCTTCTTCATCGCCTCCTCATCAAACATCTCACGAAGTTCTTCCCATGGGACCAAACTGCGTGCTTTCCGGAACTCATATGAGGACACGGTTCTTACCTCAATGGCGTGGGCGGCAGCATAGTCCAGGAATTTATCTGTCGCGATTCGTTGCCCACGATCACGGTTGCAGAACAGGAACTCGATTCTAGCGTTCAGATCGCCAAGTTCAATTGCATCAACAGCAGCTTCAAGCATGCCCATTGAGCCTTCGCCACCCCCAGATGAGAACCATCCAACGGTCAGCGGCTCGACCTGGTTGGGATCGAGTTGAGATATCTCATCGGTACGTGGCGCTTCACCAGCCAGCCGAGTTACCCCGGGTCGACGACGCAATCCGCTTGCGGTAGGCGTTGCAGCCTGTTGGGGCGCTCCAGACTGTGCAGGCCGGCCCTGCGCCGGTCTTGCTTGAGCAGGCCTTCCTTGAACGGGTTTTGCCTGAGCAGGTCGAGAGACGCGTCTGACCACACGACCCTGTCCGGGTCGTGTGGTCAGACCGGGGCGTGCCGGTCTCCCCGGTGGCCTTGCCCCATCGTGCTGCCTACGTCTTCTGGGGCCTCCCACGCTTAGTCCTCCGGCTCAAAGTCATCATCAACCAGCCGCATCTGTTCTGCGAACGCGGTCTGGAGGCGGCTCACGCGGAGTTCCGTTGTGGAGAGCAACTCATTGCAGAGCTTTGCCAGCTTCATGCCCTCCTCAAAGAGGTCAGTTGACTCAGCTAGAGAAAGTTGGCCAGCTTCAAGCTTCCGAACGCTCTGTTCAAGCCGTTCGAAGGCGCTTTCAAATGAGTTATTCTTGGATTTAGCGTGTGGTTTTGACTCAGTGCTGTCCGAATGCTCGGTCATTGTCTGCCTAACTCAACGTACTGTTGTCTGTGATTATTTTACTCATGGGTTGCCCAGTGCTGACGAGGGGTGTTCTCACCTAAACGGTGTCGGCTTCTATCTCACCGTCAGTCACGGTGATGCTGAGGCGATCGCCTGACTTGGCGTCTGCGATCGACCCAATCACGCTGCCAGATTCCGATGATCTGACGATGGAGTATCCCCGGTTCAGTATCTCGATCGGACCCAACGCTTTGAGCTGATTCTGCAAACCGTTGACCCGCTCAACGTTTACCTCAACGCTATGGTTGATGGCCGCCTTTGCCAGTCTGAGAAGATCGTCGATCTGCTGGCGCTGATGTTTCGTGTCGGGTGCCATTGCAGAGAGACGGTCTACGGCCAGTGACACACCGCGTTTGCGCTCGTCAACAAGATACTGGACGCTGTCGATGAGGGCTTCTGAGTAGCTGGCGACCACCATAGCCAGCTCTCGGCGATCAGGCGCAACGATCTCTGCCGCTGCCGATGGCGTTGGGGCGCGGACGTCAGCAACATAGTCAGCGATGGTGGTATCAGTCTCGTGACCAACCGCGCTGATTACCGGCTTTTTGGTGGCGAAGATTGCCCGCGCTACGGACTCCTCGTTGAAGGCCCACAGGTCTTCGAGGGAGCCGCCACCACGAGCCACGATGATCACGTCGATATCGTCGACTGCATCAGCTTGTTCGATGGCGTCCACGATAAGTGGAGCCGCCGTGTTGCCCTGGACCTGCGTGGGTGCGACCACGACTTCGGTCAGCGGATATCGGCGTGAGAGGACATTGATGATGTCCTGGATGACTGCGCCGGTGGGGGACGTGACTACGCCGATGCGTTGCGGGAAGCGGGGTAGTGGACGTTTGCGATCGACGTCGAACAGGCCTTCTTTGGCGAGTTGCTCTTTGAGCTTCTCGTAGGCTGCCTGGAGCGCACCGACCCCATCTGGCCGAACCGTGTCGACGTAGAACTGAAGGTCGCCGCGAGCCTGATAGAACGAGATGCGGCCGTGGACGAGAAGTTGTGCTCCGTCGTTCAGGAACTCAGCGCCTCTGCCGCCGCGAAACATCACGCAACTGATGGCTGACTTGTCGTCCCGCAGCGTGAAATAGCTATGACCAGATCCAGCAGTGGTAGCCCTGCTTACCTCAGCCGAAATCCACATGTCGGCGAGGTTTGGATCGGCATCCAGAAACGCCTTGATGTAGTCGTTGACCTGGGTAACGGTGAATGATTGCTGTTGAGTCTCTGAGGTCATTCAGTCCACTTTACAGCGTGTGGTGTGCCATACCTCTCGTAGTGTGGCAGTTTGGTCAACTGGGCCGGCCCAGTCTCACTTGAAGCCCGCGTAGAGCTTGCTCCGCGTGAGGTCTACAACCTCGTGCCGCTGGCCGCTTGATGAGGTTGCTTCTGCACCTTCATCTGTTACCAGCAGTGTTCCGCCGGTGGCGACGATCTCGCCATCTGCCAGCACTGGATTTCCGGCCACGAATGTGTGGGTGGCCGCGCCGCGGCCGGGGTCAACGATAGTGATATCGGCGTCAGCGCCTTCGCCGAGGTGGCCTTTGTTGAGAAGGCCAAACATTCGTGATGGGTTGTAAGAAAGCTTGGTGGCCATCTCCAGTGGAGTTAGCGTTCCGAATCGCACGAGCGCCATGGTGCTCTCGATGTTGATGTTACGGGGGTGTGAGCCGCCGTCTGATGCCACGGCGTCGACCACGAAATCACCGTCGTCATCTTTGGCCGAGGTGAGCAGCATCGCAGACTGCGGTAGGTTCACCGGGAAGCTGAGGGAGCAGTTGGTGCGCAGTTCTTCGAAGATCGCCAGAGCTTCATCGCCCTTCGCGTATCCGACGGCCTCATCCTTCTCGCGAATAACCGAGGCGTAGCCATCTTTTATGGCCTGCCTGATGCCGTCGGCAGTTGTTGGATAGCCACGGAGCTTCAGGCAGTTCTGCGCCACGTTGGCGGAGACGTTTCCATCCTTGTCGCATAGGCCAGAAGTGCCGTTTGGAACCGCCTGGTAGACCTCTGAGTTGAGCTGGCCCTTCATGGACGAAAGAATGGCCAGGGCCTCTTTCACTTCGTCCAGCGGTTCAAGAATAGAACCACGGGTGTAGGCATTGACGTGGGCGACGTGGAGCCTGCCCTTACCGACCAGATCTGGAACCTCGCGCAGGCCGTCCAGCCGACTTCCAGACTCTTTCGTGCCCAGGTGAAAGCCAATGTACGCGCCCTGCTGGTTGCAGGTGGCGATGATGTTGGCGGTGACTTCAGGAGTGAACGGGTGATAGCCGTCCAGCATCTTCACGCCCAGTGCGCCGCGTTTCAGCGCGGCAGCCACAAGATCGCTGACCTCATTCGGAGCTGGATCGTCCTCTGGGATCGTTTCACCGGGGCGGAATATAAAAAGCCCGCCGATGTTGAGGCCCGCGCCTCTGCGCTGGATGCCGTCGATCAACGTTTCGGGCGTGCCACCGAAGTCGATGGCTGTGGTGACGCCTGCCAGGGCAAGCATTTGATAGCCCAGCGCCGGATCCCACGTCGTGCGCCGTCCTGCCACGTGAACGTGGGTATCGACCATGCCCGGCATCACCCAACTGCCAGTCGCGTCAACGGTCTTGTTAGCCAGATCATGATCTATATCCGGTTCGACCCGGACAATCTTGCCGTTTGCGATAGCGATATCAGCGATATTTGTGTGCCCGGATGCTGGATCCAGCACGGTGCCATCGGTGATCAGAAGGTCGTATCTGGGCATGTGAAGTTGCTCCCGCGATCAAGTGTCATGGGCAGCATTGTAGGGCGTGTTCTCGCGGATGTGTGGTGAGGATGGCGCGAAGAGGGCACCCTCTAGGGGTGCCCCTACATCGTCAGATGACAGGAACTGGTCACGGGGGATGCAGATTTCAAACCTGCGCCTACGCGGGCTGTACGCCTACATGCGCTCCACGTAGTCGCCGGTCCGGGTGTCGACGCGGAGGGTGTCTCCAACGTCGACGAACAGCGGTGTCATCACCTGGTGTCCGGTGCTCAGCGTGACCTGTTTGGTTGCGCCGGTGGCGGTGTTGCCTTTGACGGCGGGGTCAGCCTGCGTGACTTCCAGACTGACGTGCGGTGGAACGTCCACAGAGATTGGGCGGCCCTCGTAGTACATCACATCAACGTTGGAGCCTTCGGTGACAAACTTCATGGCATCGCCAAGCTGATCGGCCGTCAGCGTGGATTGGTCGAACGTCTCGTTATCCATGAAGGCGTAGTCGCTGCCATCAAAGTAGAGGTACTGCATCTCTTTGTTCTCTACGGGTGCCCGGGTGAGGGGACGGTTGCCCTGGACCTTCTTTTCGTAGACGTTACCGGAGAGGACGTGGCGCACTTTGAGCGTCAGAGTCGGCGGGGCCTTGGGCGGCTTGCGATGCTGCCACTCAAGCACTTGATACACCTCTCCCTCAAGGAGAAGGGTCATGTTCCGCCGGATTTCACTTGAACTAATGGTCAATGTCTATCGTCCTCAGGGTGATTCTTTGCGAGCATTTGAGATAACTCGCGCTCGTCCATTTTCTAACACAACAACGTCTTCAATACGAACTCCGCCCCAGCCGGTGAGGTAGATGCCTGGCTCAATTGTGAAGACCATCCCATCCTCAAGCTTGCCCTTGGCGCGCGCACCAACGCCGGGGTTTTCGTGTACTTCAAGGCCTACGCCATGGCCAAGGCTGTGGCCAAAATTATCTCCGTAGCCAGCCTCTGAGATGACGTTTCGGGCGATCAGGTCGCACTCTTCGCCGGTCATCCCGACCTCCACCATCTCGATGGCAGCCAGTTGAGCGGTGAGAGTGATGTCGTAGATCTTTTTGAACTGTTCGTCTGACTCACCAACCACAATGGTTCGGGTCAGGTCGCTACAGTAACCTTGGTACTGGCAGCCCATATCGATCACGATGGGCTCGCCTTCGTTGATGACACGATCTGCAGCAAGGTGATGTGGTCGGGCGCCATTGGGGCCTGAGCCGACAATGGTCTCGAATGACAGCGATTCCGCGCCCTGCTCACGGATCGACTTCTCGATCTCCCAGGCCACTTCGTTCTCTGTCATGCCGGGCTTGATTCGTGCTGAAACATCGTCGAAGGCATTATCACCGATTTCAATTGCTCGGGACAGGAGTACCAGCTCTTCTGCGTCTTTCACTGCACGCAGGCCGACACCGATTCCGTTCGTGGGAACCAGAGTGTAGGTGGTCTCGTCACCAGCGGCCTCATTGAGTGCTTTGCGGATGCGTTCAAGGCCACTCACCGTCATCTCATCGGCCTCGAAGCCGATGCGTTTGGCACCCATGTCTGACAGTAACTCGTGCATCCAATCAAGTTGCGGGCGGATCTGGAACACCTCGAACGCCGGAGCCTGCAGCCCTGCCTGTTCCGTGTACCGGAAGTCGGTGGCCAGCACAGCCTTATCAGCGGAAATGATCAGATTGCCAGCTGTGCCTTTGAAGCCTGAGAAGTAGCGCCGGTTCTCCTTGTTGGAGATGATGATGGCATCGATCTTGGCGTCATCAAACTTCGCCCGGAGGCGAGCAACACGCCCCTCGGTAGCTGTCTTGATATCGGTGGTCAATTACCTGACTCCGCTGCAAATTCGTGTGAAAGTCCATCCAGCGCGTACAGGTAACCGCGCCACCCCAGCCCGGCGATTTGCCCAACGGCGTAGGGGGCGAAGACGCTGCGACGCCTGAACTCTTCCCGGGCGTGAATGTTGGAGATATGAACCTCCATAACTTTCACGTCAGCATCCAGCAGCGCATCGAGGATCGAGTAACCAACCTGTGTGAGCGCCCCGGCGTTGATGATCACGCCATCGGCAGCGCCGTTCTGCTCCTGAATGAAGTCGACGATTGCGCCTTCATGATTGCTCTGGAACGCCCGGACTTCATGCCCAAGCTCCGAAGCGCGCTCGGTAACCGCCGCTTCAACGTCGACAAGCGTCGTTGAGCCGTACAGCTTTGGAGCGCGATTGCCCAGATTGTTCAGGTTGGGCCCGTTGATGAGAAGAATCAGTGCCACTGGAATCGCCTGTGATTAGCGCGACGTGCAAAGACGCCGCAAATGGAATTCGTGAGCGTAAAGGTTACTGGAGACGGGGTAGATGGTGCGAGTGGGGGCCTGCGAATACCGAGCAGGATTAGCCAATGTCATCCCGGGCGCAACGATAGTGGAGTCGAAGGATCTTAGGACGGCATGTCTGATAGCGAGCCCAGCGCTGCGGCTATGACTGCCTCTTCGCCCTGGGATGCGCAGACAGATACGCCTTGCGGGCGCTGGCGGTGGAGATGTGGGTGTAGATCTGGGTTGTTTGGGGGCTGGCGTGGCCCAGTAGCTCCTGGACTACTCGCAGATCAGCGCCTCCATCCAGCAGGTGGGTGGCGAAGCTGTGGCGGATGGTGTGAGTGCTGAAGTCGAGGTCGAGGCCGGCAATCAGGGCGTATTTCTTGACGAGTTTCTGGATGCTGCGGGGAGAGAGGCGTGTGCCACCGCGGTTGAGGAACATGGCTGTTTGGCTCTCTCTGGCGAGGCCACCGCGGACGCGGTCGAGATATCGGCGTAGTGCTGTGACTGCGGGTTGGCCCATTACCGTGACGCGGTCTTTGGAGCCTTTTCCGATTACGCGTACCTGACGTTGTTCAAGATCAGCATCGCCCAGATCAAGGCTCGCGATCTCACTAAGGCGGAGTCCGCAGGCATAGGCGAGTTCGAGAATGGCGCGGTCTCTGACGCCGGTGTCAGTGGTCGCAGACGGTGCTTCAAGGAGTGCGCTGATACCGCCTTCGTTGGCGATAGGTGGCAGTTTGGACGCGGACTTCGGCGCTGAGATAAGATCGCTCTCGTCGCGCTGCACGAGTCCGCGCTCTTTCATGAATGCGTAGAACGAGCGCAGTGACGACAGCTTTCGTGAGACGGATGCTTTCACGTAGCCGAGCTCAAGCAGCCACGCCAAGTAGCCTCGGATTACGAGGCGGTCAATGTCCTCAAACGAATCAACGCCTCGCCGTTCCAGGTAGTCGCCAAATGGAGCGACGTCCGTCGTGTAATTACGGACGGTGAGGGGCGCGAGTTGCCGGTTGTGAGCTAAGTATTCGCCAAACTCTTCGACGAGTTCATCCCAGTTGTGGACTGATGCGCCGGCCATAAGATTGACCGGCGTCATCGGACTCTAGACCTCGACTGCCTCGGCTTCGCTCTCTTCTTCGGATCCATCAGCAGATGGTCGAGGGCCTCGCCAGCCGCATTCCGGATCGTTGCACTGTGCGGCGCGGCCACGCTCAACGAGCATGCCATCGCAGACAGGGCAGGGGGCTGCCAGTGGTGTGCGGCTTGTTGCGAAGTCACACTCCGGGTAGTTGGAGCAGCCGAAGAATGTGCGGCCCTTCTTGGACTTGCGCTGAAGCAGTTCGCCACCATCTTTGGGGCATGGAGCCTCAGCGAGAATCCGAATTGGCTTCGAATTTTTGCACTCAGGGAACCCGCTGCATGAGAGGAACTTGCCGTAGCGGCCATCTCTGATGACCATCGGGCGTTCGCACTTTTCGCAAACTTCGTCCGTGGGTGTGACCAACTTATTGCGATCGACGCGTTCGGCGTTCTCTTTTGTATAAGTGACCTTTTCATCGAACGGGCCAAAGAACTTCTGCAGCACCGGGACCCACTCAGTTTCTCCGCGGGCGATGGCGTCCAGGCTCTCTTCCATTCCGGAAGTGAAACTGGGGTCCATGATGTCCGGAAAGTGTTCTGTGAGGAAGTCACTTACTGTAATTCCAAGGTTGGATGGGAGGAATCTCTTGTTGTCTCGAGATACGTAATCTCGTCGTTCAATTGTGGCGACAATGCTGGCGAAGGTGCTAGGCCGTCCAATGCCCAGTTCTTCCAGAGTTCTGATCAGCATCGCTTCCGTGAAGCGTGGAGGCGGCTGCGTGAACTTCTGCTCTGAGTTGATGTCTTCCCGTGTGAGAACTTCATCCTGCGTCAGTGGGACCAACTCACCGGAGGCGTCATCCTCCTCATCGGCGTTGTCTTTGCCTTCCATGTAGACGGTGCGGAAGCCGGCGAACTTGAGGACGTTGCCACGGGCTCGCACCACGTAGCCGGTGCCTGAAGCGGTGTCGCTCACTGCAATGTCGGCAGTCGTCGCGTCGCTGATGGCGTCAGTCATCTGACTGGCAACCATGCGCTTCCAGATCAGGTCATAGAGACGATGCTGGTCGCGGTTCAACTGGCTCTTGAGGCTATCCGGCGTTCGGGCTACTGACGTTGGTCTGATGGCCTCGTGAGCTTCCTGTGCGGATTTGCTCTTGGTCTTGTAGGTGCGTGGCTTGTTCGCAAACTCTGCACCGTAGGTCTGCTTGATGAATTCGTTTGTCTCTTTGAGCGACTCATCGGACAGATTTGTGGAGTCTGTCCTCATGTATGTGATCAGACCGGTTGGATCGTCGCCGCTTACGGCAATACCTTCGTAGAGCGCCTGCGCCGTCCGCATTGCCCGCTCAGCTGTCATGCCGAGACGACGGGCAGCTTCCTGCTGCATGGTGCTTGTAATGAATGGCGCGGCAGGGCGTGACTTGCTTTCTTTTGTCTCAACCGAGGCAACTTTGAACGTGCCGACCTTGAGATCCTCGACGATCTTTCCAGCGTCTTCGCCGTTGGTTACGCGAACGCGGCCAGTCTTTCCTTCGATGGCCTGTAGCGCTGCCCGGAACTTGGTCTCGGGAGTGGTGGGGCTGGAGAGGAACGCGTGGATGTTCCAGTACTCTTCCGGCTTGAAGGCCTCAACTTCTCGTTCGCGATCGACGATTAGTCGAAGTGCTACAGATTGGACTCGTCCGGCTGAGAGGCCTCGCTTGATCTTGCTCCAGAGAACTGGGCTCAGGCGGTAGCCAACAATACGATCAAGGATGCGGCGGGCCTGCTGTGCATTGACCAGTCGCATATCGATTTCACGCGGTGATGCGAACGCCTCATCAACGGCGTTTCGGGTGATTTCATGGAATACGACCCGCTGCACCGGCTTCTTCGTGAGGCCAGCAGACTCCAGCAAGTGCCAGGAGATTGCTTCACCTTCACGGTCCGGGTCAGTAGCCAGGTAGATCTTATCCGCCTTCTTCGCGGACTTCTTGATATCGCGGATTACTTTTTCGCGGCCTTCAACATCAACATAGGTGGGCTCAAACGAGTTTTCTACATCGACACCCAAATTGCCTGACGGCAGGTCTCGGACGTGGCCCATTGAGGCGAGCACCTCATACCCACTGCCAAGAAAGCGTCCAACCGTCCGTGCTTTGGCCGGCGATTCAACGATTACGAGGTCTTTTGCCAAGTGTGATCACTTCTCCTGCGAACCGGTAGAACTCGGTTCATAAACTGCTTGAACTTCACGGCCCCGGACATACTGCATTGGTCCGGCCTGACGCACAAGTCCTTTAATTTCTAGTAATGAAAGTGTGGACGCAACCGTCGAACTCTCCAGTCCACTTGTTCGGGTGACATCGTCAATGTGCCGAGGGTCGGCGTCGATGATTCCCAGAACGGTTGCCTCAAGGTCATTTTCCAGGACGATCTGCTCCATCGGAAGTTGACCGCCCTTAACTACAATATTCAGTTCGTCAAGTACGTCGTCAACCCCTGTTACCAGTTTTGCTCCCTGTTGGATGAGCCAATTTGTGCCCTTATTTGTCTCAGAAAGTATCGAACCGGGCACCGCGGAGACTTCTTTGTTTTGCTGCACCGCGTGTTCGACGGTGAGCATTGCG
>CAUZJA010000038.1:0-16557 GCA_963579925.1 Dehalococcoidia bacterium | reverse complement strand
AGCCGTGGCGCTCGAATACCGATTTCGCGAAATCTGAACGCAAAAAGGCCACAAACCTGCTACTGAGCTCTTGTTGAGAAGAACCAGCGACCACCGCGGCTGGATAGATGATTGGCGAGTGCGACTCCGGGGGAATCATGGTCAATATATTGACAGCGTCGACCGCCATCGCGTCCGTTACGTAGACGATCCCCAGATCAGCACCGCCGCTCTGAACGGCAGCCGCGGCGGCGCGCACATCAAGGGTGGGAAGCAGTCGGGATTCAACGGCCTCATAGACATCTGCTGACCGCATTGCTTCCTCTGCGTAACTGCCAGCTGGCGCTAGCCCAGGATCCGCAATCGCGATTTTCCCACCGATGCTCGTGAGCAATTCTGGGAATGATCCGGCCTCTGCTCCGCTCCTGCCAATCACCGCAAGTCGATTCTCGACAATCTTCTCAACACTTTTGGGCTCCACGTTTCCACTCGCTAGCAATCTATTCATTGGCCCTGACCCGGCGAATAACACCACATCAACCGGAGCGCCAACATCCACCTGAGAAGCCAGCGCGTTTGATCCGCTCAGATTGAGTGCAACGTGGATAGATTCACTCTTCTCAAACTCAACGGCAATCTCGCTGACCGCATCGCCAATTGACGCGGCAGTAGACACAACCAGTCGATCATTCCCACCACACGAAATCAGCATTAAGCCCACCACGAACAACAGCGCGAACTGAAGCCGGCGAGAGCGTACAAAACTAGCGGGAATTCGAAACACCATATCTACTCATTTTTGGGGTACCGGAAAAAACCTTTCTACATGATAGAATTCGCTGTGCGTGAAATGGGGTTTGCCAATTGTGATTCGGCTGGTATTCCCGATGTGAATTTCCTGTCCGAATCACTGTTGCACGGTATGTTGACGCACTCGGAGAAACTGAATGAGTCCCTCTGATCAAGATTATGCCTTTGGCCGCTTCGCCAATTTGGATTTCTACAAGATCATCAACGCCAGGTTGTTGGACATTGCTGAGATTAGTGAACAGCGCCAGATCGTAGACCTTGGCTGTGGTGACGGTGGTGTGACAAAGCTCATACTTGACCGTATTCAAGCGGCGCGCCAGTCCTGCATCTACGCGATTGATCACTCAGCAGTCGCCATCAAAGAAGCGATTGCCAATATTGGTGATAGCAAAGAGGCGGCCGTCAAGTTCATTCAGGGAGATGCTGCGAATCTCCGTGAAAAGCTCACGGGTGACGTTGATGCAGTTGTCTACTGCAACTCAATCCACTACGTCCCTGACAAGGAAAAGCTCCTGAGCCAGATCAAGGGCTCACTGAAGCCGGGTGGCATTCTTGCGTTCAACAGCAGTTTCTACGAGGGCGGACAGCCTGAGGAGAGTCTGGACTTCTACCGCAAGTGGATGATGAAATCCATCCGTATCTTGCGACGTGAGTACGGCATGATGCCCAAGAAGGAAGACAAGGTCGAGAGCCGCAAGCAGCTCACGCCTGATGATTACAAGAACCTTGTCGAGGCCCAGGGCTTCAAAGTGAAGCTGACTGAAATCATGAAGGTACAGGTGCCACTCGCCGGCTGGGTAGAGATCAGCGCATTCCGAGACTTCATTGAGGGAACACTGCCCGGTGTGCCACTCAAAGAAGCCAGTGCAGCCCTCCAAGAAGGCGCAAAGCAGACGTACAAAGAGATGGACATCCAGTTCGTAAACCGGAACTGGATGAGCGTCGTCGCCCTCCGCACCAGCTAAGGGACCGTTCCCCGTTCCCATGTCATAATTTCGTCACTGAGTGGCGGATAACTTCTTTGCACCACATGCCCTGTACGTATGCGCGGACCGCGTTTCCCCAAGCAATATAGATCCCGACGACCTGAGATACAGCGATAAGCGATACACATGTATTGCCTGGGGGGATCCAGACGCTAGCGTGGATGCTCATGACGTCGGGGGGAATATGACAAACGTTCTCGTAGTCGACGATAGCGATGACATCAGACTTGCGTTAAGAACAATCCTGGAAGAAGTGGGCCACGATGTCCACGAGCTTTCCGATGGAATTGAAGTACTGCCATGGTTGCAGTCAAATTCACCTGACATGATCTTGCTGGATGTAGCAATGCCACTCAAAGACGGCTTCCAAACCCTGTCAGAACTAATTGCTGACAGTCGTTATGCCCACATTCCAGTGATCAAGGTTACTGCTAAAGGCCGAACTCAAGATCTCGAGCGCGCCCGGTCACTTCAAGCGCGGGATTACATCAGCAAACCCTGGGAAGACGGGGAAGTTGAACTCCGCACCGGATGGATTCTGGAAGCGGCAACACTACGCCGGGCGAGCTAGCTTTAGACGTCCAGAGCCTCTTGGATGCCATCAACGTCGGTGCCTCCGACGGGGACCGTGACGCTGGAACCTTCAAACCCATCACCCACTGGTTCGAATCGGCCACCAAGATTCGCCGCCAGGAACGCTTCTGCCACGGCCGTGAACGCCAACCTATTTTCGGGTCGGGCAAAGCCATGTCCTTCATCCGGAAACAGAACATAGGTCACCGGAATTTCGCGGGCCGTCATGGCCTCGATGATTTGATCTGATTCCGATTGCTTCACGCGTGGATCATTTGCTCCCTGTGCGATCAACAGTGGCCGCTTTATCTTGTCCACGTGAGTCAGTGGCGACCGTTCAGTCAGAAGCGCCCTGCCCTCCTCGGTTCGGTCATCACCCATTCTGGTTCTGAACATGTTCAACACCGGCACCCAGTAAGGCGGCACGGTCTCAAGCAGCGTGATCAGGTTTGAAGGCCCAACTATGTCCACACCACATGCGTATAGATCAGGTGTGAGCGTGAGTCCGGCCAGCGTGGCATAACCACCGTAGCTACCACCCATGATAGCGACCTTTGCAGGGTCAGCGATTCCCTCATCGACTGCCCAGCCCACGGCATCCGTCAGGTCGTGCTGCATATCCCGACCCCATTCCAAAATTCCGGCGTTGGCGAACTCTTTCCCAAACCCGGTAGACGTTCTATAATTCACGCTCAGCACCGCGTATCCACGATTTGCCAGCAACTGGTGGTACGCGTCGTAGCCCCAGTGATCGCGCGCCCACGGTCCGCCGTGCACGTACAAGACCATCGGCACTGGTTCGTTGGGCCGGCTGCCCCCATTCGGTGTTGATTCGGCAGGAAGCGACAGATAGCAGACCATGTCCAGGCCATCACGAGCGCGGACAATCTCGGAATGCATCTTCACCAATGGCTCGTCGTCAATCTCCGGGCGATTGGAGAATAGAAATTCAGCGCTCTTATTTGCACGGTCGTAGATGTAGTAGCGCACAGAACCATCGTCCAGCAGATATGCCACCATCCAGCGGTCGTCTGCATGCGTCCTACTCACAACCTCAACTTCGCCATCTGCCACCGTGGCAAGAAAATCGAGATCACCGCGCACAGATTCATCCAGAACGATCCAACGCTTGCGATCGTAAGTGAACGCCACAGCCTCAGCCTCACGACGGGTTGGGTGGATCATCACATCACTGACATCAGCCTTATCGTCTGAAGCAATCAGATTGGACTCACCAGACTCAAGGTCATACTCCACTAGGGCACCGGTATCGCGATCTCGGCTGTCCGTCCAGTAGATGACACTGCTATCGCCTTTGAAGCCATGCGGGTGCGTGGTCAATCCATCATCAGATGGCACGTAACCAATCCGCTCCCAGCCGTCGGCTCCGTTCCGGAATACCTCTTCGCCACCCTTTTCATCCATACGCATCGCAAGCCTGGCTGTGAGTGCGCTATCGGTAACGTACCCGGCAAATCCGTCAGTGTTCTCTTCCACCAGCGTCAGTTCCCCAGACGCGAGTTCGACGCGATATAGGTCATGAAGTTGTGGGTCTCGATTATTGATACTGAGCAGCATTTGCCCGGGGTGATCAATACTGCTTCCGGAGATGTGAGCGGCAATCTCCTTGAACGGCGTCAGGTTGCGTGATTCGCCTGTGTTCAGATCGACCACGAACACGTTCCAGTTCTCATCGCCGCCATCGTCCTGCATGTAGAGCAGGTGCTGATTGTCATGCGCCCACCCGTACATCCGAATACCTCGGACGCGGTCGTGGGTCACCGCCTTCGCGCCGTCAAGATCATCCGCGGGAGCAACGAAGACGTTCAGGAAACCTTCATCAGGCGCCAGATAACTGATCCGAGTGCCATCCGGGCTCAGTTTCACGGATGCTCGATCGGGGTTTCCAAACAGGATGGCTCTTGAAATCAGTTTCGTCTCTGTCAATTAGTTGGCTCCAAAATTGATAATTCGATTCGCTGCCGACAAAGCCTACATCCGCGGCGGGTACTTGAACGACTGGTAGGGACAGGAATGAAATCTGCTCTAAATGCGCCAGCCACGCGCTCATTCGACTGGTGCTTCCCATTCGATGCGAAATACCTGGGCAAAGCCCATCGACTCCCACATTGGAACGGCAGGCTCCCCGTTCAGCTGAGACATGAACAGAGACATCACAGTGCCGTGGCTTACCAGCGCGATCGGCCCCGGTGGCGACTTCTTATCGGCCACTGCAATCGCGCCGGAGAACCTGTGGGCAGCGCGCCTGCCGGTCTCCGCACCGATAATGGACTCACCCGGCACTTCAAGCACATCGCGCACCGCCTGTTTGAACTCATCATCCCCAAGGAATCCCCACGAGTCGCGCCGATGCTCTCCCAGAGCGGCCATGTCCCGTGATCTCAGACCAACAGTTTCAGCAATGAGGTCGGCGGTTCGTCGAGCCTTTGGTTCCTTACTGCAGAAGACTTCAACCAGCCCCGCGTCCGCAAGTTCTTCGCCAGCGGCGCGCGCCTGTTTCACTCCCTCGGACGTCAGGCCCCATTTCTCTGATGGAACGTCTGGATCAAGTGCCGAATCAGCATGTCGTATCAAAAATATTTCTCTCATCAAGAGATTCTAGTCCTGCTAGACTCCCCTACTCTCAACCGAAAAGTCCCCAGGAGCATCACGTGGCCGAGTACAGGATCAATCAGGCGAAGAAAAAGCTGGAAGCGGGCGGGGTCATCACGATCGTCAACGGCGTGAACGATGGCGATACAGCCGAGATCTACGGCAACCTTGGATTCGAGGCAATTCTGGCAGAAGGCGAACACGGCCCTATTTCGTGGGACGCCATTGGTGACATATCCCGGGCATCTGATCTGTGGGATGTTTGCTCAATGGTCAGAGTGCACCGCAACGATCCATCGCTGATCACACGAGCGCTCGATCGCGGCGCAAGCGGGATCATGGTTCCGCATGTTGATACTGGTGAGCAGGCTCAGGCATTCGCATCTGCCGTGCGCTTCGGACCGGACGGTATTCGAGGTCAATTTGGCGGGCGGCGGGCGCTGGGCGTTGATGACTTCCATCGCAAGGCCAACGAGAACATTCTCGCCGTACCGCTGATTGAAGATATCGTAGCCGTCAGGAACATCAAGGAGATCGCAGCAGTAGATGGAATCGACGCCTTCTACGTAGCACCGGGCGACCTTGCCCAGAGCATGGGGCACACCGGCGACATGGCGCACCCTGAGGTACAGCAGGCAATTGACGACGCTCTTGGCGAGATACTGAAGGCTGGCCGCATCGCAGGCACGCTGGTCTCTGACGCCACGGTTGAGCGATACCTCAAGATGGGCGTGAAGTGCCTCGGCATCGCCCCCGCCCCATGGTTGGCTGCTGGCGCAACGGCGTTCCGCAACACTGTGGCAAACAATAGTTGAGCCCAGAACGCCCAACACTACCGCCACTTCCCGATGGGTTAACGGAGCACAAGTACGAGACCGCCGAGGGAACTCTCAACTACGCCGTCGGCGAAAATAACGGTCCGCCAATTCTCCTCATCCACGTCCTGGGGGGTATGCTGCATGAGTTCTTGAGCGTGTATGAGCAGCTCAAAGATCGATGGCAGGTAACGCTGGTCGATCTACGCGGCCACGGAAAGTCATCGTGGACGAAGAGCGTTTACGACTTCAATAGTTACCACGATGACATCATTGGTCTGATTCGTGATGTCATCGGCGATCCAGCAGTTGTATGGGGCCACTCGCTCGGCGCCATCACCACTATGAACCTTGCTGTCAGCGCCCCAGAACTGGTTGCGGCGGCGATTTTGGAAGACCCGCCAATGATGATTAGCGGTGATGCATCACACTCGCCGTTCATCGCGAGTTTCAAGGTGACGCAAGACCTCATGCGCGCCAACTCATCGGATGAGGAAGTCCTCGCTGCTATGCAGAAGGTTCTGCCCAATTTTCAGGAGAGACACCTGGAACGCTACCTGTTGAGAATCAGGACCAACGACCCAGAAATCTACACTGTTGCCCTATCTGGCAGACAAAACGAGACCTGGGACCCTGAATATATTCTCAGAGCCATCAAGGGCCCAACGCTACTGATGCAAGCTGACCCTCCACTTGGAGCAGCGGTTCTTGACGATCACGCCGCTCGGGCAATGGAACTGCTACCCAACGCACAACACATCAAGTACGAAGGAATCGGTCACAGCATCCACGCCGCGCTTCCGGGGAAGACGGTGGGTGATGTTGAGGCGTTTTTGACGGAGATGGGCGTGAGGACAAAATAGATGACTTCAGTAAATGGTCGAATTCGTGCGGTTGCCGTGTGTGTCTTCCGCCACAATGACAAAGTCTTGGTCTTTGAAGGCTTTGACTCAAGCAAGAATGAGACCTTTTACCGCTCTCTTGGCGGCGGCATCAACTTTGGAGAGACCAGCACCGATGCTGTAGCACGTGAAATTCGTGAGGAACTGGGCGCCGAGATCACGAACATACGACAGTTGGGCGTCCTCGAGAACATCTTCGAATTTGAGGAAGTAATTGGGCATCAGGTCATCTTCATATTCGATGCGGAATTTGTTGAGGCATCGCTTTATGAGAAAACGGTGATCCAGGCAAACGAGCATGCGGATGGTTCACGAACCCGTCGAGCAATTTGAGGCGACATGGCTCGACTTGGCAGACATCATGAATGGGGAGAAAATCCTCTACCCACCCGGTGTGCTGGAACTGATACTCGCAGAAGAGAGCGCTTCGCTCCAATAGTTCAGAAAATTACCGTGATCCGAGCTATGGAGTTGAGCGTACAGAGCCTATTGCCCTAGTCCTCAACCCTCGGTCGCACATCCGCTTCCACTTCCAGCACCTCTGCGAAAAACTCTTTCCACGGCTCAAAGTGCTCCACGAACTCTCGGGCAACTTCCACGCTGGGAAGGTCTTTCTGGGCGCGTCCCGGGTCGTAGCCACGCGTCTCAGCGATGGCCTGGATGCCCTTCTTCAAGACGCGAATACCACCCACTCGTTGCTCACTCTCGCCATCTTGGACGACAAGGTTGAGGCCGTTCTTCACTTCACGCCAGTAGAGTTCCATGGTCAGAGTGTCCTTTGCTGAGATTGGTCTTGAAGTTTGTAATTATTGATAAGGAGTCAGGCAGGCTTCCAGCCTAACGCTTCCGCATGGATGAATGTGTAGAACGCATCTGGATCACGGCTCCACTCCATCCATCCTTTAGATACCGACTCTAATTCTGACTGATTGGCGATACCGTACTCCACAGCTTTTGCGCCGATGTTGGACTCCAGCGTGCGTGTGGCCCACTGCTCACCCCAACCCTTGATCTCGTCAGGATTGCCAAATGACCAGACTCCTGCGCCAACGGTCACATCCGCGAAGCCAGCGCTATTCATCTCTGAGCGCACTCTGCGACCCATGTTAGCGTCGCCACCGTTGCGATCAGCTACGGCGTTGTAGATCTCCAGGAAACGACTGAGGGCTTCAAGTCGTGGCCACCAACTGGCCGTTCCCCAGTCAACTTCACGGATACCCACGACGCCACCCGGCTTCAGTATCCGCAATGCCTCGCGCAACATGCCTTGAGGATCACTCAAATGTTGTAGGACCTGGTGTGAATAGATAGCGTCGAACGACGAGTCTTGGAACGGCAACTCGTAGACGCTGCCAGAGATGAACTTGGTGTTTGTCAGACCTCGCGCAGCTGCATCTCCCTGCGCCGTCTCGATAACGCTTTCGTCGAAGTCGACGCCCGTGACGTGCCCATCAGTCAGCCACTCTGCCAACCCAACCGTGATGCTGCCGGGACCGCACCCCATATCGAGCAGACTCATGTCCGAGCGCAGATGCGGCCTCAAAAATGCGGCAGCCTCGCCGGCAGTTCGCTTCGCATGCTGCGAAACCACCGACTCATCGTGGCCATGTAGGTAGACGTCCTGTTTCACCATCTGGTGTGATCTGCCCTCAGTTTGCCAGGTACTCGGCCAGGCTCTTCACGTTGTAGTTGAAACCCTTGATCGATTCGATTGCCGCCCGAGCCGTGTCGATCGATGTGAAACAGGGGATTCGGTTGTCAGCCGCTGCTCGGCGAATGCTGAAACCGTCGTCCAGTATTGCGGAGGCGCCGGTCATGGTGTTCACCACCGCTTTGACGCTCTTATCGGCGATGATGTCCAGCACGTCAGTGTGGCCTTCACCCGCCTTTTTCACGATGGTTACCGGGATTCCCAGCGCCTCGATCATTGCCGCCGTGCCGGAAGTGGCATAGAGCGGATGTCCCTCTGCATGCAGTTGACGGGTAAGTCCGATTGAGTCTGCCTTGTCCTGATCCGAGATGCTGAGCAGGACGCCACCACCTTCGGGAATCTCAAGACCACCAGCGATCAGTGCTTTAGCCACTGCGCCGGAGTACTCATCATCAATTCCCATGACCTCACCGGTGGACTTCATTTCCGGTCCCAGGAAAGTGTCCACATCAGCTAGCTTAGACATTGAGAAGACGGGCGCTTTTACCGCCACGAGGTTCTTGCTGGGTACCAGTCCTGGCGCAAGTCCCTGATCTCGTATCGACTTGCCTTGCATCACGTCGATGGCGATCTGCACCATCGGCACCCCGGTCACCTTAGAGATGAACGGAATCGTTCGGCTGGAACGCGGGTTGACTTCGATTATATGGATGCGCGAATTACCATCTGGAAGGCCCAGTCTTGAGAACGATGGGTCGCGATACGCGCCGCCACCGGTAATGACGAACTGAATATTCATCAGCCCTTGCACACCCAGTCCAACGCCAACGCGTCGGGTGTAATCGACTATTGTGGCAATCTCGCTCTTGCTGAGTGAAGGTGCCGGGTACACGGCCATAGAGTCGCCGGAATGAACTCCAGCTCGCTCAATGTGCTGCATGATGCCGGGGATCAACACGTCATCGCCGTCACACACGGCGTCGACTTCGACCTCGATTCCGGTGAGGTACTTGTCGACCAGCAGCTCCTGCCCCACTTCTGGTGATCCCACCTGACCGAAGTAAGTAACTAGCTCGCCTGCCGAGTACAGGATCTCCATGGCTCGACCACCAAGCACGTAGCTGGGGCGAACAAGCACCGGGTAGCCTATTGAGTCGGCAATGCGAATCGCCTCTTCAGGATCGCGTGCGATTCCGGCAGGCGGCTGCGGGATGCCGATCTCTTCGCACAGGTCTTCAAATCGCCGCCTGTCTGACGCGATGTCAATCGCATCAGCAGATGAGCCCATGATTTGAAGCCCAGAAATACCAAGCGATTGCGACAGATTGATCGCCGTCTGTCCACCAAATTGGACGATGGTTGGTGGCACCCCGGCGCCTGTTTCTTCCTTCTCATCCTCAGGCAATTCATCGCCATCATCGTGGACAACTGTGTTGCCTTCGTTTTCGATTATGTCCCGGACACTCTCTTCGTCTAGCGGCTCAAAGTAGAGTCGATCACTTGTATCGAAGTCCGTTGAGACCGTCTCAGGGTTCGAGTTGATCATCACTGCTTCGATGCCGGCCTTCTGCAGTGCCCACGCTGCATGGACTGAGCAGTAATCAAACTCAATGCCCTGCCCGATTCGGATTGGACCACTGCCAAGCACGATAGCCGATTTCTTGCCGCTGCTGATCGCCTCATTCTCTTGCTCGTACGTGCTGTAGAAGTACGGTGTGGTCGCCTCAAACTCCCCGGCGCAGGTGTCCACCATCTTGTAGACGGGCCGAATACCCCACTCCTGCCGCTGCGTCCGCACCTGCTCTGGTAGCAGGTCTGAGAGCGTGCCAATCTGCGCGTCCGAGAAGCCAAGCCGCTTAGCCTGATACATGAGATCAGAACTGAGGTCCTCGGCCAGAAGCCGACGTTCCATATTCACGATGCGCTCAAGTGAGCGGGTAAACCACGGGTCTACCCCGGTTTCGAGGCTGACTTCGGTTGACGTCATCCCGCCCCGAATTGCCGATGTCATCCGCCAGATGCGCTCGTCGTGTGGTGAGAGATCAAGCTCCTGGTCGGCCCACTTCGGATCCTCCCAGAGCAGCGAGCGTTTGCCAATCTCAAGGCCGCGCACGGCTTTTTGTAGAGCAGCCTCGAACGTCCTGTCGATGGCCATCACTTCGCCAGTGGCCTTCATCTGCGTGCCCAGCCGGCGGTCGCCGGTTGCGAACTTGTCGAATGGCCAGCGGGGAATCTTCACAACGCAGTAGTCGAGGGCAGGCTCGAACGCTGCGGTGGTCCGGTTAGTGACCTGGTTCGGAATCTGATCTAGCGTCTTGCCTATCGCTATCTTCGCTGCAACACGCGCAATCGGATATCCGGTTGCCTTGCTGGCGAGAGCTGAGCTTCTGCTGACGCGAGGATTGACCTCAATAACGTAGTAGTAGGGATCGTCGTCGCCTATGGGAGCCAGTTCACCTGCAACTTCATTGCCCGGTCGGTATGCGAGCTGGACGTTGCACGCCCCTTCAACGCCGAGGCCTCGCACGATATCGATGCTCGCCGTGCGAAGGCGCTGGTAATCCTTGTCAGATAGCGTCTGGCTGGGCGCAACCACGATGGAGTCGCCGGTGTGAACGCCCATCGGATCAAGGTTCTCCATGTTGCAGACGGTGATGCAGTTGTCTGCCGCGTCACGAACAACCTCGTACTCAACTTCTTTCCATCCACGGAGAGACTTCTCGATAAGAACCTGGTTTACCAGGCTGGCATCGATACCGTTGGCCGCGGTGTCCCGCAGTTCATCATCATTGGTGGCAAAACCACCGCCAGTGCCGCCCAGCGTGTACGCAGGCCGCACCACCACCGGGTAGCCAATCTTGTGGGCCGCCGCCAGTGAATCTTCAACGGTTGATACAGCTTCACTCGCAGGCGTTGGCTGTCCAAGCCGATCCAGAAGCTGGCTAAAAAGCTCGCGGTCTTCAGCAGTACGAATTGTCTCAATGGACGTGCCAATGACTTTGAGGTTGTACTTCTCAAGTACACCTGCATCGGACAGTTCAACGGCGAGATTAAGTCCGGTCTGACCACCCATGGTCGGCAGCAACTCATCCGGCTGCTCGCGCTCGATGATTCGTGTGATCACAGGAACCGTCAGCGGCTCAATGTAAATCTTGTCGGCAATATCAAGGTCAGTCATGATCGTCGCCGGGTTAGAGTTCACAAGGACTACCGAGTAGCCCTCTTCCCGCAGCGACGTACACGCCTGTGTACCGGCGTAGTCAAACTCCGCCGCCTGGCCAATAACAATGGGACCAGAGCCAATAACAAGGACTTTTTTCTGCTTAGTATCAGATGTTGTGGCCACTACTTAGCCACCGCTTTGCTATCTTTCACCATAGTTACAAATCGGTCGAACAGGTATTCGTTATCCAAGGGTCCTGGTGATGCCTCTGAGTGGTACTGGATGGTCATGATTGGTAGTGACTTGTGCCTGAGGCCTTCGACAGTGTTGTCGCTCAGGTCGATGTGGGTGACTTCTAGCTCGTCAGGGAGATTGTCTGAACTCACTGCGTAGCCGTGGTTCTGTGCGGTGACGTAGACGCGACCTGTCTGGAGATCCTTGACGGCGTGATTGCCGCCTCGATGCCCAAACTTCAGCTTGAACGTCTCAGCGCCAAATGCCCTGGCGATCACCTGGTGTCCCAGGCAGATTCCCATGAGCGGCAGCGTCGTGGAGAGGGACAACGCCGTTTCCACCGAACGTTCCAGCAGTTCGGGGTCGCCCGGTCCCGGTGATAGGAGCGCACCGTCCGGCGTATGTGACATAACTTCATCGGCAGACGATCCAGCGGGAACCACGACTACGTCGCACCCACGCTGTTCCAACTCCCGCAGGATGTTGTACTTCACCCCGAAGTCGTCCACGACGATCTTCAGGCGATCGTTTGAGTCCGTCGGGTTCGGGACACCATTCTGCTCTGGTGCGCCGTGCTTCTCAGCTCTCACCCACGGTGAGGCTTGAGGCACTGAGACCTGTGCGACGACGTCTTCCTCGCCGTATCGAGGCGCGGCGTTGATCGCAGCCAGTGCTGCTTCTACGTCAGGTTCGCTGGTTACGACGCCCATCATGACGCCGCGATTGCGCAGACGGCGGGTTATCGCTCGCGTATCGACGCCGGAGATACCGGGAATCTCGTGAATACGAAGGTACTCGTCCACTGTCATCACGCTGTCAGGGTTGCTTGGCTCTTCGCAGTCCTGTCGAACCACGAAGCCTCGCACCTGAATCTTGCCGGACTCCCAGTCCCTGGAGTTCACGCCGTAGTTGCCAATCATTGGGTACGTCGGCACAAGAATTTGGCCACCGTACGAGGGGTCGGTAAGCATCTCCTGGTAGCCAGTCATTGAGGTGTTGAACACCACCTCTCCAACGGTCATACCCTCGGTGCCAAGGCGCTCACCAATAAATTTCGAACCGTCTTCAAGAATCAGATATGCGGAGGGCCTGCTGCCTTCAACCAATCGAAGCCACCGCCGTGCCGTCCCATACCACCGTGCCGCCAAAGATCGTTGTAGTCACTCGTCCTTTCAGACTTGTTCCAGCCAGAGGTGTGTGTTTGCCAAGTGTCGCCATTTCGGAAGGGTCAACAGTCCACTCAACGTCGGGATCGAAAATCGTGACATCTGCGCCGCTGCCAGCCTTGAGTATTCCGAGTTCTGTGCCGCCAGTCGCTGCACTCAGGAATCGGCCCGGTGCAGCCGTCATTCGTTCGATCAATACCGGAAGGCTGAGAGCATCGCTGTGGTGCAGCGATAGCACCGATGCGAACGCCGTCTCAAGATTTGCGATTCCGTTTGCCGCTTCCTGATATGTGCAGATCTTGTCCGTCTGCGCGTGTGGTGCGTGATCGGTCGCGATCAGGTCGATCGTGCCGTCGGCCAGCGCCGCAATCACGGCGTCCACATCTTCCTGCGTGCGCAACGGCGGGTTCACTTTGGTAGACGTGTCGTAGGCAGTAGCCCCAACACCCCCGCTGTCCTCACCGTGCTCACCCAGCACCCACGTGTCGGTGAGCGTCAGGTGGTGCGGTGTGACCTCAGCAGTCACATTGAGTCCGCGCTCTTTCGCTCGCCGAATGGCGTGGATCGATTCGCGTGCAGAGATGTGGCACTCATGCAGCCTGCCGCCCGTTAGCGCGACCAACTCAACATCGCGCGCCACCATCGAAGACTCAGCCTCGTTCGGCCAGCCAGTGAGGCCCAGTCGATTGGCAATGGGGCCTTCATTCATCTGCGCGCCCCGCGTCAGCGCAGGCTCCTGCGGGTGATTCATTATTGGCAGCCCAAGACCAGATGCGTATAACAGCGCCTGCCGCATGAGATTTGGATCTGTCACCGGGTCGCCATCGTCGCTGAACCCAATCACACCGGCGTTAGCAAGTTCAGCCATGTCCGCGAGCTGCTTGCCCCGGCGTCCAAGGGTGACCGCGCCAATTGGCAGCACCCGCACTGCTGCGAAATCGGACGCCAGCTTCAGAACCGCCGCAATGACATTGGCGTTGTCCTGAACCGGGTCGGTATTAGGCATCGCACAGATCGTCGTAAATCCGCCGCGTGCCGCAGCCGCCGTGCCGGTCTCTATCGTCTCTTTGTGCTCTTCGCCCGGCTCCCGAAGGTGCGTGTGAACGTCGATAAAGCCAGGAGTGACCACCTGATCGGCGGCATCCACTACGTCGTAGCCATCAGGTGCTTTGGCCAACGGCTTAGCCGTGATCTCTTCGATCTTGTCGCCCTTGATGAGGACAGTTGCAAGTCGGTCGATATCTTGAGACGGGTCAATCACCCGGCCGCCGATGATTGCGATGCCCTTTGATTTCATGTTTTTATCTGGCAACGCTAGCCCTCGCGGCGTGCGTATAGAGGACGGCCATGCGCACCGCCACACCGTTCGCCACCTGATCTTCGATGACCGCCTGTGCGCCGTGGGCTACGTCCGGGCTGATCTCGATGCCTTCATTCATTGGGCCGGGGTGCATAACAAGTGCGCCCGGTTTCGCCAGCTTCAGTCGCTTGGCATTGAGTCCGTACTGAGACGAATACTCCCGCATGCTGGGAAGATGTCCGGCCGACTGACGTTCCTTCTGGATACGCAGCATCATCACCACATCCGCCTGATCAACCGCTTCCTCCATCGAACCGGCAAGGGTTGCGATGTCTGGGTTGTTGCGCAGTTCTGGAGGCATGAGTGTTGGAGGGCCGTATACCGTGACGTCTGCGCCCATCGCCTTGAGGCCCCAGAGGTTGGATCGCGCTACGCGGCTATAGAGGATATCGCCAATGATCGCGACCTTCTTGCCGGCGATACCGCCCAGATGACTCTCTATGGTGAACAGATCGAGGAGCGCCTGCGTGGGATGCGCATGCGTGCCGTCGCCAGCGTTCACCACGGCGGCGTCGATGTGGTTGGCCACGAAATATGGTGCGCCGGAGTGCGGATGCCGCATGACAAGCACATCGATCTGCATCGACTCCAGCGTCTTGATGGTGTTCAGCAGCGACTCGCCTTTGGAGACGCTGCTTGAACTGGCAGTGACGTTGATGACGTCTGCGCCAAGCACCTTGCCAGCCTGCTCAAAGCTCACTCGGGTGCGTGTGCTGTTCTCGAAGAACAGCGTGATGATCGTCTTGCCACGCAGAGCTGGTGTCTTGCGAACGTTTCGGGACAGCACTTCCTTCATGCCGTCAGCGCTTCTCAATATCTCTTCGATCTCGGGTCGGGACATGTCATCAAGGTCCAGCAGGTGCCGCCGACCTTCGGTCCAGAGGCCGGGTCGAGCCGATGCAACGCCGTTGCCAGCTTCAGCCTGGCTCGGTGCCGCCGGATTACGTTCCGCAGCGGCCATCGCTGCGGCCGTACTACGCTTGGCCATTGATTGGCTCCCTTCGGTCTCCGCGCATCAAGATGACTGAATCCTTGCCGTCGACTTCCGTCGTCATCACCTTGATCTGCTCATCAAACGCAGTCGGCACGTTCTTGCCAACATAATCTGCGCGAATTGGTAGTTCCCGGTGTCCCCGGTCCAGCAGTACCGCCAGTTGGATAGAAGATGGTCTTCCGAAGTCGATCAGGGCATCCATAGCGGCGCGTATCGTCCTGCCAGTAGCTAAGACATCGTCCACCAGCACCACTGGCCGACCCTCAACGTCAAAGTCAATCTCAGTTGGCTGTACAGGCTGCGAAGCCGCAGTCCCCAAGTCGTCCCGATACAAGCGAGGATCGAGCGCACCCACAAAAATGGGGCTCCTTTCTATTGCCTCGATAGCCGAAGCGAGCCGACGCGCGATTGGGATACCACCGCTGTGAATCCCTACAAGTGAAAGTCCTTCAACGCCGTGATTTCGCTCAACGATCTGGTGAGCGACACGGGTCAACGCTCTGCGAATTTCGCTTGCGTTTAGAATCTCTCTATGTTCAGTATTTTGAGTTTCTGGCAACAAAAAACCTCTTACGGCTCAGCCGACAAGAGGTGCAGGTTCAGGGCATGCGCGGACGTGCACATATTCCTGCGGTCTGCCTTGCCAGCCTCTCTGGACTGATTTAAAGGTCCGCCGCGTTCCGTCCATTTGCAGGACGGCGCTATTCACTTACATAAACTCTAGCACCACGCTTAACCGGTCACAATGGGGCCAGCAGTAACAACCCAATCAAAATCAAGTAAGAAGTTCATGAGGAATCGCTCTTGCAGTACAGATCCGACGAAGATGCCCGCCAACGAGCCACCGTGCTGATTATTGAGAACGGTTTAGTGCTGCTAACGCGCGACAAAGGCATGGACATGTTCATCCTGCCGGGTGGCGGCATCAACGAGGGCGAGTCCCGGGAAGATGGCGCTGCAAGAGAACTACGTGAAGAGACAGGACTGGTCGCCCGCGACTTCACATTTGTGATGAGTCACCGCTCGCCGGTAGCCTCCCACCACGTGTTCATCCCCGGCGTAATAGAGGGCACACCCATCGCCTCCCGAGAGATAGAACAGATCACCTGGTGGGACGGCGTTCAACCGCTCAGAACCACCTCCAGCGTCGTCCCGATACTCTCAGACCCGCGCATCGGATTCCTGGCGGCGACGTAGAGCGAGAACTACGCCTTCAGTCGCTCCCGCTGCCCCAACAGCCGCTCCAGCAGCGGTTTCAAGCCGAGCTCCGTGGCGATCGCGATGGCCTCGTCCTGAAGATCAGTCGCCCTC
>CAUZJA010000037.1:0-16761 GCA_963579925.1 Dehalococcoidia bacterium | reverse complement strand
GGCGCGAAATGCACCCCAATCTCAAGAAGTTCTACGGTCACCGTACGGATGACATTCAGGCTGAGAATGAGGCGGTTCAGGTTGATGCCATCGACTCGGGCTTCGGCGTGATCCGATTTGAATCGGGCGTGATCTGCAACTTCACGGTCTCGGAAGCGGTGAAGGCACACCCCTTCGCGATGGGCACCATTCACGGTTCGCTGGGGACAATGACCATGCCCGGTCCGCGCTCAGGCGTAAACGGCGCCGTGATCAAGCTGGACGCCGATGGGAGCGAGATATCCGGCGACGACCTATTGAGCATGCTCCCAGCAGACTTCAAACATGATGAGATCACCGCCGCATTCTTCGGGGAAGCGCCGATATCGTCGTACGACATGCCGTTTGAGCAGGCCGACCGCACGCTGTTGGCAATCGAGTACGAAGAGATCGCCCGATGCGCTGTCTCAGGCGCGCAGCCTGAGGTGGATGCCACAGTAGGCATGAAGGCCCTGGCGCTGTCGTATGCGCTTCTAGAGTCCGGCGAGGTTGGCGCGCCGGTGACGCTCACCGAAGTCATGGATGGCACGGTGGCTGAGTACCAGCGATCCATTGATGAAGACAACGGGGTTTAATGATTGGCAAACCGCAGGCAGGACTTCCTTCTGGTATGGCCGGAATGGGCGATGATTTTCCGACGCTGCCGCGCCGTGATGTAATTCTCACGCTGGCTGGCGTAATGCTTGCGCTGTTCCTCTCGGCGCTCGATCAGACCATCGTTGCCACTGCCCTGCCGAGCATCGTGCTTGACCTTGGCGGGTTCGACCGGCTCACATGGATCACGACCTCCTATCTGGTCGCGTCCACCACTGCAGTTCCAATCGCCGGCCGACTCAGCGACATGTATGGCCGGAAGTGGTTCTTCGTGATCGGAATCGTGATCTTCTTGGTGGGGTCCGTTCTGGCAGGTCTATCGCAATCAATGAACCAGTTGATCGTATTCAGGGCGATTCAGGGAATTGGCGGCGGCGTGATGATGGCGAACGCCTTCACCACGATCGCAGACATCTTCCCGCCGGCTGAGCGCGGTAAGTACATGGGATTCATGACCGGCGTCTTTGGTGTCGCTGCGATTCTCGGCCCGTTGCTCGGCGGTCTGATCACCGACGGAATCTCATGGCACTGGATCTTCTACGTGAACGTGCCGATTGCGATTCCAGTATTGTTCCTTTTCATTAAATATTTCCCAGATGCTCACGTCCAACGTACGGAGCACAATATCGATTATCTTGGCGTGCTGCTCTTGATTAGCGGAGTGGTGCCACTGCTGATTGGACTGGCCTGGGCGGACGTGGAGTACGCGTGGGGCTCTGTGCAGGTAATTGGAGCGCTGGCGTTCGGAACCGTGATGTTGATCGCCCTGGTGTGGTGGGAGACGAAGGCGGAAGAGCCGATTATCCAGCTGCAGATGTTCAAAAGCCGCCTGATTGCAGTTTCTCTATTCATCATCTTCCTGACCGGGTTCGCCATGTTTGGAGCGATCATCTTTATCCCGCTCTATTTCCAGGCGGTTCTGGGGGCGTCAGCCTCTGCCAGCGGAACGTTCCTGACGCCGATGATGCTGGGCATGGTGTTTGGTGCGACGATCTCCGGACAGGCGCTATCTCGACTTGGTGGCCATTACCGCCGACAGGGAATGCTTGGGCTCGCTGTGATGATTGCGGGGGCCGTGCTGCTAACTCAGATATCAGAGACTACGGGGCGACTAGCTGCCACTGGGATGATCGTTCTGTTTGGCTTCGGAATGGGGACTACATTCCCGCTCTACACAATCGCCATTCAGAACACGGTCCCTCGCCATATGATGGGAATCGCCACCTCGTCCACGCAGTTCTTCCGGTCGATCGGCGGCACTATTGGGCTGGCGATATTCGGCTCGTTTTATGGTCAGTCGCTACACCGATGGTCTAGATGAGACGTTCACGGGAGAGGTGGCTCAGGCGCATCAGGATGGGCTGCTGACATCAGTCGCCGAAAACCCGCAAGCCCTGATCAACCCGGATGCACTTGCTGAACTCAAGACCACTCTGGCATCCTCGATAGATGGCGGGGCAAACCTGGTAGAGGAGGTCGTGAGTGGCCTCCAAAGTTCACTGGCCAGCGCAATCGGGGATGTTTTCATTCTGGTAGTTATTCTGCTGGCGATCGCCTGGATCGCTACGACACAACTGGAAGTGCTTCCCCTTCGAGGACGTGGCGGCGCTCCGGGAGGCATCCGCCCCGGTGGAGCACCCGGTGGACCGCCTACACCTGAAGCTGAGGCTCAGCCGACTGGCAGCGACTCATCAGACTGAGGCTCTGATTTCCTGACCTTGCCGCCTGATCTTGTTGAACGAAAAGGCTCTATAATCCGGCGCACCATGACAACTGCCATTGACCCCATCAAGTTTGAAGTGATGCGTTCCGCCTTCGTTGAAGCAACGGAGGAGATGGCCGCGACCTTGCGCCGTAGTGCGTACTCGACCAACGTAAAGACGCGTCAGGACTTTTCCTGCGCCTACTTCGACGCCGATTTGCGCGTCGTGGCGCAGGCGTTCACGCAGGCGGTGCATCTGGGGTCATTTGTTGAGCTGGTGCCGCGGGCTGTTGGCATCTACGGGGTTGAGAATCTTGATCCCGGCGACATGCTGGTCATCAACGATCCATATTCCGGTGGAGTTCACCTCAACGACGTGACCGTCATCGCCCCAATGCACTATCAGGGCGAACTGGTGGGCTACATGGCCTCGCTGGCGCACCACGTGGACGTTGGCGGAGGCGCACCAGCCAGCGTTGGTGCGTTCCAGGAAGTATTTCAAGAAGGCATCATCATCCCGCCAGTGAAGCTGGTGAAGCGCGGCGAGATGAATGACGACGTGTTCCGGCTCATCCTTGCGCAGATCAGGTCCAAGCGGGAGACGCCGGGCGACTTCCGTGCTCAGATTGCCGCAAACAAGACGGGCATTCGTCGGCTCACGCAGCTCATGGACCGCAACGGTCGGGACGAGGTGGAGAAGTACGTTGATGCGCTCATCGACTACACGCGCCGCCGTACCAAGGCTGAACTAGCACTACTGCCCCGTGGGACGTTCAAGGCGGAAGGGTTTGTCGACAACGACGGCTTCACCGAGAACCCGGTAATCCTCAAAGTAGCGATCACCATCTCCGATGATGGCGTGGTGTTCGACACCACCGGCTCCGACCCGCAGCGGCAGGCGCCCGTGAACTCGACATTCGCGCAGACGTTCTCGGCGTGCGCATACGCGCTTCGAGCACTGATCGACCCCGACACACCTGTTAACGCCGGATACTACGAGTTTGTGCAGGTGATCGCCCCGAAAGGCACCGTGACGAACTGCGTCCACCCTGCCCCCGTGGTCGGAGGCTGGGAAACGCATGCGCGGCTGGACGACCTGATCTTCAAGGCACTCCATGAGGCGATGCCAGATCGCGTGCCAGCGGGAACCAAGGCAATGCAGTGCCACGCCGGATTCGGTGGCCAGGATGACACGTCAGGCGAGTATTACTGCTTCCTGGAGACGCTGGCGGGCGGATACGGCGCACGGGAACGCTCAGACGGTCCAGATGCAGTCCAGTGCCACGGCCAGAATACGGAGAACGCGCCCATCGAGGAGACCGAGTCCAACTACCCGGTGCGAATCGCCCGCTACGAAATGATCGACAACTCAGATGGCCCCGGACGCACCCGCGGTGGTCTTGGACTACGCCGCGACTACGTCTTCCCGTACAGCCCGGCAACGTTCACGGTGCTTGCAGACCGCGACAAAGCAGGCCCCCACGGTCTCGATGGCGGCGAACCCGGCGAAAAAGCCAGTTACGTCTTCAACCCGGACGGTGAGAATCGAGAATTAAACTCCAAGTCGACCATCGAACTGAAGCCCGGGGACATAGTCTCCTACCGCACAGCAGGCGGCGGCGGGTACGGCTTGCCGTTTGATCGCGATCCGGAGTTAGTGCAGCGCGACGTACGCGACGAGAAGGTGTCACGTGAGCGCGCTGAGGCTGAGTACGGCGTGGTCATCGGAGCAGACGGTGCGGTAGACGAGGCGAAGACGTTGAGGGCTCGCCAGGCTGTGAAGTAGCGCGCATTGCATGCGCCCTCGCTCACTCCGTAACCGTCAACACTCCGTCCGCCAAAATCGCTTGCTGGCCGGGTTCATCGCCGGGCCAGACGAACTCTGAAAAGAAGGCATCGCCCTCGTGGCTGCTTTCGCGTATCGAGATTTCAGCCTCGCCTGCAGATTTCCGCTTGAGGACGAGTTCCACGACCTCACCGGCCGTCTCTCCGATTACACCCAGGACGGCGCATCCAATTAGTGCACCATCGTCCAGTGGTGCTGGGCCAAGCGCGAAGCCGCCGTCGAATAGGCCGACGCACGAAATCGATTCGATCTCGATATTCTCTGGATGCAACAGATGTACTTGATAGCCGTTCGCCCGTGGATCTATACCCGAAGCCGTAATTCGGACCGTTTGTAAATCATCACCAACACCGAGTTTCACGCTGTCTGGCACGAAGTTGGCGGTAACTGCGGGTGCAGCAAATTCGGGCGTGGGGGCGATGACCGTCACCGCTTGGACTGTGGGCACCCCGGAGTCTGAGGTGGCGCTCGCAACGGATCCCGCGGTAGCTGTAGGCAGGGGATCATCAGCCGGTGCCGTCGAAAGTGTGGCGGGTATTGCATCCTGCACCACAACAGGGGTCACCGTCGGAGGACTGGCAAACGTCGGCAGTGGACTGTCGGCAGAGTTGCCACCGCACGCGATGACGAGCAGCATGGCCGATAACAACGCTCCGTAGAGGAATGCCGTCTGCCTAATTTGCCGCACGGTTTTAATCGCAAGACCTGCTCGATTCCTGATCATACGAGCAAATATAGGCCATGCCAGTCGACTACTGCCACCGGCAGACGTTACGAATTCGACAGCCAATTCGGCACAAGCTGTGTCCTTTATCCCGCCCACGGCCCTATAATTCCGCCTTATGCATTCAAACGGGCAATCAACTGGAACCAACTCCCTCGACCCCATCAAGTTTGAGGTGATCCGTAGTGCACTCACTGCGACCACCGAGGAGATGGCGGCGACGCTGAGGCGCAGCGCGTACTCCACGAATGTAAAGACGCGTCAGGACTTCTCGTGTGCCTTCCTTGATAGCGAACTGCGAGTGGTGGCGCAGGCGTTCACGCAGCCGGTGCATCTTGGTTCGTTTGTTGAGCTGATCCCGCGCTCCGTCCGAAGCTACGGCGTTGAGAATATGGCACCGGGTGACATGATTCTGGTGAACGACCCGCACTCCGGCGGGACGCACCTGAACGACATCACGCTGATTGCGCCGGTTTACTACCCTGGCGCTCCAGATGAGCTGGGCGAGAAGCCAGTGGGATATTTGGCGACGCTTGCGCACCACGTTGATGTTGGTGGTGGTGCTCCAGCCAGTCTGGGAGCGTTCCAAGAGATCTACCAGGAGGGAATAATCATCCCACCGGTGAAGTTTGTTGAAGGCGGAGAGATCGTCTCAGACATCTTCACTCTGGTAATGGCACAAGTCAGGTCAAAGCGGGAGACCCCGGGCGACTTCCGAGCACAGGTATCGGCAAACCTGATCGGTACTCGACGTGTCATCAGCCTTTTCGACCAGTATGGCTACGACGAAACGCTATTCTATATGAATGAACTTCTGGAGTACACATCGCGCCGGACGAAGTCTGAGATCGCCGGGCTGCCAAACGGCACCTACAAGGCGGAAGGGTTTCTCGACAGTGATGGCTTCACCGACAAGGTAGTCAAACTCGTTATCGAGGTGCGGATCGAAGAGAACGAGGTTTTCTTTGACACTACTGGCTCCGATCCGCAGCGTCGTGCGCCCATCAACTCCACGCTTGCAATGACGTTCTCCGGCTGTGCGTATGCCCTGCGAGCGCTGCTGGACAAGGACCTGCCAGTCAACGATGGCTTCTACCGCAACATGAAGGTCCACGCGCCCAAAGGCACGGTGACGCACGCTGCTCCGCCGGCCGCTGTGGTGGGTGGTTGGGAGACGGAAGATCGTCTCAATGACCTGATATTCCTTGCACTCTCAGACGCCATGCCAGACCGCGTCCCGGCGGGCACAAAGGCGATGCAGTGCCAGGTTGGAATTGGCGTGATTGATCCGGCCGATGGCGAGTACAAGTGCACGTACGAGGCCATCGCTGGCGGCTACGGCGGACGCATGACGCTGGACGGTCCTGACGCCGTTCAAGCGCACGGACAGAACACCGAGAACGCGCCCGCGGAAGAGACCGAAGCAAAACACCCAATGCGGATCTCCCGATACGAGCTCATTGAGAACTCGGAAGGCCCGGGCCGGCAGCGTGGTGGCCTGGGCTTGCGGCGCGATTATGAGTTCCCGGATGTTGCAGCCAAGTTCACGATTCTTGCTGACCGCGAGATATCAGGTCCGTGGGGTCTCTTCGGCGGGAAGGCCGGGCGGAAGGCGTACTACATTCAAAACCCCGGTCGTGAGTCCATAGAACTCGGCTCTAAGGTGACGCTCCAACTCAAGCCGGGCGATGTCATCAGTTACCAGACCTGCGGCGGCGGTGGCTACGGAAACCCCTACGAACGTGAACCATCACTGGTACTCGACGATGTCCTGAACGGCAAAGTCAGCACCGAGCGCGCGCGCACTGAGTACCGAGTTGAGATCGACAGCACCGGTCGCAACATAGACGAATCAGCTACCCGACAGTTGCGCGAAACGGCGCACTAGAACAGGCCATCAGATTGACCCCTGAAAAGTACCGGATAGGGATCGACACGGGCGGAACGTTCACCGATGGCGTGCTCATAAACGAGACCACAGGTGAGATCCAGATCACCAAAGTGCCTTCGACGCCCGACGATCCATCTCGCGGCTTCCTTAACGCCGCCGCGAGGCTCCTGAAGGAGGCGTCGGTAGAGCCGGAGCAGGTTGGATACGTGGTTCACGGCACAACCGTCGCCACAAACGCCATTATTGAAGGCAATGTGGCCCGTACAGGGTTCATCACCACTAAGGGCTTCCGAGACATGCTGGAGATCGCCCGCCAGATCAGGCCATCCCTCTACGATTTACAGTTCGAGAAGCCTGCGCCACTGGTACCACGCTATCTTTGCTTCGGCGTGCCTGAACGGCTCAACGCCCTTGGAGAAGTGATCACACCTCTGGATGAGGACGCGGTGCGCACCGTCGCGCTCAAGCTGAAAGAGGAGGGTGTGGAGGCCATCGCCGTGTGTCTGCTGCACTCCTACGCCAATCAGGATCATGAGCGACGCATCGGCAAGATTCTCAATGAAGTGATGCCTGAAGTAGCGATATCTCTCTCGTCAGACATCGTGCCGGAATTTCGGGAGTATTTCAGGGCTAGCACCGCCGTGGTCAACTCTTCAATAACGCCAATCGTAGGCCAGTATCTGAGCTCCATAGAAGAGCGACTCAGAGCTGACGGATTGGAATCCGAGTTGCTGGTGATGCAGAGCAACGGTGGTGTCTACACCTTCGAGGCGGCTGTCGAGCGGCCGGTGTACATGGTGGAATCAGGCCCGGCGGCTGGCGTTATTGCGGCCTCATACGTTGCTGATGCCATCGGCTACTCCAACGTTCTGTCGTTCGATATGGGCGGCACAACCACAAAGGCCGCGCTCATTCAGGATGGCGAACCAAAAGTCACAAAAGACTATGAAGTTGGAGCTGCAGCGGGTGCTGACACCGGCGCTGGCCGAGGCAGCGGCTACCCCATCAGGACGCCGGTGATCGACCTCGTCGAGATTGGCGCCGGCGGTGGGTCTATCGCATGGGTCGACCCCGGCGGCGTGCTGCGGGTGGGCCCACGCTCAGCTGGCGCAGATCCAGGTCCGGCTTGCTACGGTCAGGGCGGCACTGAACTCACGATCACTGATGCGAATCTGGTCCTCGGTCGACTGAATCCAGACTACTTCCTTGGTGGGGAGGTCCCGTTGCACAAGAATCTCGCAGAAAAAGCGATCATGACGCGCTGCGCTGAGCCACTGGGCCTGACGCTGCTCGAAGCCGCCAATGGCATCGTTGAGATCGCGAACTCGGCGATGGTGAACGCACTTCGCCTGATCTCTGTGCAGCGCGGATTCGACCCGAGAGACTTCGTGCTTGTGGGATTCGGCGGCGCTGGCCCGGTTCACGCAACAAAACTGGCCATCGATACCGATGTGCCGCTAACCATCATCCCCATGAGTCCCGGAATTACGTCTGCGTTGGGATTGCTGGTCACCGATCTCAAGCATGAGAACTCTCGTACCCGAATCAACCGTGTCTCTAACTCCGTTCCCTCCGAGATTGAGACGATACTGGACGAACTTGAGACGCTTGGGCGAGATGCGTTGGTGAAGGAAGGCGTTCCGGAGTCTGAGATGGATTTCGAGCGGCATGCCGATGTCAGGTATGTGGGCCAAAGCTACGAACTAAGCGTGGAATTAGCACCGGGGACGATCACTCAGGTCACGCTGGATGGTGTGACGGCCGACTATCACGTAGCCCATGAACGAGCTTACGGACACAACGCTCCTGAAGAGCCAGTCGAGTTCGTGAATATGCAAGTGACCGCCCGTGGCGAGATTGCTCGTCCCAACCTCAAAGAGGTAACTAGAGGCACGGGTTCAGATGGCGCTATCAAAGAGACGCGCGACGTTTACTTCGCTGAGTCAGGCGGACTTGTTCCCACGCCCGTGTTCGATAGATATCGGCTAGGTGAAGGTGATCAAATCGCCGGTCCTGCGATAGTCGAAGAAGTTGACTCAACAACCGTAATCCACCCCGGCACGTCCGCCACGATAGACGTGGTAGGGAATCTGCTGATTCGGAACGATTAGCCGCTGGCTGATTCATCTGCCCGTGCGGCATGCACTCAGGAGGCGCGGCGCACCCTTCGCGTAGTGCCTGTGGCGGGACGTTCGCCTTTTGGTGAATTTCGGACCTGGCGGGCCTTCACGCGGTCAAACGCCCGCTGTTGCTGTCGCTTTGACGTTCTGCGGGATTGGTAGGCGCGCTGAACTCGACGCTGAATGTCGCCGGGTAGCCAGGGCTTAAAGATGATGTCTCGCACGCCCATGGTCATGAGTGATCCGTGAAGGGTGCGTTCATTGTTGTCCGCTAGCAAAATGACCGACGTTGGTCGGGTGACTGAGTTGCCTTTGATCTGCCGCAAGACTTGTATACCGTCCAGACGTGGAAGTTCCAGATCGATTACGGCCACATCTGGAAGTTCTGCCTCTGTTCGTTTGCTCACGGCGAGTCCGTCAGACTCCACAATCGCTCGGAATCCCGCTCCCTCAACGGCATCGACAAGGAGGTTGAGTTCTGGGCCCACGCCCTTCGCCACCAGAATGCTTCCGCCGTATGGCTTACGACCGGCCCGGAAATCATTCTGCCACGTGACAGCGCGCTGGGCCTTCAGGTCTACTGAAGCCTCCATGTTCTTCCACTCGCCGGTCACCTTTTGATATCGCTCAAGAGTCACCTCGTCGACTGAACCCAACTCGGCGATGTCACGCTCATCGTATTTGACGGATATCTTGACTGGACGATCACGCCGTGGCCCGCCGACGGGTGCTCCAGACTGATCGATAAATGTGAGATCCGCGATACGTCTGCCCATCCGAATCCGAACAGACTCTTCCAGTGGCTCATCTCCGCCGTTTACCCCTAGCGGCGCCAAGCGAAAGCGGTGTCCTAACGCTTCCCGCTGGGACTTCAACCCTGACAACGCCGTCACTCGTCTCCACCTCACCGCCACGCTCTGGAGTCATCATGGAGATGGCCGCACCCGGCAGGGTGTCGGTCGTCATCATTATTTGTTCAAATGATGTCTCTGCGACCGGGGCGGTCTCTGGAGGTGCATCTGCCTTTTCTGGTTCATCAGCCAGGAACGTGGCCAGATCAATATCCGTCAGATCCCACGGCACCGCGGGAGTCGTTGCGTTCGCCTTGAGGGCCCAACCGACTCGCAGCACAACGTCTTCTGCTGAGTACGGAGTGACCAGGTAGTCGATCACGCCCATTTGGACTGCGGAAGCACGGACCGCCGCACGTTCTGAAGATCCCAGCAAGATCACGGGGAGGCGCTTTGTGGTCGATACTCGGCGCAACTCTTTGAGTACGCTAAGCCCGTCCGGGTTCGCCAGATCAATGTGCAACACAACAACGGTTGGCCTGAGCACTCTAATCAGTTCAAGAGCTGACCCGCCGTCATCAGCTTCGTGAACCAGATGACCTTTGTTTTTGAGCGCGAGCACCATATCCCGGCGTTCGTCACCGGGTCGGATCACAACCATCAGTTGTGCCATTAGTTGCTCATCACTCCTAAGCTGCCCGTTCCTGCGAAAGTTCGGTCTGATCTTGATTCAATACAGGCAGTGAAACCCAGAACGTGCTGCCCTCACCGGGAGTACTGTCGAGAGCAATGTCTCCACCATGCTCTTCAACAATGACACGGGTCACCGCAAGCCCCAAGCCACTTCCACTGTTGGAGCGGGTAATTTCATTGTCTACACGATAGAACGGTTCGAACAGGTCCCTCTGGTCCTCATATGGGATTCCTATTCCCTCATCTTGGACGGCAAAGTCAATTCGATCGTCTTCAACGCTCACAGTGAACCTCACTGTTGCACCCTCAGCCGAGTAGACACAGGCATTGCTCAACAGGTTGGACAGGGCCTGATCTATCCGAGCTCGATCAGCCACAACTGGCATCGGGCCATCGGGGTGATTTGCTTCAAATATCTGATCATGTCTGGCCACGGTTGCTTCGAATCGCTCTGATATCCCAACGCACAACTCATGGAAGTCGAATCGACTGTGCTGAACGGTCATAACGCCGGCACCAAATCGAGTCACGGCAAGTAGATCGTCCAACAACGAGAGCAAACTTATGCCGTTGCGTTGGATGGTGGAGAGATGATCCATCTGACGCTCGCTCAAGTTGCCCTCTCGCTGCGCCTTCAGGACTTCTGTGAAGGCCATCATTGTGGCAAGTGGCGTCTTGAACACGTGAGCCACTGCGGCGGCAAATTCGGCTCGCTCATGGCTCAGCTTCTCGAGTTCGTCGTTCTCGATCTCCAGCGTCGCCTGTCGCTCAATAAGCTCAACTTCGTGAGCATGGGTAATATCTCGGGCAAGGATTCCGGAGATCTGATCAGCGATTCGATCAATGATTCGCTCGTGATTCAGATTGTAGCTGTCGACCTGCTGAGCATGCAGTGAGAGCACACCAATGACTCGGCCATCGTGCTGAATAGGGGCGGCGATCGAAGAGTCAAATACGCCGCCCTGATTATCTGAACTGGCGTCCGATAGTGACCCTCTGGAGACTCGAACCGGTCTCCCGGTGTCAGCGGCAAAGCTTGCCAGCTTAACTTCGGACACCCGGTCATCGGTGGATGCGACTTCCTGAACGCCGTCGATGTAGCGAAGGCTCATGGAACCTCTGTCTCCGTCAATGGTCAGGAGACTCATCCGATCAAATGCAATCAGATTGCGAATGCTATTTGCGGCGTGGCTGTATATTTCGTCAAAATCTGTGGCAGACCCAAGCACCCTGCTGAGATCAGCCAGTGATTCAGACTCAAGCCACTGCGATGCAGCGTTCTCTCGCTCAACGCGCATCCGAGCGACCAGCCATACGGTCAACGCTGCTGATGTGGCGATGAGTAGTGCTTGAATCGGTGTCTGACTGGCGACGTATGAACCCGGGTCGAGCAGTATCAGGTTTGCGCCGATAAGCCATGCGGCGAATATGAGGCCCTGTGCTGCACCCAACAGCCAGCCAGTCGAACGGCGGTGGCTGCAAGAATTGGGAGTGTAGCGAGGTGGACGTCGTTCAATCGAGTCGAATCACCAAGTAGCCACGTAGAGCCGGTCCATACAGCCAGCACGATAACAAGATCAAGCGCGAGGCCACCAACGAATACCTTCTGCACATGGCCACGAATGAGAGCAGCCATCAGCCCAAGGTTTACGAGCGCCCCAATAGCGGTGACGATGGTCAGGAAGGTAAATGCACCGCTATCGTCGATAAATGAGATCAGGCCTGCCGTGGCGAGTGCCGCCAGGAAGAATCGGCCCATGATCCAGAGCCACTCTGCACGCGTACTCGCGCTCGCGAAGAGAAAACCGGCGGACGAATTTCGTCCCGGTTCTCTGAGGGCATTTCGCAAGTTGAACAATTAGGGGGTTTCGGCTCCAGCAAAGACCAGTGTAGACCGGTTCAGTACGGCTGCTCAATCCAGAATAGAATCCGGGCACTGATTAGGCGTTAGGCCTTTCCGCTGATATGGCGTGGAGGAAACTGCCAATCATTGCCTGATTCCCCGTGTTCAGGCCCCGTATTCAGGATGGCGCCTCCGAAGCGCAGCGAGCACACCACAGGAGTTCCGGCTTGTTGAAAATTATTGATACCCATCACCACCTGTGGGACCTGGAAAACAACTACTATCCATGGCTGATGGACCTGACCGATGACTTTGTTGGTGACCACGGTTCTTTCCGTAAGACTTACCTGATTGACGATCTTCATCGTGACGCTGGGGAACTGGATCTGATCAAGTCTGTGCACGTTCAGGCTGAGTTCGACCACAACGATGATCCGGTGAAAGAGACCGCATGGCTGCAGGGCGTGGCGGACGATCCGAATTCGCGTAGCATGCCAAATGCGATTGTGGGATTCGCCGACCTAACCGCCCCAGACGTTGACGACACGCTGATGCGCCATGCAGAACATGCAAACATGCGCGGTATCAGGCACATGCTCAACTATGCCGATGATCCGGGCCTTCGGTCCACTGAGCAGGCCCACCTGATGAGCAATCCCGACTGGCAACGAGGATATCGACTGCTGGCGAATCACAATATGTCGTTCGATCTCCAGATCTGGTCGTGGCAACTGCAGGAGGCCGCGACGCTGGCGAAGGAGATTCCAGACGTCCCCATCATCGTGAACCATACCGCCATTCCGAAAGACCTGAACGCCGATCTGGCTGATGATTGGCGGGCTGGCTTGCGCGCTCTTGCTGAGGCACCGCAGGTATCCATGAAAATTTCGGCTCTGAGCATGATGGATCAAAGTTGGACCACAGAAATGATACGGCCGTGGGTGCTGCATTCAATTGAGATACTTGGAGTGGACCGATGCATGTTTGCCAGCAACTTTCCGGTCGATAAGCTGATGACGACGTACTCTCGACTCTGGAACGCCTACGATGAGATAGTCAGCGATTTCTCGGAGGCCGAGCGAGACATGCTTTTCTGGGGAAACGCGGAGAAGTACTACCGAATCTAGGCTAGGCTACGCCGCCTTAACTGGGCTGATAGGCTTTTCGGACCGACAGCCACCAGTGGAGCGTATTTACTCTTGAAGAACCTGCTCTAACCATCTATTCCGGTTAGTAGCAGCGCGCCGCATTCGCGTCGCGTGTAATTTGCAGGTGTCACTTGTGTCTATTTCAGGACTGTCTGTCTCCGGGGTGTCCATCAATCTGGGCGTCCGTTCACTTTTATCAAACGTATCCTTCGTAGTTAATCATGGCACTTGTGTGGCCCTGATTGGCCGTAATCGCTCAGGGAAATCAACTCTGATGCGCGCTATCACGGGTGAGATCAAGCCTGACTAAGGGTCGATTTCTATTGCACATGATTCGCGAGTGGGCTATCTCCCGCAGCAGATCAATGCTGCTCCAAATGCGACTGTGGCCGGCGTTGTGCGGTCAGGGCGCCCAGACCTTGAGGCTGCCTGGGAGACTCTCGATGAATCCGCCCGCCTGATATCCGATGACCCAGAAAAAGGCGTGGCCGCGTACGACTCAGCGATGGCTCAATACCTTGCTCTCGGCGGGTATGAAACCGACGCGGAGATCGAACACGCCATGAGGGCCGTCGGCCTTTCCGCCAGCCTCCTCGATATGCCGTTCGACAAACTCAGCGGCGGTATGCAGACACGCATCGGCATCGCCAGTCTGCTGTTCTCCAACGCCGGCACGCTGTTGATGGACGAGCCCACGAACCACCTTGATTTAGAGTCGTTGGCGTGGCTTGAGGGCTTCCTGAAGAGATTCACGGGCGCCGTGCTGTTGATCACGCACGACAGGATGTTGCTGAATCGCTCTGCAGACCAGTTGGTCTATCTGGACGACGTCACGCAAGAGGCGATCATCCACCATGGAACTTATGACGGATTCGTGGAGCGGCTGGAATCTGAGCGGCGCATCCAACTTGCCGAGTACAAGGACCAACAGGGCGAAGTAAAGCGCGTGGAAGCCGATATCAGGCGGACCAAACAGCAGGCGCTCGGTACCGAAAAGGCCACAACTAACGACCAACTCAGGCGACTCTCCAAAAAGGTTGCGAAGAAAGCAAAGTCACGCGAGAAGAGCCTGGATCGATATCTGGACAGTGAAGATCGAGTGGACAAACCGGGGTCGCACTGGGAGCTAAAGATCGACTTCCCGGAAGTCGCACGCAGTGGCGATCAGGTAGCGCGCCTCGAGGACTTAGCTTTCCGGTACGGCGGGTATGACGAGACAGAAATGTTTCGCAACCTGAACTCGGAAATTACCTATGGTGAGCGAATAATCATCCTTGGACCAAACGGTGTCGGCAAAACAACTCTACTAAGGCTGCTTCTGGGTGAATTAACGCCTACAGTCGGATCCGTGGTGATGGGGCACGGGGTTGTCTCCGGGTACCTGCGTCAGCACGTTGAGTTCGTGGAAGCGGACATGACGCCCGTTAGCCTCATCCAGCAGGCCGCCGGCTACTCGGAATCTGAGGCCCGCACGTACCTGCACTACTTTCTATTCGAGGGAGATGCACCTTTCACCCCGGTGACATCGATGAGCTACGGCGAGCGTAAGCGGCTCGATCTGGCGGCGATGATCGTGCGCGGCGTGAACCTTTTATTGCTCGATGAGCCGATGAACCACATGGACATTGAGGCCAGAGAAAAAATCGAGTTGGCGCTGGAGAAGTTCCCCGGCACGATTGTCTCCGTCACTCACGACAGGGAGTTTGCGCGGCGGTTTGGCACTCGATTCTGGGTACTTGAGCAAGAGAGGGGAGGCGTGAGTCTGGAGTCGATCGTTGACCCTGAATTGATCGCGCATCTGGCGGAGGTACCTGCCGTACGGGCAATGGCCGCGGGGCGGCGGACCAGTAGCGAGTAGCAGTCATCCTGCATCGGTCTCGGATGTCGGGGGATAGCGCAATAGGGAACGAAGTAATCGCACCACCTTCGGTAGCGGCGGGTCTAAGACCCGCCCCGGGGACGCGCACCTGATACGACCATACACGCACGACTACTGCACAAGAGCGGGACTTAGACCCGCCGCTACCGGAAGAAAGCAGCCATGCGCGCAGCCGTCCACCTATACTTCACCGTCAAATAGCCCTTCCATTACAGTGAGGACAATATGACGGACACAGCGGACGTTGTTGTAGTTGGCGGCGGAGTGCACGGGACCAGTATTGCCTGGAACCTTGCGAAGCGTGGAGCCGGGCGGGTTATGCTGCTTGAGAAGACTGGTATTGCCGCCGGTGCCACACAGTACTCGAGTGCGAACAGCCGATTGCACTACCAGCTTGAGACGCTGGCGAAGATGGCGCTGTTTGGACAGAACATGTTCAAGAATTTCAAGGAAGAGGTGGGCGGCGATTGCGGGTGGAACCAGATTGGCTACGTGGTCCTGTTGCCGGAGGCCGATGTTAAACCGGCACGAGAGATAGTCGAGATGCAGCAGAGGATTGGCATTGCCGCACGGATGATCACGAACGATGAGATTGCTGAGATGGAGCCGACGACGAATATGGAGGGCATCATTGCGGGCTGTATCGAGCCCACATCCGGCCACGCTGATGGGTCGCTCACGGCGCACTCGTTCGCCGATGCAGCGGCTCGGGAGGGCGTTGAGTTGCGCATTGGGGCTGAAGTGCTTGGGATCTCAAAGCAGGGCGATGGCATTGAGGTCAAGACTGACAAAGGATCGATCAACGCCGGAAACGCGGTCCTCGCCACCGGATTCCGAACGTCTGCGTTACTGGCACAGGTGGGCGTGGATATGCCGATTAACCCCATTCGCCACACGATTGCGATCGTTGAGCGCGCCCCAGGAATGAGCGACTCACATCCTGTGATCTCAGACCACGTCTCGCTGGGCTACTACCGCCCTACCGGCCCCGGACTCACGCTCATCGGCGTGCACGATCCGCTTGAGGGCGAACCTGATGATGAGGTTGAGGCAGAACGCGCACCGAGGCAGGGCGTAGAAGTTGAGCTGGCCTCGCGATTTGCCGAGCGCTATCCGAATCAGGAGAACGCGAGGTTGCGGCAGGGGTACACCGGCGTCTACGACTGCACGCCTGATTTCCAACCGGCGTTTGGAGCGGTGCCAGGAACGCCGGGACTGTTCGTGGATGCGGGGTACAGCGGCCACGGATTCAAATTAAGCCCGGCGGCTGGACATCTCATGGCTGATCTGATTTTGGACGGTAAAACGTCGTTCGTAGACATGACGCCTTTCCGGGTTGAGCGGTTCGCTGAGGGCGATCTGATTACCGCTGGCGGTGGATACGACTCGCGCATTCTTGCGTAAGAGTTCCTGAACCCGTTGTCCATTGTGTAAACGCACAGCATTTCAGAGATCTACGATCCGATCACCGATGAGTGGCAGATATGAATA
>CAUZJA010000036.1:0-16800 GCA_963579925.1 Dehalococcoidia bacterium | reverse complement strand
GGCCTGAACGTGGAGAAGGGGCCTTCCCTCCGGACGCGCTGCACGTCAGCATGAATCGCGGCTCTAGTGATGACGAGAGGGTAATCACGCTTTCTGGCGGTGGGCCTGATTCCGACCGTCTGGTCGAGGCATTGAGCGCGGTGATTAGCCGGTGACCCACACAATCCTGGCAATCGATACCTCCACACGTTGGGCTGGAGTTGCCGTCTCAAGTGGCGAGAAGTCGGCAGCGAAAACGTGGCGCTCAAATCAGAATCACGGCCGTGAACTGCTTCCATCCGTCACCGAAGTGTTGGCCGAAGCAGATATCCCTCTGAACAGCGTGGAGTTGATCGCCGTCGCAAAGGGGCCCGGTGGCTTCTCTGCGCTTCGGGTTGGCATTGCCACAGCGCGCGGCCTCACCATGGCGAATGACGTTCCGCTCATCGGCATTTCAACGTTTCTGGTTGAGGCGTGGCCGCATCTCGGCAAAGATGCCGATGTCATATCCCTGATCGATGCCGGTTCATCCGGCGTGGCGTGGGGGCGATTCGATTCGGCCGCCAGTGGGAACGTCGTCGAACCCGCCAGTCGTGGCGTGAGTCCGCTCAAAGAGTTAGTTAAACAAGCCCCTGGAAACGCACTATTTTGTGGCGAGCCATGCGAAAAACTTACTGACCTGATCGCACCATCTCGGATACTATCGACAGAGCAACCAACGAGGTCGCCAATCAGTCTGATCGAGATCGTCACAGCACTCCACGCTGCCGGTGAAGTCACCAATGACGATGATCTTGAACCGGACTATGCCCGACCTCCGTCGATATCGAAACCAAAATAGCTATTCAGTGAACGGCCACTTCGCCGTTCAACCACACCAAAAGGAAATCCAATGCCGTCCGAACGAACCCTTGTCCTCGTCAAGCCAGATGGCGTGCAGCGCGGACTTGTCGGCCCAATCATTACTCGACTTGAGCAGACCGGCCTGAAGATCATCGGCCTGAAGATCGTCAACATGACCAGTGAGATGGCTGCCGAGCACTACGCTGAACACTCAGAGCGCCCGTTCTACGCCGGACTGGTTGATTTCATCACATCAGGCCCAGTGGTTGCCATGGCTGTATCTGGCCCCAACGCCGTTGCACACACACGCCGACTCATGGGAGTTACCAATCCGCAGGATGCTGCGCCCGGGACGATTAGAGGTGATTTCGCGACTGACATCGGACGAAACTTGATCCACGGTTCAGCCGAAGTTCAGGATGCTGAGCGCGAACTGCCAATCTTCTTCGATGAGTCTGAGATCATCAGCTACCACCGCGCAAACGGACCCTGGATAATCGAGGCCTAAACCGCGCTACCAGTCACATACCTTCACTATCATAGAAACGCACGCCACTGTGGAAGTCTTTTCCACCACGCGCATTCCCGGTCTCTACGGCTCGTGAAGAATCAACCTGGGCAGTCCATTGGGGTCCAGCAAGTTTACGTTTTTGCTGTCATAGAACAGGCGGGCCACAAGTAATCGGCCATATGTGTTGATCTCTAGCGCGCTGATTTGTTCACTCCACGACTTGCCGTCTGCGTACTCGGCTTGATCAACGCGATTGCGGAGAAGTGGTATGTTCTCCTCCTCCGCTGACGCCGTCCCGTGGAGAAGAGCGACCACCGTAAAGTTGCGGCCATCTTCGAAGCCGACACCCATGCCAGCCAACTCGAACGGCTTCAAAAGAGACACCCCGGTATCGAGAACAACTATATCGTCAGCCTCGCTATCCGAGCCGCTGACAGATTTAGAAACGACGACTCGCCCATCGGTGTTGGATCCGTAAACAACCGCCTGCCCATTGTCCACGAGACTGCCCGCACTGGAGTAATCCCCGGCAATGATCGACGCGTTGATTGCGCCGCCCATAGCCAGCCCGCGGAATACCAGGGCGAAGTCTTCGTTCTCAGCCAGAGACGGGAACTCACCAGAGCGTACGTCGATCACCTTTTCCATGATTCCGGGTTAGGTGCCCGATACGCAGCTCCGTACACAACCAATAGCTGTCCACCTACACCCACTGCACTGTAAATCGGGGCTTTGAAGCGCATGCGCAAGTTAGCAGCTCCGTCCTAGCCCCACCCCAGGTACTCAACCTCACGGTAATTCTGGAGCGTGTGCGGTTGACACTCCTCGCAAGCCGAGATGGCATCAGATGTCGGGGCGAGATCATAGTTACCCGTGAGTACATCCAGCTTGAAGTTCCCGCGCCCAGCAAGAGCGGACAACTGAACGTTTCGTTGATCGAACCCAAGGTTGTTCCAGAGGTCTACACGGTCACGGGACTCATGGAACCCTGATATCCACGGCGCGTCGGCCACACGTCCGGGGCCGAGCATTGAACTCACGGCTGAGAGCAACGAATCCGCGAAAGCTACCCCCGCTGAATCCAGATCAGCTGATGTTGGCCGATCTACTCCATACAATTCGCTCAAGCCCGAAAAATCCTCGAGAGCAATTTGCTCTCGCAATTCCGGCAAGTCCGGAATCATTCGGAGAATCTCAGCAAACGGCGTGTCATCGAGGGGAATCAATTCCGACGCGGGATCTACTGATGGCTTAGTGAGTTCATCCACCTGCTGCGTGGGGAGTGGGCCGACTATTCCTTCCGCTGAGGTCGTGTCGCTTCCGCAAGCAGCAACCAACACGAGCGCAAACAGTGAGATCACGAAACGCCATCTCAGGGTAAAGGCCGTCATGAGATCGGCGGACGTCGATGGTCCGCCTAACTTGCGATTTTGCTGCCCCTCTAGCAAATTGCTGATATTCACGCTCTTTCACAGGTGTATTGGGAAGTATTCGTTGTAATCATAAATTAAGGGGCGCGAATTACAAGTACTGGGGAGCGCAGAACAGATGTAGCTATCGCTCGGCCTGAGATTCAGTGGAGCTCAGCCTCAGAACATGGGATAGAGCAACATAGCTGAGTCGGATCCAGAGCGGTGCCTGTGCGGTTACTGAACTCGCACGATCTCACGGCCGCGGGACCACAGGCGTTCGAGTGCGTATCGCTCCCTGGTTTCGCGGTCGAAGACGTGGAGCACGACATCACCGAAGTCCACCAGAATCCAACCGCCCAGCCCTGTGCCTTCACGGTGCAATGGGCGGACCTTCTTCTCTTTCCGGAGTGATCGCGTCACGTCGCTGGCAACAGCTTCCAGATGGCGTGAAGTTTCGCCGGTAACTATTACAAAGAAATCGGTGAAATCACTCACCTCGCTGATATCCAGGAGGGCGATATCTGATCCGAGGTGATCAGACGCTACGTCCAATGCCAGACGGGCGATGCCTTCAGATTCGAGTCGTTCTGACTCTTCGGTAGGTTGTGTACTAGATATCATTGATAAGATTATAGATGTCATGACACAACTTGAGACGGTCTAAATTCAGTGAATTCCATCCAAACACCTCCCTATATTCCAGCGGGCAACGGCCAACGCGTCGTTGTCGCAATGAGTGGCGGAGTCGATTCTTCCGTCGCTGCACTGCTATTACAGCAGGCTGGATACGAAGTTATCGGCGTCACCATGCGCCTGTTCAACGCGCCAACTAACGAGGCAGCACGACTAAACCGTTCATGCTGCTCTCTTGAGGACGTTGCGGATGCGCGCGCTGTGTGTCGTGTGATTGGTGCGCGTCATCACTTCCTGAATTTTGAGCGCGAGTTCAAGAAGCACGTGATCGACTATTTCGTGGATGAATACTCAAAGGGCCGCACTCCATACCCGTGTCTGGCATGCAATGACCGGCTGAAGTTCGACTTCCTGTTGGAGAGAGCAGCGGTTCTTGACGCCGAAATGATTGCGACGGGCCACTACGCCCAGATCGATACGGCCGCTCACCCACACCAGCTGCTACGCGGTGTGGATCCGGGCAAGGATCAGTCGTATGTGCTGTACACGCTCGGTCAGAATCAACTCAACAAGCTGCTCCTCCCGGTTGGTGGATACCAGAAGTCTGAGATACGCCAAATCGCCAGAGACGGTGGTCTAGCGGTTGCGGACAAGCCAGACAGCCAGGACATCTGCTTCATCCCTGATGGTGATTACAGGGACTTCGTAATGCCACGTATCGAGGAACCCAGACCCGGCAAGCTGGTTGGCCCCGACGGTGAAACGTTGCGTGAGCACGATGGTATCCATAACTTCACCATCGGCCAACGCAAGGGACTCGGTCTGCCCGGCGGTGGTGGCAAACCGCTATTTGTCTCAGAGATTGACGCGGAGTCCGGAACTGTGTGGCTTGGCCCTGCGGCCGCGCTGCTGAGAAGTGAGCTGATCGCATCAAAGGTCAACTGGATTGATGGCGCGACGCCTGATTCACCGATCCGTGGACTGGCGCGCATCCGCTACAAGGCACCAGACGTCCCTGCGACGATCACGTCAACTGGTTCAGGTGCGACTGTTGTGTTCGACGAACCGCAACGCGCGGTCACACCGGGACAGGCAGTGGTCTTCTTCGATGGCGATCGCGTACTTGGCGGTGGCACGATTGAGCTCCCTGTGAGGAACGCTCAGCCGGAGCCGGCTTCCGTCGCAATCGCGTAATTCGCGGAAGCACTCCCCTCGCGTATTTAGGGCGCGTAATTGGGTCGCGCAGTTAGACAATGCGCGGTATCCTTTTGCCTCTGCAATCAAACTCCCACCGCAACAGGACACATTCATTGGATTTTCGAGACGTCGCCACCGCCGCATTTACTGAGTACAGAGAGACACTCCGGACTGCGCTAGATGGACTCACTTCTTCGGAGTTGCGCTGGCAACCATCGCCAAACTCCAATCACGCGCTATTTCTCACGTGGCACATCGCACGTGTTGAGGACATGTGGATGACTCGATACGTCGGTGGGCAGGATGAAGTGTGGATCAGTGGACGATGGTGCGAAGCGTTGCGCCTTCCAGCTCAAGGCAACGGCTACGGCATGTCCATGGAGCAGATTGCGTCGTTCCCCGATCTCGATATCGAGCGCGTCCTGGGGTACTTCGACGCCGTGCACGAGAGCACACTTCAAGTCGTCACATCGTTGACCGATGAGGATCTGGGCAAAAACTTCCCGGGGCGTCACTGGCGCGATCCGGAAGGTCCAGACGTGAACGGGGTGATAAGCCACCTGATCATCGAGGCCTCTGAGCACGTGGGTCAGGTTGCTTTCATCCGCGGCATGTTGCGCGGCCTGAACAACTAACCCACGGAGTACCCCAAGGGTAACCCATGGGCGTTTTCCCAGCGTTTCTCGTTTGAGCGCAGCCCGCATTGCTATCCTCGTTTCAACTCGAATCGGTTGATGGCTCAGAAACGCGGAGCGCGCATTGCAGAATTCCATGCCCATTACTGGATGGGAGTATGAAACTTCACTCCTTGAATCCAAGGGTTCCAATGTCGGGGTCATAGCCGGTGTGGACGAAGTGGGTCGCGGCCCTCTCGCAGGACCAGTGGTCGCAGCAGCCGTCATATTGCCAGCAAGCCTCATCGACTCCACTGCAACGTGGCTCGAGGACGTTCGCGACAGCAAGCAGGTATCGCCAAAACGCCGCGCCGCCGTGTGCATCCACATTCATCAACACGCAGTGTCTGTCGGCATAGGCGCCGCATCATCTAGTGAGATTGACACCATTGGAATTGCACCGGCGACCCGCAGGGCCATGGAGCGCGCCATCGAGTGCCTCGATCCGCAGCCCACGCACCTACTGATCGACGCCATGAAGTTGCCCGCCATCGACATCCCCCAAACATCCATCATCAAAGGCGACTCACTGTCCAAGTCGATTGCAGCTGCGTCGATAGTCGCCAAGGAAGATCGCGACACGCTGATGCGGGACGTACTCGATGCCCGATACCCGGGCTATGGGTTCGCTGGACACAAGGGCTACGGCAGCAAAACGCACATGGAGGCTATCGAACGGCTTGGCCCCTGCCCTGTTCATCGCAGATCATTTGCGCCAATTCGTCAGATGGTCGCCGGCGAGTCAGCCTGAAGGTCAACACATTGACTGACCCGAAGAAGTCCGGACAGATTGGCGAGCGAAGCGCAGAGCGCGAACTTCGGCGCATGGGCTATCAGATCATCACGCGCAACTACCGCACACGCCGTGGTGAAGTAGACCTCATCGCAAAAGACCGCGATACGCTGGTATTCGTTGAGGTCAAGACCCGGCTCGGTGGTGCATACGGCACGCCAGAAGAAGCGATCACAACGAAAAAACAGGTCCATCTAGTTGCGGCTGCGCAGAACTATCTGCAGGAAACAGGTGCCGAAAACGCTGATTGGCGCATCGATGTTGTGATCGTTCAGCCCGGCAAGGTTACCGTCCACAAAAACGCCGTTGAGGAGCCCGCCGACTAGCCTTATTTCCGGCTACCCCTTTCCGCTGGATTCAAGATGTAAGAGAATCCGGTCTCTGATCACCAACCAGTCAGTATCCAGTCTCCGGAGCAATCTTCTATGCCAGACCGCTCAATGCAGGGCGTATATCCCATCCTTTCGATGCCGTTCGATGCTCAGGGTCGAATCGTTTTCGAAGATCTCCGCAATGAAGTCGAATGGGCTATCGGCCACGGTGTTCACGGCCTGGGCATCGCCGTTGCGAGTGAGGTCTACAAACTCACAGAAGAAGAGCGCGATGAGGTCACCAAGGCCGTAGTCGACCAGTCCAACGGTCGTACCAAGATCGTTATCAACACCGGTGAGCAAGGAACCGACCTTGCCGTGCACTACTCAAAGCGAGCCGAAGAGCTGGGCGCAGATGCGCTGATGATCCGACCACCAACGTTTATTCCCTCTCCAGAAAGCGAAGTGATCGAGTACTTCCGTCGAATCGCGGAAGCCGTCACGATACCTATATTCCAGCAGGACCAGGGAACAGCCCAAATCGGTCCCGGGCTTGCCGCTACTCTGGCGCGTACGCACGAGAACCTCTGCTACATCAAGGTTGAAACTCCCCCTACCCTACCGCGCATGGCTCAGACAGCGACGGCTCGAGGAGACTCAGGTCTTATCCTCTTTGGTGGAGCCGGTGGTGCGTTCTTCATTGAAGAATTGGATCGCGGAGCCGTTGGCTGCATGCCTGGTACAACACTTCCAGACGTCTTCGTTCGTGTCTGGGATCTGTGGGAGGCAGGTAAGGGCGCAGAAGCTCGCGTTGAGTTCAACAAGTACGAAGCAATCATCCGCACACTGGCCCAGGGACTGGGTCTCGCCAACTGGATCTACAAAGACATTCTTGTCCACAGAGGCGTGTTCCAGAAGACCTCAGCGTTTGCCCGCCACCCGTCGCTAGAGCCAGATGGACAGGCACGGGCTGAGGTAATCGGAATGCTGGAACTGGCAGGTATTGCTGCCGGTGAGTGACGAAGCTGAACCTGACTGTAGCGGCACGGGACTTTTCCCGTGAGCACCGTGAATTCTGTGAGCTGGCGAAAGAGGCCATCACGACTGTTTGACGCGCGCCGGAGCGGAACCAGTGATTGATATGCCGATTCTGGCTATCGACTGGTCGCCTCTCAACGCGTCGCTCGGGGAATACATATTCCTGGGCGTGTTCTCATTCATCTTTGGCATAGTTGCTGGGATGCTTGGCGTAGCCCTTGGCGTCATCCGGTTGCCTGTAATGCTGGCACTTGGGTTCAACCCTGTGATCTCCGCCGGGACGAACCTTGGCGTCAGTATCCTGGGCGGTACAACCGCTTCATGGCCGCACTGGCGGAGTGGTCGCATCGTATTCCGAGTTGTACTGGTTATCGGAATTCCGGCCATTGTCGGATCGTTCCTGGGTGGCCTATTTGCCGACGATGTTAAGTCGTGGATGTTGCTATCAGTCATCGCCGGAATTCTGGCCATTTCCGCCTTGAGCACATACCGACAGTGGTACACCACGGTGCGGCAACCGTTGCGACCAATACGCCATCGGCCTCCGCCGGTGATCACGGACCCTACCGGTGTTTCGAATATCAGACCCAAACGATTGGCGGCTGACAGCGGACTGGGCGTGATCATTGGTTTGATTGGCGGCGCTGCCGGGCTGGTCCTTGGGACGTTGAGGCTTCCCGTGCTGCTCAACGTGCTTCGGATGGATCCCCGTTACGCGGCCGGTACGAATAACGCCATTGGTGTACTTGCTGGCGTATTTGGATTTGTTGGACACGCCGTGAATGTCAATTTCGATGTGGCCGTGATAATCGTCATGGGTGTCACCGGAATGGTTGGCAGCTACATTGGCGCCACACAGACCGGTAAAGTCAGCTCGACCTTGATGCGGCTCATCGTTGCCATAATGCTTACGGCAGTAACACCAATCGTGATCATACGCGCAGTAGCGGAGTACCCAAACTAAGGCTCATGACTACATTTGTTCTGGTTCACGGCGCATGGCACGGTGGCTGGTGCTGGTGGAAGGTGCGGCCAATCCTTGAGGCTGCCGGGCACCGCGTCTTCACGCCGACACTCACGGGTTTGGGAGAGAGATCTCACCTGCTGACACGTGACGTCAATCTCACCACTCACATTCAGGACGTGACGGCGTCGATCTTATTTGAGGAACTCACCGATGTGGTCCTGGTTGGTCACAGCTACGGTGGACTGGTGATCAGTGGTGCTGTTCAGTACATTGAGGACAGGCTCAAGCATCTGGTCTATCTGGATGCGATGGTGCCCACCCACGGCGAGGTACAGGTCGGCGAAGACAGTGACTCACCGCTTCGTAAGAGCGCAATTGAGCGTGGCGACGGTTGGAAGATCCCGGTGCCGCCAATTGTCGATGGCAGTCTGATGGGCGTGCGTGATTTGAACGATCTTTCATGGCTGGCAAAGCGGCTGACGCCCCACCCTCTCGCCACGGTTCAGGAAGCAACCCAACTGAGCACACCAAATAACAATCCCGTACCCGGCACCTATGTTCTCTGCACCGGCGAGGGTCGCGAGCAATCGGCATTCATCACGCACGCTGAGCGAGCAAAAGAACTTGGCTGGCCAGTAGAAAAATTCTCCACCGGCCACGACCTCATGATCACGGAGCCGCAAGCAACTGCGGTCCTGCTGATGCGAGCAGACCAGACGTAGTTCCCTCCACAAATCACGTTAAACCAAGAAGCGCGACTTTCGCCGCGCCTCTTATCTTTCCAGTACAACCTTCGGCCTAGGTCACGTCGTATTCGATGATTGCTCGGCCGGTGATCTCACCTGACTGCAAGTCGTTGCACGCCTGGTTGATATCCTCCAGCTTGTAGCGTCGGGTCACCATGTCGTCCAACCGCAACTTGCCCTCTTTGTAGAGACGCAAGTACATCGGGAAGTCCTTATCCGGGTAGGTTGCCCCAAGACTGCCACGGTAGCGACGCTGGTGGAACATGAAGTGTCCCGGCCAGATCGTCATCTCCTGATCAGGCTGCGGCATACCGATGAGAACGGCCATACCGCCATGGTTCTCTGCACCAGAGCCTCCACTGCGAGTAGCAGGCAGAATCTGCTCTGTAGTGATCTTGAACCCAATTGCGTCGAACGAATAGTCGACTCCACCGTTGGATAGTTCAGTCACTCGCGCCACGGCATCTTCATTCGCCGCGTTCACGGTGTGGGTCGCTCCCATGGTTTTTGCCCAGGCAAGTTTCGCGTCATCAAGGTCTACCGCAATGATTGGATAGGCCTCAAGAATGCTCGCCATCTGAACCGCGGCGATGCCAACGCCGCCAACGCCCCAGACCGCCACGGAGTCTCCTGGCTTCACACCGGCCGTGTGCAGGACAGCACCTGATCCGGTGAGGATTGCGCAACCAACGATTGACGAGACATCCTTTGGAACATCATCATCAACTTTGACAACATATTCACCAGTGGTCAGAACATCCTGGCCCCACGTGTACACAGCGCCAGACACTTCTTCTTCCCGGTACGTTACGCCAGACGGTTCTGGTGCCCAGCGGCCTTGCTTGGCATTTCTGGGTACCCAGGTGACGATGGCCATGTCACCCTCTTTTACGTGGGTAACGTCGCTGCCAATGTGCGTAACGACGCCGGTGCCTTCATGACCCAGGGTCATCGGGCGCGCGTTTGCGGCGTTGTGCATCTGGTGGAGTTGAGAGTGGCAGACACCACTTGAGTAGAGTTTGACTATTACCTGGTCCGGTCTTGGATCTGGTAGTTCAATCTCATCGACGACCAGTGGCTTGCCATGACCTACATCGATTGCGGCTACGCTTTTCATCGTGTGTGCATATCCCGTTTGACAGTATTTTCGGGGCGCGAATAGTCGCGACCTCTACGGTCGAGTGAGTCTACTCTCGGTCGGGCCAGTGGTGAAGCCTCAATGATCAACTTTCCTGATCAGGTGAGGCATTTCACACACAAATGTCACGGCGCTAGTTTGCTACGCAGATAACTCAGCCAGATAGATCAGCGAGATCGAATCCGCAGGTGGAGATTGCAGTGATTAGCGAGAAGCTGGGCTGAACCGTTCCCTGGAAGATTCCATTGACCTGTTCTTCTCCAAGCTCCTTCACCAGGCAGATCAACGTGTCCGCACCAATGGGAAGTTCAATGCCTGAATCCGCAGCAGTGCCATCCCCGCACTCAAGCAGGGCGATCATTACGCTCACGTCTGGGATACCACCACCGCCGGGCAGGCCATCCACCTGTGCAATCTGATCCGATGTCAGCGTGTCCTCAAGGCATGATCGTAACTCAGCAGATAGAGCCGCAACTTCTTCTAAAGTGATGTCATCCGGCAGCAGCGAAATATCATCCAGATCCGGCAAAATTGGCATTCTTGAACCAGCAATAAGGTCGTCCAGAAACCCGTCAGGGAGGCCCGGAATCGCAGGAATATCATCCCCGCCCAGCAGGCCTTCAAGCAACGCACTGGGATCGAGGTCAGAGCCTTCACCCAGTAAACCTGAGTTTTCCAGTTCAACAGAACAGTCCGCCAGCACCCGACCGGCTACGGCCAGGAGTTCTGCAGATGCGACACTCGGATCGTCAACGATAGTCAGCATCGTAGCCAGGCCGTCAGGACCGGCCGCATCGAATGCACACTCAAGAGCGTCGATCGTAGTTCCGCTAATCTCCGCACCAATTGCTGATGCTCCGGCAGAGCCAATGCCTGCTCGCTCTTCATCATTCAGACAGAAGATCGCCGGGAAGGCTGAAATACCAAACTGCAATAGTTCCGTGGTGTCCTGATCGACTGCCTCTTCATCCGTAACGAGTAGCCGTAGTGTTCTCAAATCTACGTCTTCCAGGCGCTCCGACACGCAAGAGAGAGTAGCGTCGCTCAGTGTCAGGTTCGACTCCGCTAGTGCCACACCAAGTGCGATGTTAACAATCGTCTCGTCACTCACACACCCAAGTAGCGCGCCCAGTTCTTCACTCGAAGAGTCTTCGGTTTGCACGAGCAACTCTTCAAACCGCCCGTCGCCCAATGCGGTTCGAATACATGATTGCTCATCCGATGGCAACGCAGCCAGGAATCCGGCAGGGTCATCTTCCGGATTCACGTTAATTGGCACCAATCCATGTTCTGGAGTCGCAGTTGGCGCAACCGTTGGCACCTCTGTAGGCACGGGTACGGCAGCCGGTTCGTCAGTGCCACATGCAAGGGCAATCGTCGCAATAAGCACAACACTCAGGACGGAGAACGTCCGAAACATTCTGATTCTCATCATTGACCCCAGAAATCCCAACATTTAGCTGCAACGCCGTTGTGCGCATATATAACTCTATGCGCCCTCCTGGATTCCTGAAATGGTCAAATTGTCAAGATTGGGTGAGTGCTCAGAGGCCTTGTAGGGTTCTTCGCAGCAGACTCATCGCGTTAATCGATGCACGACGCCGATCCGGTCGACCACGCCCGGCAGACGCGTTGTGGTGATACCTCACTTCGTCGGCAAGCGAAACCGCAATGTGCGTCTCGCCTCGGCCCAGATTCTCAGTACGTTGGTCACCCTCTTCAACCGCATGCACCGCCAGTCCCACGTCAGCGCCGCTGGCCTTCCTCATAGCCCTGGCGAGTGCCTCAGCTCTGGCCTGACCGTTCTCGAAGGGCGGCGTCTCTCCTCCCGCCGTGACAATGCGCTCCAGGGCAGCGTTGGAGTTGACGATTGATCCTTCCACGAAACGAACATCAGCTGCGCCCTGAATCGCATCGGCCACGGCACCACCACTGAGATCTTCATACGTTGAGATTGTCAGTCCACGCTGCTCTAGCAGTGCCCCAACAACGCTCTCGATAGTGTCGTCGTCTTCGCCAAATATGTTATCGCCAAGGAGTTCGCGAACTTCCGCTTCAACTGGCGCAATCAGTTCTTGAGCCTCAACTTCACTTCCAGCACGGGCAGCAATTCTCACGTCCACCTGACCAGGGTGCGCCAACACGCCCACAGTTGGGTTGGATGACTCTGCAATTAGGTGGCCCATCAGGTGATCAACGCTACTCTCGCCCAGATCGGTCACCTTCAGAATCTTGTAATGGATCACCTGAGATAGTCCATACCGATCACGTAGATACGGAATGATCTCGTTATCGATCAGCCACTTCATCTCGAATGGCACGCCGGGGACTGAGATGATCACTCCTCGCTCGTCCTCCACCAAAAAGGCTGGAGCTGTGCCGTTGGGGTTCTTGATGACGGTTGCGCCTTCAGGGATCTGAGCCTGTCGCTCATTGTTCTTGGTGAGAATGAATCCCCGCTTCTGAAATCGCTCACGAAGATCAAGCAGAGACTCATCATCCGTCACAACTCCCCTGCCGGTCACTGCTGCAACTGCTTCCCGCGTGAGGTCATCCTGTGTCGGACCGATGCCACCAGTGGTGATGACAACATCAGCTCGATCCAGCGCCTTTCCTAGAATCGAGACCATTCTGTCTTCGTTGTCGCCCACAACGGTTTTATAGAAAAGGTTCACGCCCACGCCCGCGAGGCGCTGCGCTATCCAGGCGGAATTGGAATCCACGATCTGGCCCAGAAGCAACTCCGAGCCGATAGCGACTATTTCCGCATTTACATTTCCGCTTGTCTCACCACTGCTACTCACGTGAACTCCGTACTGTCTTGTTCTGGCGCTTGTAGTCCGGAGCCTATTTCGACTTTGCGACGAAAGCAATCCACACGTATCAGAACAATTGTTTCAAACACGTGATGAAAAGGCGTTGACATTATTAGAACACTCGTTCTATATTAGAACACAAGTTCTACCCGTGGCGTTTAGAGAACAACAAAGCGTCAGGCATCAGAAGTAGCGGAGTGAGGAAAATAATGACACAGGTAACGGTTCTACACCCACAGGACTCATCATCATCCATCCGGTCAGAGATCGATGAGTTCGGCCGATCGGTGATTGATAGTGTCGTCAACCGCAAGGGGCTTTCCTTCTCAATCGCGGTAACTGATGAATCAGAAATCGCCAGCATCTCCGGAAGGCTGGAGAAGTTCCTCCTTCTCCTGAGTGCCGCATCAGGCGGGACACTCGCACGGATCGCCCCTCGATTCAGCGATGACACACTCCCCGCGCTGGCATCACTCACCCGTGAGCTACCCGCTGGGTGGAGAGCCGAAGGTAAGCGCACAATTCGGTACGGGCGGGCCAGGCAGGTTTTCGTCAGCGTAGACCGTCCACTCCAGAGCTCGGGCGCAGAGTCTCGCCCCGACCGCTTGGTGGAAGTGGTCTCGGCGCACCAGGTCACATCAGAATGGTTTCAGACCCGGGTACAGCCTCGAATCAACGATCAGCCTCAACTCACCGTTGCTTACTACGGTGTGGCAACGGCCGGGAAGTCACTCTTCTCCGAAGTAGCAGAGAACCATCGCCAGATGGAGTCAGTCAATGACGAACGTCGCCACTTCAATGCTGCGGTTAACGCTGGCGCCGGTTGGGTTCCTTACGGCCTTGCGGACGCTGTCTAGGAGCACTGAACCGTTCGCACAAATCGCCTGAATCAATCCGATATGAAGGAGAACAAACACATGATCACACTAGAGCCAGTACGAGCTGACACACTTCCTGAGAACACCAACTACCGGGACGATGGTTGTGACGTTGCTACCTCATGCCTGGACTGTCCCTTGCCGGTATGCAAGTTCGATGCGCCTGGTTGGATCCAGCGCGCAAGCCGCTACGAACGCGATATGGACGTAGTAAATATGCGTGTTCGAGATGGACTCTCAGTTGAGGAGATTGCAGATCGAGTTGATCTGAGCGGACGAACTATCCACCGAATCTTGCAAAGTGAACGCGACGGAAGCCTGGAAGAACAGGCCGCCGTTCCGGAGTCTCCAACCGATCATCTTCGCGACCGACGCTACTTCAAACTTCACGCACCTTTCCCCCCAGTTCGAAGTCAAGTGCGCGGTACGACCCTCAGCGAAGTCATCACATTCGAGGCCGTTGCAGGCTTCTAAGGTCTGGGTTTTGCGAACCTAGGCCGGTGACTCAGCGTCATCGTCATCGCCGCCCACACGCACCAACTTGCCGGTCGCCTGGAACACCACGCGCTCGGCAATGTTGGTTGCCCTGTCGGCGATTCGCTCAACGTTGTGGGCCGCCCACATCAGATATGTGCCAGTCTCCACGTTCTCAGGATCAATCCGCATTAGCTCCATCAGGTCGGACTGAACAGCGGCGTACATAGCATCCACCGCTTCATCATGCGGGCCAACACTCATCGCGGTGGCCTCCGCCTTGTCTGGATCACGCGTCAAGAACGCCTCAAGGCTGTGCTTGAGCATAGAGACTGCCCTGTCTCCCATGCGCGGGATATCGACGATCTCTTTTGGCAGCGGCTTGTCTGAAAGCAGGTGGGTTATCTTGGCAATTCCCTCTGCGTAGTCGCCAATTCGTTCGAGTTCTCCTGCGAGTTGAAGAATGGTGAGAACGCGTCTGAGATCACCTGCAATAGGCGCTTCTCTGCGCAGGATTTCCGCACATGCCATCTCAATCTCAAACCGCTTATCGTCAATGAGATCATCGTCGGAGATGACCTTGGTTGCCAGCTCCAAATCACGCGCTTTCAAAGCAAGCAGAGATGTAAGAACCGAGCTCTCTACCAGCGCGCTGAGCAGCACCACTTGGGCCTCCAGCTGGCCAAGGTCGCGATCAAATTCTTCACGTCCAAGCACCATTCTGTTATCCGATCCTGCCCGTTACATAGGCCTCTGTTCGTTGGTCGCGCGGCGTACCGAAGATCTGCTCCGTTGGGCCGTACTCAATGAGCTCACCAATCCGGCTCTCGTCGGTCATGACAACAGCAGCGTACTTGGCAACACGCTGTGCCTGCTGCATGTTGTGCGTGACGATAACAATTGTCACATCCTCAATCAACTCACGAATCAACGATTCAATCGCCTGCGTTGATATCGGATCAAGCGACGCCGCTGGCTCGTCCATCAGGATCACTTCTGGCTGAACCGCAAGTGCCCTGGCGATGCACAAGCGCTGCTGCTGCCCGCCCGAGAGAGCGAGTGCGCTGTCCTCTAATCGATCATGAACCTCATCCCACAGCGCCGCTTTGCGCAATGAGTCTTCCACCATCTGATCCATATCACCCTGAATGCCGTTTATTCGAGGCCCAAACGCTACGTTGTCATAGATACTTTTCGGGAAAGGGTTTGGGCGCTGGAACACCATGCCAATCCGGAATCGAATCTCCGTTGGATCGGCTTCTGGTGCGTAGAGCGGGCTTCCTTCAAAGAGAATATCGCCCTTGATCTCAACGCCGTTTATCAGGTCGTTCATGCGGTTGTAACACCTGATCAGTGTGCTCTTTCCGGCCCCCGACGGTCCGATGATGGCGACTACTTCGTTCCGGGGCACCTGAAAGCTGACGCGTTCAATTGCCGGTTTGCCACCGTACAAAACGCTCAGATCTTTGGTCTCTAGCACAACATCATCATCAAAAGTCATGATGTTGTCAGGGTCTACGCCGCCCCGGTGGATTGAAGTGGGCTGTGTAAATGACTGATCGATTGTTCTTTTCCTCGTTGCCAGTGCTGGGCTACCCGTGCCGGCTCCACGCATTCATCATGTTTTCAGGTGGAAGTGAGTCCAATACAGGCATTCTGCAAGATGCCGGAGAAGCGCACCAGATATCAACGTTAAATTCCCGTTGTCATATTAAGGCGCGGGATGTGGGATCATTAAACAATACATTCCGCCTATCCCCCACATTCCGACCGGATCCCGCAACTCCCATGACTACATCTCCTGAAGCATTACCTGTTTCTAGCGCGCCTGCCAAATCTCGCGCCAAATCTGAGCCAGAGCAGCGACCATCTGTACTTGATATGACGCGCAGCGAACTTGCGGAGTCGATGGTTGAGATGCGTCAACCGAAGTTCCGTACCAAGCAGATCTGGAAGGCAATCTACAACGACGGGGCAAAGTCGTTCGATGAAATAACCACTTTGCCGAAACTGCTGCGCTCGAATCTGACTTCTACATACGACCTGCCGCACCTTGAGCCCATGATGTCTCTTCACTCCAAACAAGGCAGTGTGGACAAGGTGCTCTTCAAGCTCGATGACGGCGAACTAATTGAAACCGTGTTGATGCGATATAGCGCCAGGGGTGATTCAAAATCGCGACGTACCGTCTGCATCTCAACGCAGGCCGGATGCGCGCTTGGCTGCACATTCTGCGCCACGGGTCAGCAGGGCTTTCGTCGCGACCTATCGGCAGGCGAGATCGTTTCGCAGGTCACTCACATGAACAATGTGTTGGCTGATACTTCTAATGACGAAGAGCGCGTCACCAACGTTGTCTTCATGGGCATGGGCGAGCCGATGGCCAACTA
>CAUZJA010000035.1:0-17048 GCA_963579925.1 Dehalococcoidia bacterium | reverse complement strand
AAAAGTAGCCCTCAGCAATCAGCGACTCCACCCACGCGCCATAGACGATCTCAGCCGCCTTCACAAACCCCATCTGCGCCTCAAGCGTGAACGCAATAATCGGGTTACCTTCCGGCTCCAGAGCAATCGCCGGCTTCGTCCCCACGCCAACCTCATCAACCACCCACGTGAAGTTGTCAGACGTCAGGCCCGCACCACCATCAATCGCTGCCGGCACCACCGCAGTCGGAGCCACAACAAGAGGAACATCAACAGTTGGCACAACGCTAGCCGTCGGCACAGCAGTCGCTGGTATCGGAGTAGCAGTCGGCTGAGCAGCGCTAGTCGGAAACGGAGTCGGTGTAGGGATCCGCACCGGCGGATCATCAGACCCACAAGCAATAGCGGCAACAGCAGTAATAGCCCCAAGCGAAATCAGCAGCGCGCGACGGCGAGAGTTGAAAAGCAAAGTCATTCTCCACGATCAATGCGCAGAACAGTGCAAGCCGCGCCGAATGTATACCCCAATTCGATGCACCAAATCCCATTTCGTGACGAACAAGCCTGCGGCGACGCCCAAAAACAGGTAGGGGCAGGTTTGAAACCTGCCCCTCTTCAACGCCGCATCACCGGTTCCCCCAGCGCCCTGCTAAGTACCAGCTACGCTGTGCCCGTGCGGCAGGCACTACTTGATCGAATAGCCTCCATCGACCGCAATCGCCGCGCCCGTCACAAAATCTGACGCCGCGCTGCACAGGAACACCGCCGTCCCCGCCAACTCCTGCGGCTGCCCCCACCGAGCCAGCGGCGTACGATCGGAAATCAGCGCCTCTCGCTCCGGATACATCTTCAGGAATGCACCCGTCATATCCGTATGAATCCACCCCGGCAGAATCGAATTTACATTGATCTTGTCCTTCGCCCACGCAATCGCACACGCCTTCGTGAACTGGACGATTCCGCCCTTACTGGAGGCATACGGACTGGCGTACTCCGACGCAAAAATCGACATCATGGAGCCGATGTTGATGATCTTCCCACCACCCCGCTTCTTGATCTCAGGGTAGACAGCCTTCGACACCAGAAACGGCCCCTTCAGGTTCGTGTCGATCACCCGATCCCACTCATCCTCAGGAATATCCTCCGGCTGCGCTCTAAACGACGTCCCGGAATTGTTGATCAGCAAGTCGATCCCACCAAACGCCTCAACCGCCTGCGCGACTGCGTTCGCAATCGAATCAGAGTCCACCACATCGCAGCTAACGCCCATAGCCTTCGCTCCAGTCGCCTCAATCTGCGTAACAGCGTCACGCGTCTTCGCCTCATCCCGAGACGCCACAACAACACTCGCCCCGGCTTCCGCCAGCCCAATACCCATGCCGAGCCCAAGCCCGCCGTTGCCGCCGGTGATAAACGCTACTTTGCCCGATAGATCAAATGGGTTTGCCGCCATGCCAATGCTCCAATCTCGTGTGCCACTTATTCTCTTGGCGAATTATGCCTCATGTTGCACCTGCCGCACGGGCACATCAAAGCCATCCGCCGAACGCACCGCACTGGACAAATCGCCATCAGCCGGTATATTGACGCACGACGACCGCACAGTCCTTCGCGAAGGAGAACACCCAAAATGTCGGTGACCGGATTCGATGTCAAATTCACCCGCCCGCTCGCCGATGGAAAGTCATGGGGCGACGTCGGACCCTACGAGGAACTCCGCGGGACCCTCCACTTCGCCATCGACCCCACCCACGCGGCCAATGAACGCATCACAGACGTAGCCCTCGCACCCCGCAACGCTGACGGTCTAGTCGAGTTCTCCGCAGACATTTCAACCCACCTCCCCGTCGATCGTAGCAAGGCCAGCGGCAAGATGATGCTCGAGTCGTAAACCGAGGCAACCGCGTCGCCCTCCCAAACTTCAACCGGGCCAGCAGACCTACCATCAACGAGAACACACCCATCGATGTGGAGGTCGACGTCGGCGACGGCTTCCTGATGCGTAACGGCTACGTAGTCGTGGCCTGCGGCTGGCAGAAAGACGCCCCCAAGCACCCGGCGCTAATCACCATGGATGGCCCCGACGCGCTTACGCCCACTCAAGATGGCACCACGAAGCTGATCACCGGCCGCGTCTACTCCCAACTGCAGTCGCCCATCGACACCCACAACTTCCTCCTCTCCGACAAAGGCCACCGCGCCTACCCGGCCGCCGATATGGACGAGCCAGACGCCTACATAGAGGTCCGAGACGAACCAGAGCCGGTCCCTCGCGCCGACTGGCGTTTTGGCCGAATCGATGACGATGGCAACTACGTCCCAGACCCCGACTACATCTGCGCCCCTGAAAAATTCGAAAAAGGCCGCCTCTACCAGGTCATCTACACAACCACAGGTGCACGCGTCCTCGGCCTCAGCTTTGCAGCACTGCGCGACTGCACATCGTGGATCAAACACGGCACCCCCGCGGTCGCAACACCCGTGCCGAATATCAAACACGCATACGCCTACGGCCGCTCCCAGACCGGCCGCTACCTCCGCACATACGCCTACAACGACTTCAATCTCGACGAGGAAGATCGAGAAGCCCTGGACGGCATCATCGCCAACGTAGCCGGCGGTATGCGAGGCGAGTTCAACCAGCGCTTCGGCCAAAACTCCAAAGACCGCAACAACATGCTGCCCCAGCTCTTCCCGTTCTCAAGTTCCACAACAATCGACACCGAAACGGAAGAAGCCGGCTCACTCCACGCCCGACTCTATGAGCGCAACAGCAAACTCAAGATCTTCTACACAAACACATCCGCCGAATACCACCGCGGCGACGCCTCGCTCCTCCACACCGACCCCGCAGGTGAACGCGATATCGACCCCGGCCCCAACACCCGCGTCTACCACTTCACCGGCACCGAACACAGCCTCGGCGTCTGGCCACCCATCGACATCGCAATGGCTGAAGTAGTAGCCGCAGTCCACATGGATCAAGACCGCTCACAAAACCTCCGCAACATCATCAACTACAACCCACTCCTCCGAGCCTGCCTCATCAACCTCGACCAGTGGGTCGTCGACGACATCTCCCCACCACCCAGCAAACACCCCCGCCTCGACGACGGCACCGCAGTCCCCACCCAACAACCAGCCACCGTCTTCAACCGCATCCCCAACGCCAACTACCCCGCCCACCACGCCAACCCACGCCGACAGGACTACGGGCTAATGGAATCGCGCGAACAGGTAACAACCTTCCTACCGCAAGTAGGCGGAGTCTTCGGATCACTAGTCTCCGCAGTAGACGCCGACGGCAACGAAATAGCCGGGGTAATGCTCCCCGAAATCGCCGGCCCCATCGCCGCCACCACAGGCTGGACCCTCCGACACGCCGAAACAGGGGGGCGAAACACAGCTATTGGTCTTCGCCGGAGGCACAATCCCCTTCGCCGCCACCCGCACCCAACGAGAAGCCGACGGCGACCCCCGCCCCTCAATAGAAGAGCGCTACCCATCAAAAGACGCCTACCTCCAACGCGTCCGCGTAGCAGGTGAGGCACTCGTAACCGAGCGATACCTCCTCAAAGAAGACATCAAAGTCTCAGTAGCCGAGGCATCAAAGTTCTGGGACTGGTTTACGCAATCGAAATGACACGATAAGGGTAAATTCATAGCCCCAACGGATATGTCACCCTGAGAAAAGAAGCTCCGCGAATGACGTGAGGGCCTCTGCCGGTTGAGACGATCGCTCGCGCCCCATCTACGAACGACCCACCGCGATCACACTGCCCCTGTTCCCCAAAATTGCCCGTGTGGCAGACATCCCGCGCACCCATCGAACAAGCCAACCGACTCCATATACCAGCCACGCCCGTTCCCGAACCAACCACATTCGTGAAATGATGCCCTCGCGAATCATGAAACAAAATGACCGTCCAAACTTTTGGATTCCCTTTTTCAAGGGAATGACGCCCTGATACTGCGCAAAATGCGGGGCACGCAATTCGGGGCGACAAAAAAAGGAAACCCAATCCCATGGAACAAGTACCCTTCGGCAAAACCGGCCTCAACGTCAGCAAGCTCGGCATCGGCCTCTCAGAAATCGGCTTCAACCTCACCATGAGCGACACAGAACAAGCCGCCAACGTCATCAACTCAGCCCTCGACGCCGGAATCAACTTCCTGGACACAGCAGCCTGCTACGACATCAGCGAAGAGATGATCGGCGCAACCGTCGCGTCACGCCGTGACGAATTCGTACTCGCAACAAAAGCAGGCCACTACCTCCCACGGGGCGACGGCGAAGACTGGACCGCTGAACTCGTCACATCCAGCATCGAGCGCAGTCTCGAGCGCATGAAAACCGACCACGTAGACATCGTCCAACTCCACTCATGCACCGTCGACGTCCTCGAAAAAGGCGACGTAATCCGAGCCATCCAGGACGCCAAAGCCGCTGGCAAAACCCGCTTCATCGGCTACTCCGGCGATAACGAAAACGCTGAATGGGCAGTAGAAAGCGGCCTCTTCGACACCCTCCAGACATCATTCAACCTCGTCGACCAGGGCGCCCGTCACAAGATCCTCCCCGGCGCTGAAAAGCAGGGAATGGGCGTCATAATCAAGCGCCCCATCGGCAACGCGGTCTGGGGAGCTGCACAAGACCCGCAGCCCTACAGCCACATCCCGGAATACACCGCTGAGTACTACGCCCGCGCCCAGACCATGCTCCAGGACGGCGAACTACCATCCGAGCCAGAAGACCGCATCCTCACCGCCATGGGCTTCACATACGCCCACCCAGAAGTAGACGTCTGCATCATCGGAACCCAGCGCCCAGCCCACATGGTCTCCAACATAAACCTGATCGACAACCAACTCCCAATCGCCCCCGAAGCCGTCAAAGAACTACACACCCGCTACGACCGAGTAAGCGGAGACTGGCGCCAGTTAGGCTAACGTGAAAGCCTGCTAAGGCTGTTGCCGCCCGCGGCCCAATACCAGCTCACGCTGTGCCCGTGCGGCAGGCACTCCCCTCTCCCTCTGGAGGGTCGTTCATAATTAACGTACAGATGATGATCAAGGGAATACGAATGTTGAATGATCCTCTGACCTGTCAATTGAAGGCGATCATCTTCTAGAATTGGAGATGACGGGGATGGCTTCGGGTCCATCTCAAGCATTGTTATCGTCAAGATCGTCAGACCGGATTAACACAATGCCCACAGAAATGAACGAACTCCAATTCGAAGCATATGAGGGTGATCCTAAAGTATCTTCGGTTCTAGAGTGCCCGCAAGACGCCAAAGCACTCTTATTGTTCGATCACGGATCACATAGTCCGATGCGACACCCCCTCATGAACAATATAGCGGAGGCATTGGCGAACAATCGCGTCGCCACTTTCCGATTCAATTATCCGTACTCTGAGTCCTACCACCTGCCAGATTGGGAAGCCTCACCAGACCCTCTTCCAGTGCTGCTGGACACGGCAGAGTCAGCGTTGAAGCAGGCGGGGGAATTTGCTCGCGATCTGCCATTCTTCGTTGGAGGCAGGTCGATGAGTAGTCAGATAGTTACTCTCTTGGCGGCCCAAGGAAAAACTAAAAATGCGATGGCTTTCGTGCCATTCGTTTTTCCGATGAAATGGCGCGAGCTGCTGAAGGAGCCAACGGAACATCTACGTCATATAAAGAACCCCATGCTGTTCGTTCAAGGGGGGGCCGACGACCTAACTGTCATCACTGAGCTTCAACAGGTGCTTAGCAGTCTTAGCGCCCCAACAACTCTGCACGTCGTCGAGGGCGCTGATCATCAGTACAACGTACCCGTAGACTCAAATAGAACCAATAAGGACGCTGTTATAGAAGTAGCATCGGTTGTCTCGGACTGGATCGATGCAGTTATCAAAGACGAAGGTAACCGAGCAGGTTACTGATTCATTTAATTATGAACGACCCTCTTGAACCGATAGGACAGGTGGATCGATGACGACGACGTACCAACGAATCTACTCAGACGAGAACGGCGAGAGCCACTTCGAGACGGTCGAGGTGTCGTTCCAGGAAGTGGATTACGCGCCTCCGGCCGATCCGGTATTCGTGTCGGACCTTGAAGATGCGACACGGTTCGGGTTTCTGATGGCTCGGCCGGGATCGGCCGGTGCGTGGCATCCGACGCCGGTTGCGCAGTATGTAATCGTAGTGTCGGGAGAGTTTGATATCACGGTGAGCGACGGTACGAAGCGTCGGTTTGCTGCCGGACAGACCTTCTTGGTGGAGGATCAAACCGGCAAAGGCCATTACTCCGAGATAGTTTCCGACGAGCCGGCAGTGTTGGCGGTGGTGCACCTGCCGGGTAAGGGCGTTGTGAGTTGATCATGACGATCATCGCTGATGCCGTTGTCCCAGACCTGGAATGAAAGTGTGAAGTGTCCGGGGTGTTGTCACCCAGTACTCCACCGGAGGTGTAGTACTTAAATTATGAACGGCCCTCCATTTGGGGAGAGGGCCAGGGGGAGAAGGCTGCTAAGGCTGTTCACCGCCCCGCGGTCAATGCCCGTGCGGCAGGCACCCCAAAAGCAGGGGCTAGAACATTAGGATGAATGCGTAACCCCTCACGCAACGCGAACAACGCCCCAAACCACCAAGGAACAACCCACACACATGGGCGCCAAACAATCCCTCAAACCAGACATCACAATCATCGGCTGCGGCACCCCATCGCCCACACCCGACCGATTCGGCAGCGCCCACCTCATCGACATCGCTGGCGAGAAGATCCTCTTCGACTGCGGCCCCGCCACCACCTGGAAACTCGTCCAGAACGGCATCAAACCAACCGATATCGATACCGTCGTCTTCACCCACCACCACTTCGACCACGATGCCGACTTCCCAACGTTCATCCTCACACGCTGGGACCAGATGGTCCCCCGTGACCGTGAACTAATGGTCTACGGCCCCACCCTCACCGAAGAGTTCACCAACGGCATCATCGACGAGGATTACGGCCTCTTCCGCCACGACTGGAAAGCCCGCGTCGGCCACCCCGGTAGCCACGTCACCTACGCCGACCGCGGCGGCATACTGCCCCGCTCCAAGCCGCTCGTCATACCAAAGGACATCGGCCCCGGCGTCTTCATAGAAAACGACCGCTACCGAATAACCGGGGCACCCGCCGACCACGTCCAGCCATTCCTCGACTCGCTCGCATACCGAGTCGACACCGATGAAGGCAGCGTGGTCATCACCGGCGACACCGCCCCCTGCGACACCGTCACCGAACTCGCCCGCGGCGCAGACGTCATGATGATCATGTGCTGGGAATCCCACGATAAAATCGGCGGCACCGACCACGAACTTGCCACCTGCAGTATCAAAAGCGCAGCAGAAACAGCAGAAGAAGCCGGCGTAAAAGAACTCGTAATGGTCCACATCGGCGCACGCCTGGCCCTCCCAGCATCAGCTGAAGCAAACGAGAAAGAAGCCCGCTCCGTCTGGGCCGGCGACCTGGTCTGGGGCCACGAAGGCATGAAAGTCCCCTGGCCTAAATGACAGGGCGATGGTCTCGGTGAGGAGCTAAGCGTGAGATATTCGCCCCAACTCGATTCAACGTCAAAAACTGACTCGACAATCGAGCAGCTTCGCTGGCACGAGAAAAAGCGTTATCGAATCCCGGTGATTGCCGCCGTTCTCCTGACGGCGTTGGTAAGTTATGCGATATTCAACTACGACACTCTCCCATCATCGGAATCAATATACCGGGCAATTAGCGAAAGGGATTTTGATGAAGCCGAGGAATTTGATGAGAAGACTGGTGTGGGATTTGATTCGGACTGGCGATTGCGAACCTCACCGCATCGATTGATGCCGCTCCTGAAAATCCATCCACGTATCAAAACCGTGGACTGGCGTACGAACGTTCTGGTGATATCGAAAACGTAGAATCTGACTTCAGCTCTGCCATCTCATTGGATTCCAGTAACTTCACCAGGTTTCAAGAGCGCGGAATGCTTTACTACAACACCGGGAGAGCTGAACTTGCGATTGATGATTTCAATCGTGCGATCGAACTTGCTCCGGATGTCCCCGGCCTACTGTTCAAGCGGGCCTACGCCTTCAACGATGCAGGCGATCCAGGCGCCGCAATTAGGGATGCGAATCAGTTACTCGAAATGGCTCCCGAGAATCCCAGAGGTTACCTTGCCCGAGGTGTGGCGGAATTAATGCTGGGCAACATTGATGTGGGACTGTCAGATCTCGATAGTGCTCTGGCGTTGGACCCGCCTGAAGAGATGAGAGTAGCCATCGAAATCATGCGAGCCAGCCTGATTGATTAGCCTCTATTCAATCCCACGGAATAGCGCGACCATCAAGCTACTACTTCATTGATATTCAGATTGTTCAAAGCGTGACTTCTTAATGAGTTTTGCCCTAAACCGCTACACAGCCATCGGCGCAGTCGCCGTCGGCGGAATCATCGCCGTCATCGTCATCGCGCTATTCTTCCGCGGCGATAACGCCATCAGCTTCGATGAAATCATCGCCGACATCGACGCTGGCAACTACGAAGACGCGCTGAGCGAGCTCGACCGCGCAGAAGAGACGTTCGAAGTCGCTGGCCTCACCCCCAACGTCGCCTGGACCTACGGTGAGCGAGGCTACATCTACCTGCAGCAGGGCTTCTACGCCGAAGGCATCGACGCGCTCGATCGGGCAATCGAAATCGACCCCAACCAGCCCAGCTTCTACAACAACCGCGCCCTCAATTTCCAGCGAGCAGGACGCCTCGATGACGCCGAGTCCGACTTCTCAATGGCGCTCCAACTCGATCCCGGAAACTTCAATCGCTACGTAGAGCGCGGCTTCTTCTACCTCAACGTAGGCAACGCAGAACTGGCACTTATTGACGGCCATACCGCCGTTAATCTCGCCCCCGACGAGCCCATCGGATACACCCTCCGTTCCGACGCCAATATCGCCCTGGGCAAGTTCGACCAGGCCCTCTTCGATGTCGATAAAGTTGTCGAACTAACACCGGGCCAGTGGGCACCGCTGATCACCCGCGCAATCACCCGCAACTCCGCCGGAGACGTACCAGGCGCGTTAGCCGATCTGGACGCAGCGCTGGCACTTGGCCCACCGCTTGAAGGCAAACGGCTAATTGAAGGCACACGCGAAGTAATCTCGCAAGGCACTGGAGGCTAAATTATGGTCGTGACACACGGCGACAATATGGCGGTTCAACGTGATGAGGATCAGTCCGTTGAGATGCGTGACGGCACCGTCCTCAAGGCTGACGTCTACAAACCGGCTGGCGGTGGCAAGTTCCCAACGCTCCTCCTGCGCACCCCCTACTGGAAGCAGCATCCGCGCTACTCCGGTGCCGCTCAGACCCTCGCATCTCGCGGCTACACCGTCGTCAACCAGGACATCCGCGGTCGATACAGCTCCGGCGGCGAGTTCCGCTGGCAGTTCATGGACAACGATCTAACGTTCGACGCCGATGACGGCTACGACTCCGTTGAGTGGGCAGCACAACTCGCCTCCAGCGACGGCCAGGTCGGCACGTGGGGCCACTCCTACGACGCATGGTGCGCATGGCGACTCGCAGAACGCCAGCCACCCGGCCTCAAAGCCCTCCACGCCAGCGGCATGGGCACAGACTCACTGGACATGAACTTCGGCGTCTTCGAGACCGGCCGACGCCTCGAGTGGACCTACATGATGGCCGCAGACATGCGCCGTCGATCCGGCGCGCCGCACGGCCCCCAGGATCCCTTCGAGGCAGTTCGATATTGGCGAGAAGTTGAGCGCGGCAAGTATATCTGGTCACTACCATTCGCCGACATGCCAGACGAGCCATTCTCCGATCTCACACCACAACTACGAGCCTACTATTCGCAGCAGAACCAGGAAGTCTGGAAGTTCCGTGACATCCACCCCAAAGTCACCGTCCCAACGGCAACTTTCACCGGTTGGTGGGACCGCGTAATTGGCACCGTGAACCAGTTCTCCGGAATGGTCGAAAACGGCCCCGCAAACACGCGCGACCAACACCGCATCGTGGTCGGCCCGTGGAGCCACATGATGACGGAACTCCACCGCGATCTCGGGCCAATCGACTACGGTCCTCAAGCTGCCGAGAACTGGGTAAACCTCATCACCCGCTGGTACGACTGGCAGTTCAAGGACATGGACAACGGCTACGCCAACGAAGCGCCAGTCCGACTCTTCATCCTCAACGAGAACCGCTGGCGCACAGAGAACGAATGGCCGCTGGCAAGGACGCAGTATCGCGACATGTTCCTGAGCAGCGGCGGCAAAGCCAACACACCTCGCGGCGACGGCTCGCTAACCTTTGATAGCCCAGCCGACTCGCAGCCAGACAAGTACTCATACGACCCACGCGACCCCGTCATGAGCGTCATGGACATCGACGCCCAGGCAACACCCCGCAACCAGGCCGTCCTGGACGGCCGAACCGACGTACTCGTCTACCAGACCGCACCCTTCGAGCAAGAGCTACGCCTAATCGGCCCCGTAACCCTCAAGCTATGGGCCGCCTCAGACGCCCTCGACACAGACTTCACAGCCAAACTAGTCATCGTCCACGAAGACGGCGTAGCAGTAAACCTCACCTACGGCATAATGCGAGCCCAGTACCGCAACGGCTACGATACCCCATCCCTAATCGAGCCCAACACCCCCAACGAATACACCGTCCAACTCAACCCAGTAGGCGTCCTCTTCAAACCCGGCCAACGACTCCGCCTGGACGTCTCAAGCTCAGACTTCCCAAACTTCGACCGCAACCACAACACCGGGAAAGACTACTGGTCAGACGCCGAACTCAAAACCGCAAAACAAACCGTCTTCCACGAAGCCAGCATGCCCTCACGCCTAATCGTCCCCGTAATCGAAGACTAACCGTTCTTATCCCCTCTCCCGAAATGGGAGAGGGTGAGGGTGCTGTTCCTCTTCCGCCGCTCTGCGGCCTATGCCCGTGCGGCAGGCACTCCCCTCTCCGTCTGGGAGAGGGCTAGGGTGAGGGCGCGCTAGCAATCCGCCCACTCGCCATCACCGCATCAACGCCAGCCATCCTGTCGCAGATCCCGACGAGTCAGCCGCCCCGTCAAAGGTCGGCGACATCAACCAATCAACCCACTCTAGCCGCGAGTCCCCCAGCGCTCCGCGCTCAGTGCCTGCATGGCAGATGCCTAGCCGGTAGCGATTAGCACGATCGCCGTCACGATCAGCGTCGTAGCCGCCAGCTTAATCAAAAACTCCGTGCGATCGAACACTTCATCGAAGAAGCTCGGATAGACCTTGCTACCCACCAGACCCAGCACAAACATGAACCCCGGCCGCGTCCCGAAAATCGCCGCCACCAGCGATACCGGCCCCCGAGAGATAGCAAAGATCAACTGCACGCTCGCGGCCACCGCCAGCACACCCTCCGTCAGGATCAGCAGTCCACCATGCTTCGGCACCATAAGAAAGCTGCCGAGCTCTTGCAGGTTCGTTCTACGCGCGAACGCGATGCTCATAACCCCCGCCATGCCCCAGCCTCGCAGGGTCACCGTGTTCCAGACCGACATCTCATCGGTCGCTATCTCAAGAAAAATCTGCGACACCGCAACCGACGCAGCCGCCAGAATCAGCACCCCGAATATCGGCCGCGGTCGAAAACTACCGCTCACCGACGACCTGGTCGTGGACGCAGCTATGGCTCCCACAACCGCCAGCAACACAGCCATCCACTGAATCACGCTGATGGAGTCATCAAGAAACGCCGTGGCCAGCAGCGCCACAAAAATCGGACTGGTCTGAAAAACAGGAATGACCCGCGATGCCTCTTCACGCTTGAGCATAAAGAACATCAGGATCAGCCCCAGCCCCTGGAATACCCCCGAGCCAAGCCCACCCAGCACGTCGCCCACATCGATTCCATTCAGGGGAGCGAAGAAAAGAACCACCGTCCCGAAGAGAGCCTGATTCAGCCCCACGAACAACGTCAGGCTCGATGAGCTGAGGCCAAAGCGAGAAAGGATCGCCTTATCGCCGAATGTGACAATGGAGAAAGTTGCGGGACTACCTATTGCGGGAGCGAGCCATTCAATCATTTGCGAGGGTCACACTATCAGCCTGCGCCTCTAACATGTGTAGGTAGGGGCAGGTTTGAAACCTGCCCTTCTCATTAGACTCCATAAAAAAGAGAGCGGCTCGGAAGCCGCTCTCTTATACAAATCTAACTAAAGGTCTAGTGACCGCCGCAGGCGCATCCGCCAGCCTGAGGTGCACCCTGAGCATGCTCGTCTTCCTCTGCGCCGTGGGCATGTCCGCCGCCACCACCGCCGCAAGCGCAACCACCGGCTCCACCGCCGCCGCAACCGCCCTGCTGGGCCTCTGCTTCGCCGCCGCCACCGCCGCAAGCGCAACCACCGGCTCCACCGCCGCCGCAACCGCCCTGCTGGGCCTCTGCTTCGCCACCGCCGCCGCCGCAAGCGCAACCACCGGTGCCGCCGCAACCGCCACCGCCACCACTCTCGATGTTGGGGTTAGAGATGACAAAGCCACTGCGCTGGAAACCATCAACGTAGTCGATGTTGGTGCCCTCAATCAAAGGGGCGCTGTCTGCGTCTACCAGGACTCGGACTCCACCAGCGTCAACAACAACGTCGTCACTGTCAGCATCCGCCTCAAGGCCAAGGATGTACTGTGCGCCGCCGTGGCCACCTGGTGCGAGAGTAATTCGAAGATATGCGTCAGGCGTTCCCTGCTCGTCAAGAATCTCTTTCAACTTGAGCGTCGCTGGTTCCGTGACAGATAGGAGGGTTGTACTTTCAGTCGTCATTTATGACTCCCGGCAAAAATGCCTGCTGTGTCGCATCCGGGAGTATTTCCCGCTGCGTCACTAATGTTACTGCTACTTCGCACTATTATCTTTGGCGCCAAATATACGATGCCGACGGATATCGTAGGGATTCACCCTTTCCACCGTTGCCACTCAGCGGTATCATTAGTCACAGATTCCCATTTCTGCTGAATCATGCAATAAAAGCGATTTACCACACTGGTTTTCAGGCCTGAAAACATTTAAGAATAGGCAAACGACTCAATGGATCACCTTGACCGTCAAATCATACACATTCTCGAGGACAATGGGCGCGCCTCCAACGCACGAATTGCCCGCGACGTAGGTGTTTCTGAAGGCACAGTACGCCGCCGACTCAACAGATTGGTCACCGAGTCAATCATTAAAGTAGTCGCCCTCCCTGATCCCAAATCTATGGGATTTGAGTCTGAAGCACTCATTGGAATCCAGGTCGACCCCGACAAGATTGACGAATGCGCAGACAGCCTTGCCGAGCTTTCCGCCACACGCTGGGTAGCCGTGACAACTGGCTCTTTCGATATGTTCGCCTGGGTTGTCATGCCCGACCCCGAGCACCTAGGACGATTCCTACGTGAGAGTGTTGGCCGCATCCCCGGCGTACGCAAGACCGAAACATTTGTGAACCTGACGGTCCGCAAACGAGAGTTCGGCCTACCTGGATAGTCCTCCCCGCAATACGAAACTCTGAAATGAAGCTGTGAGGGTGCAAGGCCCTCTCGGCACCCCTTTAGTAGTCTCGTCTACTCGCCACCTGTCACCGGAGAAATAGAATGCAGGCAACCGCCTCCCCACGCGCATTAGTCGCAAACGGTTCATTGAAGCGATGGCTTCTTCTCGAAGATGAGAGCCCCTCGCTGATGGAATCATGTCTCTTTGGGATCAATACCCCCGGAAAGATCGCCGTCACCGTTGTCTTCATCATTGCGCTGTCGCTGCTGGCGCAGGCCAAGTTCTTTCTCCCTGACAACCCCGTCCCAATCACCTTCCAGACCTTTGGCGTCCTCATGATGGGCGGCGTCCTGGGCTGGCGATGGGGCGCAGCAGGTGCGGTGGGCTACTACCTCGTCGGCATGGCAGGCCTCCCCGTCTTCGCAAGCGGAAACAACGGTTGGGACTACATTGCTCACGGTGCCACAGGCGGATATCTCCTTGGATTCATCCTCTCAACCACCCTCGTCGGATTTCTCTCTCAGCACGGCTGGAACCGAAGCCGAAGCCTCTGGCCAATGCTTCTCGGAGGACTGGCCCTCTACGTCCCCGCACTCATCTGGCTATCAGTGTTCGATTTCGGCTGGCCAGCAGATGGCGAACTCTTCTCCTCCGCTATGTACCCATTCATCCCCGGTGATCTCGTAAAGCTAATGCTCGCCAGCGTAGTCGTCGGCGCCGCATGGAAATTCGTGGACCACAGGACCAGCAACCGCCAGCAATAGACCACCCAGCCAAACTGACACAATTCGGGCAGCTCGCCCGCTATCGGCGCAGGGGCGCATGACATGCCCCACCCAAACGTAGGGGCACGTTGCTACGTGCCCCGGCTTCAGGAAGGAACAACTCCAGGTGCTTAGAGACACCGAATGCGGTGAACCCCGAGTAGAAGACGCCGGAAAAACCATCACCCTCTCCGGGTGGGTCAACCGTCGACGCGACCACGGCAATCTCATCTTCATCGACCTACGTGATCGCACCGGCCTCGTCCAGGTGGTCTTTAATCCGTCCGTAAACGAAGAGGCACACCGCCTTGCAGAAGACTTGCGCTCAGAGTGGGTCGTCCAGATCAAGGGCGAAGTAGTGAAGCGGCTGGATGGTGCCGAAAACCCCGACCTTCCTACGGGCGATATTGAAGTATCAGCCTCAGCACTGACCGTCCTGAACCCTTCCAAGACGCCCCCATTTGAAATCAGAGACGACGTAGAGGTGGACGACAACACTCGCCTTACCTATCGATATCTGGACCTCCGCCGCCCCAAGATGTACGCAAACCTTGAGTTGCGACACCGGGTCGTCAAGCTAATGCGCGACTATCTGGACGAACGAGGCTTCTTGGAAGTTGAGACCCCAATCCTCACCAAAAGCACTCCAGAGGGCGCTCGCGACTATCTCGTCCCAAGCCGCGTGCATCCCGGTGAGTTCTATGCACTGCCGCAGTCACCTCAGCAGCTCAAACAGATCCTGATGGTGTCCGGTATAGACCGTTACTTCCAGATTGCCCGCTGCTTCAGAGACGAAGACCTGCGCGGCGATCGACAGCCAGAGCACACCCAACTTGACCTGGAGATGAGCTTCGTTGAGCAGGAAGACATCCTCAACCTGATTGAAGAGCTATACATCTGGGTAACCGAGAAGGCCATTCCAGGCGTCCAACTCCAGAAGCCCTTCCCGCGCATGAACTACAACGAGGCAATAGAGCGATTCGGCTCCGATAAGCCTGACTTGAGATTTGGCCTTGAGCTTTCGACGCTTTCTGACCTTGCGGAAGATTCCGGATTTGCCGTGTTCAAGTCCGTAGTCAGCAGCGGCGGAACAGTGCGAGCATTCACTGCGCCCGGATGCGCCTCCTACCCTCGCAAGACCATCGACGAGCTCACAGAGATCGTAAAGTCCAGTGGCGCTCACGGAATGATGTTCATCGCTCTCTCTGACGAGGCGGAGTCCATCGACGCGCTGGAGCCTGACCACGTCAGGACCGTTATCAAATCGCACGTTGAGCTAGATACCATCAAAGCCATGGCTAACCGGGCTGGAGCAAAGCCTGGCGACCTCATACTTATGGTGGCCGGAGCAACTGGCGTCGTGAACACCGCGCTCTCAAACCTGCGCGGCGAGATGGCAAAACGACTCGATCTGATCGACCCCAACGAAGTCTCTTACCTCTTTGTGCTGGACTTCCCGCTATTCGAGCTGGATCCCGTAACCGAGAAGTGGGGCGCAATGCACCACATGTTCTCGTCACCCCAGCCAGGACACGAAGATAGAATCGAATCAGACCCCGGATCCGTAGTTGGTCAGCTCTATGACCTGGTCTGCAACGGAATTGAACTGGGCAGCGGTAGCATACGCATCACCGATCGCGAGATTCAGGAGCGAGTCTTCGCTCTCATCGGATACTCTCGTGAAGCAGTAGAAGAAAGATTTGGCCATCTCCTCAGGGCATTTGAGTACGGAGCACCGCCACATGGCGGAGCAGGCCTTGGGATTGATAGGCTATTGATGGCGCTGACAGGCCAGAACATCCGAGAAGTAGTTGCGTTCCCAAAGACGCAGACCGCGGTGGACCCTCTATTTGAGGCTCCGTCACGCGTCGACGACGAACAATTAGACGAGCTAGGAATAGTAGTTAGCGAAACAGCGAAATAGGTGCCATAAGGGACAAGTGATCCCGCATAGCCTCGTGCTATAGTGGATTGAGTCCCGAAACTAGTTGGCTCCTCGCTTTTTCGCGTCCCGCCGGAGAACTGAGTGAACGTTACTCAAGACGAAATTGTTGACCGACAAGCCACCCTCAATATTGAGGTCGGCCCCGAGTCCCTAGAGGAGCACATGGCCAAGGCTTACAAGAGCCTTGTTGATCGTGTGGCTGTACCAGGATTCCGCAAGGGCAAAGCCCCGCGCCAGGTTTTCGAGCGCGCATTTGGTCGGAATCGCCTGATCGAAGAAGCTCTCGAAACTATGGTCCCTGATGTGGTCCGAGATGCCATCGAAGAGGCCGACATCGAAGCAGCCGGCACCCCACGTGTGGAAGTGCTGGAGCGCGACCCCGCCCCAAAGATCAAAGCAATAGTTCCGCTCACACCCACCGTTGAGCTTGGCGACTACAATGCCATCCGCTTTGACGACAAGCCTGACCTCATCACAGATGAGCAGGTTGAAGAGTCCCTCACACGCATCCGGGAAGGCAACGCCACCTGGGAGCCAAAAGAGGGTGCTGCTGAACTTGATGATATGGCCGTTCTAGAGAAGCTGACCGCCACCGCTGGTGACAAAGAGTTCATGTCTTCTGACAACGTGGAGTACGTGATCTTCGCGGAAGCCACCTACCCGGTACCGGGATTCTCAACAGAAGTAATTGGAATGTCAGCGGGAGAAGCAAAAGAGTTCTCCCTCATCGTCCCCGACGACTACCCAAACCCCGATGCTGCAGGTGAAACAGCACTCTTCTCAATTTCAGTCTCTGAAGT
>CAUZJA010000034.1:0-17060 GCA_963579925.1 Dehalococcoidia bacterium | reverse complement strand
CCCGCACGAGTGGTCTGGCGATATTCGGCTGCATGGGAATGACCGCACTTGGTGATTCTAAAACCTCAGAAACACTAGCGACGCTAGAGCTCGCGACTGGTGAACGGACAAATGATCGTCCACACATGGCGCTCTTTTATCTTGCGCTTATCTCAACCAGTCTCGTGACCGGAAACTGGACGAAAGCGAGGGGAATGACCGACCGACTCGCAGGTATCAGAGGCGCCAAATTTGTCGCGTATCGAAAACTGATTCTTGAAGCCCAAACCACTGTGAATTCAGAACGCATTGATGAGTTTGTGAGCCACACGGGTCTCGGCGACTACTCCAGCGTAGGCGACTTATTAAACCAGGGAGCCAGAAATGTTGCTCTGTTGGCAGTTGCGGGAAGAATTCTTGGCCGTCAAGACTTCCTTGAGCACGCAGGAGAATATGCGAGAAGGGCGCTCGACCTCCGGCCTCCGCTCGCACCATTGGCCCGGCGGCAACTTCAGGTGTCAGTTTCGCTCGATATGATTTCGAATCGTGACGCAAGCCACGCCAGAGAACTCTATGAAGAACTGTTGGCCTCTTCGGGAATGATGGTGAATGTGGACTCACTGTCTGGCGATCATCTATTGGGCTTGTTGGCCGACTTGTCAGGTGAATCAAGTGTTGCGGCGGGACATTTTGAGGCGGCGATGGTGTTCTGCAGGGATGCGGGATATCGGCCGGAGCTGGCGTGGACTATGCCCGATTACGCGGAGATGTTGATATCGAACGATGACGATCGCGAGAAGGTCGGCGAGTTGCAGGATGAGGCGATTGATATTGCGACGGAGCTTGGGATGAAGTCGCTGCTTGAGAAGGTGCCTGCCGCACAGGCATAGGCCGCAGGGCTGCAGAAGGTGCCTGCCGCACGGGCACGTGCCCGTGCGGCGAACAAGCCCCCTCACCCTGGCCCTCTCCCGGTGGGAGAGGGGATTAGGAGATGGATTATGGAGTTTAGGTCTGGGACGGCTGAAGAGGCTGGGATGTCTGCGGCGGGGGGTGAGCGCGTCCGGGAGTTGACGGCTGGCTGGGTGGTGGATGGGACTACTTCTGCTACTGCTGCGTTTGTGGCGCGGCGGGGTGTGGTGGTTATCGATGAGGCGTATGGGGTGCTGGGGCCTGAGGCGTACGCGCCGCCGTTGGAGCGGGATTCGATCTTTCCACTTGCGTCGGTCACTAAGCCGATTACTGCTACTTGCGTGATGGCGCTGGTAGAGGACGGGCTGCTGGGGTTGAACCGGCCGGTGCAGGACTACATCCCGGAGTTTAAGGGTGAGGGGAAGGATGGTGTTCTCGTGCATCATCTGTTGACGCATACTTCTGGGATTGTTGAGGAACATCTCGGCAGCTTTCTTGAGCCGATCTCCGGGGATGGGAAGTTCCCGGAATGCGAGGCGAACCAGCATTTGAAGATTCACCAGGACCTGTTCGCCAATTACGAGGCGCCGTTGACGATGGGGCCGGGTGAGGAGATGTCTTACTGCAACTGCAACTACACGCTGCTTGGAGAGATTGTGCGGCGAGTTAGTGGGCGGTCGTTAGCTGAGTTTGCCGAGGAGCGAGTTTTCGGCCCCCTGAGGATGAAAGACAGTTATTACATCATCCCAGAGGAGGCGAAAGCGCAGGTCGTTAGGCGTCCTTCGGACGTTCCTTTCGGGCGAATCATCGATGAGTCGTCACTGGGTCGGCCTTCCGCGGCGGGAGGTCTATTGTCCAGTGCGCGTGACATTGCGATATTTGCGCAGATGTTCCTGAATGGGGGGACCTACGGAGAGCGGAGGGTCTTGAGTGGACCGACTGTTGCGGCGATGACTCGAAATCAGATTGTGGGCATTGGCGCGAACGCCTTCGGTGAGATTCATGCGGAGGCGAATTGGGAGTACGGCTGGAATATTTTTGCTGGTGATAACTGGAAGTGCTTTCCGGGGACGCGGATGTCTCCAGAGGCGTTCAATCATCCGGGCGCGGGTGGTGTGTTTATGTGGGTTGATCCTACTTACGACTTGGTGGGTGTGTACTTCGCTGTGACGTTGTCGCTGGTGGATGGCGTAAGCGGACGGACGAATTCCGATCTGTTTGTGAACGCGGTGACGGCGGCGGTGCTGGATTGAGTGCCTGCCGCACGGGCATCTGCCATGCAGGCATTGGCCGCGAGGCGGCGTGGAGCCGGGGGCAGCTATCGCAGACGCCCCTACATGTTGATGGGGTGCCTGCCACACGGGTATTGCCAGCGGGCGGTGGAAGAAGATCGGTCCCCACGACCTGGGCTTCTCCCTGTGAGAAAGGGGACAAGCGCGGGGCAGAGCAGCCCCCTCACCCTGGCCCTCTCCCGGGGGGCGAAGGGACAAGGCGCTCGCCTTTGTGATGGCTAATCGAGAGGATCAATCGCTCTGGTCGAACTTGAATTTCAGGAAGCTTTTGCTGTCTGGAATGATTCTTGGTGGGATGCGGCAGCTTGAGACGCTGGCGATTGCGATATTCGTGTTCCAGGAGACGGGGAACGCTTTTTACGTTGCGATGATGTTTTTCATCCAGCGGGCACCTTTGATTCCGTTTGGTCTGGCGTTTGGGGTGGTGGCGGACAGGTTCAATCGCAAGGTCATGTTCATCCTGGTGTTCGGGATCATGGCGGTGACTGCGGCGGTGCTTGGGGTGTTGGCGCTGCAAGATCGGCTGGAGATCTGGCACGTTGTGATTGGTGTGTTCATCAACGGCGTTGCTATGACGACGGAGTTCTCTCTTCGTAAGCCGATGTTGGCGGATAGTGTTCCTAGTTCTCGGGTGGGTCGCGCTATCGGGTTGGACGCTGCGTTGCTTACATCGTCACTGGCGTTGGGCCCGGTGATAGGCGGTGGGATGCTGCAGTTTGTGGGCATCGAGGGCGTCTATTTCCTAGGCGTGCTGGTTTACCTGTTCGCTGCGGGGTTGGTCTATACGGTTAGGTATCACCGTCCCAAATTGCCGGCCAACAGACCGAATTTCATTGCTGATTTTGGCGCTGCACTCAGCTTCGCGCGGTCTAAAAGAGTGATCATGTCGATACTGGCGATCACCGTGATCATCGATCTCTGGTCGACGCCGATCAGAAGCATGATTCCGGTGATTGGCGAGGATGAGCTTGGTGTGAGTCCTCTGCTGGTGGGAGTGCTGGTGTCGTCTCAGGGCATCGGTTCGTTAATTGGTGCAGCGACTATCGCGCTCAAGATGGCTCCGAGGCAGTTTGGCCGGGTTTATCAGTACGGAGCGTTCCTGTATCTGGTGCCTGCACTTCTGTTTTCGCTATCCGGTTGGTATGCGCTATCGCTGCCGTTGGTCTTCATTGGGGGGATGGGTCACGCCGCGTTCTCGTCGACACAGTCGGCGCTGATGCTAATGGCGACGCCGCTTGAGATGAGATCGCGGATGCTGGGGTTGCTATCGGCGGGGATTGGCGTTGGGCCGATTGGGATTCTGAATATTGGTTTGATGGCGAGTATGTTTGGGGCATCTAGCGCGGTGATGATTGTGTCGATTGAGGGGTTGATTGCGCTTGGCGTCGCGACTCTGGTCTGGCCGATGTTGCGGCGGGGTGATGAGGTGTCTGCCACACGGGCATAGGGCATCTGCCATGCAGGCATTGGCCGCAGGGCAGCGGAAGAGGAGCAGCCCCCACACCCTGGCCCTCTCCCGGGGGGCGAGGGGATAAATCTTACTGGCCGGTGATGTTGGGGGGGCGGCGTTCCAGGAAGGCGGCACGGGATTCTTTGCCGTCTTCTGTTTCGAAGGCTTTGCCGATGCTTTGTAACTCGTAGCGGGCCTGGGCTTCGAGGTCGATTTTTGTTGCTTCTCGGACTACTCTTTTGGTGAGTGCGGCTGCTGTGGGTGAGATGGCGGTTAGTTCGAGGCAGTATTCGGTGAGGTGGGCCTGGAACTGATCGTCGGGGACTACTTCGCCGATTAGGCCAAGCGCAAGGGCGTCTACGGCGTCGACTCGTTTGCTTTCGAGCAGGAAGCGCATGGCGCGTTCATAGCCGATGGCTTGCGGGAGTGTGTAGGAGAGGCCGCCATCGGGAGACGCGCCGATTCGGGAGTAGCCGGGGAAGAGCCATGCACTTTGAGCGGCGAGTCGGATGTCGCAGGCCATTGCAATGGCGAGTCCTGCGCCTGCTGCAACGCCGTTGATACCGGCGACTACCGGCTTATCGCAGCGCTCGCGCAATGCGAGCGGGAGGTGGCCGACCCATCTGAGGTCTTCCAGGAGAGACTGGCGCTCAGAGCTGATACCGGTGTCTGGTTCGTTTCCTTCCGGCGTGAGGTCGAGGCCGGAGCAGAAGGAGTCGCCGCTGCCGGTGATTGCGACGACCCAGACGTCGTCGTCTGCTGATGCTTCGTCGATGGCGCGAACGAGGTCCCATGCGAGGGTTTGCGAGAGGGCGTTCTTTTTTTCAGGGCGGTTTAGTTGGAGGGTTCTGACGTGTTTGTCGTCGGTGATTTGGAGTTCGGTCATGTGTACCTGCCGTACGGGCACTTTAGCAGCCGCAGGTGATGGTGGTCGTTAGTTTGAGTTGGCTTACTATACGCGCAAAGTTAGCTAGTGAAGAGGCGTGGGTGGATGTCTTCAAGTACCAGTAGTGCGAATTTCAGTAGTGGTGGGGCGTATGAGATGTACATGGGGCGGTGGAGTCGGCTGGTTGCGCCTGTTTTTCTTGAGTGGTTGTCAATTGAGGCGGGTTCGCGATGGTTAGATGTTGGTTCGGGGACTGGTGAGCTTACGCTGCCGATCTTGTCGAACTGCGCACCCTAGAGGGTTGTTGGTGTTGACCCTTCGGAGGGGTTGATTGAGCGGGCGAGGGATGTTGTTCGGGATGATCGAGTTAGCTTCTCCGTTGGTAGTGCTGAGGATCTTCCGGTGGAGTCGGATGCGTTCGATGCGGTTGTTTCTGGGCTGGTGTTGAACTTCATTCCGGACGTGAGGGCGGGTATAGCGGAGATGGCTCGCGTGGCGCGGCCGGGCGGAACGGTTGCGGCATATGTCTGGGATTATGCGGGCGAGATGCAGATTATGCGGCGGTGGCGCTTGATCCGGAGTCGGCGCGGTTTGATGAGGGGTTGCGTGAGCCGCCGTTGTGCGAGCCCGCGGCATTGAAGGCGCATTTCGAGGCGGCTGGGTTGGTTAACGTGGAGGTGCGAGCAGTCGACGCGCCGGCTCACTTTGTGAATTTTGACGACTACTGGGTGCCGTTTACGGGTGGTCAGGGGTCTGCACCGACGTATGTGATGTCGCTGGATGAGGGGGCGCTTGAGGTGCTGAGAGAGAGTGTGCGTGATGCGTTGCCGGTGGGTGGTGATGGGTCAATTGATTTGATTGCGCGTGCGTGGGCCGTGTCTGGTGCCTGCCGCACGGGCATATAGCGCTGGGCGCTGAAATCCGGGAACGGGCATCTGCCAGTTGCGCATTTAGCGCGGGCGCTGAAGAGCCAGTCGTAGGGGAGGCTGCGATAGCTGCGCCCGGATATGACATCCGACTGAAACGTGGCGCCCAACACCACGACGGCTCGCATCTTGCGTTCGCTATCGATGCAGGTTGGTGATGACTTAGCGGCCTCCGGGGTGCAGCTATCGCAGACACCCCTACGTGGGATGTATGCTCACTCTAAATTTGGATGACCTAATCAGAGTTGGAGAATCAAATGACGACCGTGCGTGAGGATTGGTTGGCGAAGACTCAGGAAGAGGTTTTGGAGCCGGAGTTGGCTATTTGTGATCCGCATCATCATTTGTGGGAGCGGCCGGATAGTCGTTATCTGTTGGATGAGTTGTTGTCGGATACCCGGGACGGTGGGCACAACATTACTGAGACGGTGTTTGTTGAGTGCAGCGCTATGTATCGCAAGGATGGACCGGCGGTGATGGCGTCTGTTGGCGAGGTTGAGTTTGTTCAGGGAATTGCTGCGCAGAGTGCAAGCGGGATTTATGGTGACGCCAGGCTGGCGGCGGGGATTATTGGTTTTGCGGATCTGAGTGCTGGCGTGTCTGTGCGTGAGGTGTTGGAGGCGCATATATCGGCGAGTCGGGATAGGTTCAGGGGGATTCGGCATGCTTCGGTTTGGGATGCGAGTCCTGCGCTGACTTCGTACAAGAAGCCTCGGGAGGGGATGCTGGGTGATGCAAAGTTCCGGGAGGGGTTTGCGGAGCTTGGGAATCTTGGCTTGAGTTATGAGGCGTGGCTGTATCACCCGCAGTTGATGGAGTTGGTTGATTTGGCGAATGCGTTCCCGAATGTGCCGATTGTTCTGGATCACATCGGTGGGCCAATTGGCATTGGGACATATGAAGGCAGGAACGACGAGGTTATGGCGAAATGGAAGGCTGGCATTACCGCGCTATCGGCGTGTCCGAATGTGGTGGTGAAGGTTGGCGGGTTCGGGATGACGCTTGGTGGGTTTGGTTGGCACGAGCGTGAGGTGCCCGCAGGCTCAGCGGAACTGGCTCAGGCGATGGGGCCGTGGTATTTGCACTGCATTGAGGAGTTTGGCGTGGATAGGTGCATGTTTGAGAGCAACTTCCCGGTGGATAAGCAGTCGGTTTCGTACACGGTTTTGTGGAACATGTTTAAGCGGATAGCTGAGGGCTTCTCGGATGACGAGAAGGCGGCGCTATTCCGGGGGACGGCCTTGCGGACGTATCGGATTTAGGCTATCTGCCATGGAGGCATTTTGGGGAAGTTGGAGCGGCGCGATCGGTGCGTGGAACTCGTGCGTTTGATGGGGTGTTAGTGGCGTGACTCTGGATTCCGGCCTACGCCGGAAAGACGATGGGGCGTTGCCGGTTAGGTCAGTAGTGGCTATTCCAGTTCTGGGAGTAGTTCTAGTACGTTCCAGTCGATGAGGGCCTGGAGGCTTTGGACCCTGCGAGTTTGCCAAATTTCGCCTTCGGATACCTCGAGATCAACGTTCTCGTCGGCGATGACGAATACTGAAAGGTTGCGAAGCAAGCCAAGTCGGTAGTGCTCCAGTAACAGATCGTAGGAATAGTTGGCAATACCGTTGTCGGTCAGTGCTCCGTAGTAGGTGCGGGGCAGGCTTTGCTCGTGTTGTCGACGGTCCTCTGTAGCAAGAGCGTAGGGGATGAAGTAGGCGACATCCGAGGCTCCATGCCATCGGCCCGCGAGTTGCCATGTCACTGCCATTACCCCATCGTCGTCATCACTAAAGTAGAGGTTCTCGGGCCGGAACTCACCATGCACCAGGGTGAGTGGGCTCACCGCATTGCGTTGCATGATCTGAGGTATAACCGGTCCGTAGCGATCGCCCACCCCTTCAAGCCCATCCGGCAGCCTGCCTGAGAAACGCTCTTTCACGGCGTCCGTACTGGCTCGAAACTTGCGTGGGGCAGCCATCATTAACGATTGGCTTTCACCCGATGCGAGCCAGGAAAATTCCTTGAGTTTCTCGCTATCCCACCACTTGGCGTGCATCCCCGCCACTGCCTTTAGAGCTCTGTGGGCCTCATCAATCGTGCAGTCGGGGCTGGTTGCATGCAGGCCTACCGGGCCGGGGTCATCCAGCAGTAGTACGTGCCGGGTTTGAGCCACGTCCATGGCACTGTAGTAGCAGGTGGGCGTTCGAATTCCTGCATCTGGTCCAATCTCTTGATAGAACCGGCTCTCTCTCATACATGTGAAAACTGGTTGACAGCGCCTCTGTGGCCGGATCGAGAGAAGGCAGCTTTGCGATGATGCTGGCCGGTGCACCTTCGCCGCCTTCACTGTAAGTCGGTGTGATTCGGGCGAGGCCGCTTACGAATCCGGCGCTGAGGCCTTGTTCAACAATGTCAACGCTCTCAACTACGGCGTTCTTGACTACGCCACCTTTTCGGAGGGCATTTGTGAGCCACTTTGGGGTGATTTCGTCGAATCGCTCGACCAAGTCCAGGGGGGATTCCATCTCGTGTTGCCTCTGTGGCGTTGCGCTTGGATATCAAGAAGTCCACGGCCTGTTGGTAGGCATTATGGCAATATTCGGGCTAAGAACACAACTACAGCTAGGCTGCTTCACATTTTTGGGGGCGCTAGTAGCCGGGCAACCACGGGGGGGCCTACAAGTGGTGGGTTGTTTGCGTATGTGGGGTGACGCGTGGATGTCGGTTTCCGGAATGCCGCCCTTCGACAAGCTCAGGATGGCATTCCTCGCGTGGCCGGACGCTCTCAGGCCTACATCTTGTCGGGGGCGGACATTCCCATGAGGGTTAGGGTACGGGCGAGGGCGATTCTTGTGGCGTCTACTAGCTGGAGGCGGGCCTGGCTGATGGGGAGGTCTTCTTCATTTTCAGAGAGGACGCGGCAGTGTTCGTAGAAGGTTGTGAAGGCGCGGGCTAACTCGTAGGCGTAGTAGGGGAGTTGGGTTGCTTCTGTGCGTTCTGCTGAGAGGGCGATCACTTCGGGCAGGTCGATTATTTGCCTGATGAGGGCTAGCTCTGCATCGTGGGTTAGGAGCGAGAGGTCGGCGTCTGTTGCGTCGACTTTCTGCTCTATCGCGTTGCGGAGGATGGATGAGATGCGGGCGTGGGCGTATTGGACGTAGTAGACGGGATTGTCCATGGAGCGGCTGGCGGCGAGTTCGATGTCGAACTCCATCTGGGCTTCCGCTGAGCGGCTTAGGAACGTGTAGCGGCAGGCGTCCGCGCCGACTTCAGCGACCAGTTCTCTTAGCGTGACCATTACGCCTTTGCGCTTGGAGAAGCGCCTGGCGACGTCGCCTTCTTTGAATGAAACGATCTGGTTGAGGATGATAGTGAGGCGTTCGGGGTCGATGTCCAGGCCGCCCATGGCGGCTTTGAGGCGGTCGACGTGCCCGTGGTGGTCTGCGCCCCAGACGTCGATTACCTTGCTGAATCCGCGTTCGATGAACTTATCGTGGTGGTAGGCGATGTCTGTGCCGAAGTAGGTTGGGCCGCCATCGCCGCTGCGGATGACGACGTTGTCCTGATCGTCTTCACCGGGGCCTTTGAGCCAGCGTGCGCCGTCGCGGTCGATGATTTGGCCGAGGTCGTCCATGTAGGATATGGTGGTCTGGAACTTACCGTTGTCCAGCATGGACTTTTCGGAGAACCAGACGTCGTACTCGATGCCGAGCAGCGCTATGTCTTCCTTGATCATGGCGAGCGTGTCTTTGAGGGCGATCGCGGCCATTCCGACGGTGGCTTCATCGCGATCCATGCTGACGAAGCGATCGCCTTCGCTTTTCAGGAAGCCTTCCGCGTACTCAGTGAGGTATTCGCCCTCGTATGCGCCTTCGGGGAGCGGGACATCGTGGCCAGCGGCCTGCATATAGCGGGCGTAGAGCGTTTCGTTAAATACGCGCATCTGGTTGCCGCCATCGTTGATGTAGTACTCGCGGGTTACGTCATAGCCGGCGGCCTCGATGACGTTGGCGATGGAACTGCCGATGACGCCCCCACGGGCGTGGCCGACGTGGAGTGGGCCGGTGGGATTAACGCTGACGAACTCCACCATGACCTTTTCACCGGCTCCGATGGTGAGGTTTCCGTAGGTGTCGGGGAGTCGGCGAACTTCGCTTAGTTGCGATTGGAGCCACTCGGGTGAGAGCGTGAAATTGACGAAGCCAGGTGCAGCGGCGGTGACGCTTTGCAGTTCGAGTTTGTCGCCTATGGTCTCAGCGATCTTGTTTGCGATCTTGTTTGCGATATCGAGCGGCGACATGCGCATGACGCGGGCAAGGCGCAGTGCTGCGTTGGTACTGAAGTCGCCATTTCCGGCCTCTTTTGGGCGCTCGATGACGACTTCAACGGCACCTGCAGGGGGCAAGTCGTTAGCCTGTTCGGCGTCGGCCAGAGCGGCGTGGACGTAGGACTCCAGTATCTCGGTAATTCTCATTGTTCAATAAGCGTAGCATCGGGCGGCGTCGAGGGCCGCTATACTCGGCCTCAAGATTTGCCGTTTCGTGCGCGTTTGAGTTGGGCCATTTTGGTTGGGAGTGACTGTGGCAGAGAAAAAGTGGGACTTTGAGTCGCTGAGCGAGAAGTACGCCGAGTTTGGCATTCCAATGACTCCTAAAGAGATTGAGTGGGTGCTGGCCCGGATGAAGATGTCAGACGCCTCAATTGAGGCGGTGAGGGGCATCGACTCGACTGGTCATGAGCCTGCGGTTGAGTTGAAGTTGCGGCGTGAGGATGAGGGGTCGTCAAATGGATAACGATCTTGCATTCGCCACTATTGATGAGCTTGCTCCTCGCATCAAGAGCGGTGAGTTGTCGCCGGTCACGCTGGTTGAGAATTGCCTGGAACGGATAGCTGCGCATGGCGAGACGCTGAATTCGTTTCTAGCGGTGTTTGAGGATCAGGCGCGTGAAGATGCCCGGGTTGCTGAGGCGGAGATCAAGGCTGGCAACTGGCGTGGGCCGTTGCACGGCATTCCGATTGGTCTGAAGGATCTGGTGGATGTTGCGGGGACTGTGACGACCGGCGGGTCGACGATTCTCAAGGACAACATGGCGTCCGCTGACGCCACGATCACTCGCAAGCTCAAGGACCCGGGTGCGATCATCATTGGCAAGACGCACATGGTTGAGTTTGCGATGGGTGCGACGGGAATTAATCCGCACTACGGAGCGGGGCACAATCCGTGGAACATCGACCGGATCACCTGCGGGTCAAGCATCGGCTCGGGCAACGCTGTGGGTGGCGGCCTGGTTTACGGCGCTATTGGCAGCGACACGGGCGGGTCGATACGCATGCCCGCCGCGGTGAACGGGATTGCGGGACTTAAGCCAACTTACGGGGTGGTGAGTCGAGCTGGTGTGCTTGATCTATCGTGGAGTTGCGATCACGTTGGGCCGATGACGCGCAGTGTTGTTGATGCGGCACACATGATGAATGCACTGGCTGGGTACGACGCGGCTGATCCGGCGTCGTCGAATGAGCCGCCGCCTGACTATGCTGCGGCTACGGGCGGGAGTCTTGATGGCGTGCGTGTTGGCGTGCCGGAGCATTACTTTTTTGAAGATGTAGACCCTCAGATTGAAGCTGCTGTGCGAGCGGCGATCGAACTGATGGCGGAGCGTGGTGCGACGGTGACGACGATTCCGATGGACTGGGTGCGGTTGGGTCGTCCGATCAACGTTGGGATTCTCATTCCGGAAGCGCTGTCTGTGCACGAGAAGTGGCTGAATGAGCATCGTGATCAGTACAGTCCGGAGGTGTTGAGTCGGTTGTCTGCAGGGGTTGGGATTGGTGCGATTGACTACATTAGGGCGCAGCGGTCTCGGGCGTGGTTTATCGAGAAGATGAATGTTGCGATGGCGGACGTTGATGTGCTGGTGACGCCGACGATTCCGATTCAGACGCCGACGATTGAGGGTTGCACGCCTGCACCGGGCGAGAATGTGGCGCGGGATGGCGGTGAGTTGGGCAACTTCACGGGTGTGTTCAATACGACGGGGAGTCCGTCGCTGAGCATGACGTGTGGGTTCACGGATGATGGGATGCCGATTGGGATGATGATCAGCGGCAAGGCGCATCGTGACGATGTGGTGCTGAGTGTGGGGGACGCGTACGAGCGTGTGGCGGGTTGGACGGAGCGTCGCCCGGCAGCGTTTACATAAGCATCTGCCATGCAGGCATTGGCCGCAAGGCGGCGGAATAGGGCGCCGAGATTCATCGGTTGATGTGTCTTTGGTAGCTGCGGGGCTTGCCCGGCGTTCCGGGGGCGGAGACGTCGCGAGAGATAGCGGTGTGTTTTTCAGATGTAATGTGGTGGCGGGGCAAGCCCCGCGGCTACCGGGGGTGCCTGCCGCACGGGCACTGGCCGCAAGGCGGCGGGATTAGAACAGCCTCCTCACTGTGCAGCTTCTTCCAGAGGGAGAGGGGATAAATCCCCGCCCGGCTATCGGAGGGTTATCTCGCGGGGTTCGCCGGTTGTTGTTAGGGCGTAGATAGATTTGATGTCGTGGGCTAGCAGGTAGTCTCGGCCATCTGAGATGTGGGCGCCTACTTGTTCTACTGAGTGGCTGTCGTCGGAGAGGGTGAAGCGGATTTCGGCTTTGTGGGCTCGCTGGAGTATCCATGATGCGGGGTAGGGTTCTGAGAGTCCTTTGCGGAGGGCGGAGGTGTTGATTTCCAGGAGTATTCCGCCTGCTGCGATGCGGTTGAGGACGGCATCGACGGCGTCGCGAACTGCAGGTGATTGGAGTGCATCGATACCTCCGGCATAGAGGCGGGGAACGTCGAGGTGGCCGAGTACATCTGGTTGGACGCGGTCGATCATCTGGGCGATGAGGTCGTAGTAGCGGAGGAGGAAGGGTTCGAGGCCACCACTTTCGGTTACGGCGGCGTTGAAATCTTCGCGTGAGGTGTCGAATGGCATTTCGTTGACCCAGTGTACTGAGCCTACGAGGTAGTCGAGGTTGTGCTGTCGTCGTAGAGACGCTGCTTCGGTATCAAAGGCGGCTTCGGGGACGATTTCTACTTCTGCGCCGACGAGGATTTCGAGTTGGTCTGAGTAGACGGCTTGGAGTCGGCGGGCTTCGGTGACGTAGTTGGCGAAGTCGGTGTCGAGATCAAGTGGTGTGTAGCTGGCTTTTATTTCTTCTGAGTAGAGGAATTTTTCGGCAGACCGGGGGGCGTGAGCGGTTACTCCGAAGGTGGTGTAGCCGAATTCGATGGCGGCTTTGACCATGGGCTCGAGGTCGTCCTGGCCGTGTTTGCTGAAGTCGCCGGAGTGACCTCCATGCATTGAGATGGCCCATTTGTGTGGCATCCGAACAGTTTAGAACGAGACGAACAAACATCGACGTTTGCATGTTGGCGTACATGCGGTTAATAATCTGTGTCACACGATGACTGGTGGGGGGATTTCGATGGCTTACGACTTGATCACTATAGGCGGCGGACTGGGCGGAGCGGCGCTGGCACATGTCATGGCGCAAGCCGGAGCAAAAGTTCTGGTGATCGAGCGAGCGGAGGAGTTTACTGATCGTAATCGCGGAGAATGGCTTGCACCGTGGGGGTGGCCGACGCGAAGAAGCTGGGGATTTATGAGGCGCTGATGTCGGGCGGCGGTCACGAGCTGCCAATGTTTACTATTTATGACGTGGGTGCTGAGCCCCAAAAGATTCCGTTGCAACCGGTTTCTCAATCTGGGGAGCTATCTCTTGGCTTCTACCATCCAGATGTCCAGACCAGCCTGCTGACTGCCGCCGAAGATGCCGGTGCGGAAGTGTGGCGTGGAACTCCGGTGCGCGGCCTGAAGGGCGGTGCTGGGGGCGTCACGGTGAGTTATCAAAACGGTAGTCTGAAGTCGGTCGACGGACGCTTTGTGGTTGGCGCAGACGGTCGAGATTCGGTGGCCCGGAGTTGGGCTGGATTTAACGTGGAAAGAGCGCCAGTGACCTTGACCCCGTTTCCGCGCCACCTGAAGGGTTATTTTCCGGGCTTCATCCAGCTGCTGTGGCTCCTGCTTGTTGGGCCATCGCGAACCGGGTCGGATCCATCTGTCCCAGTGCGCTATACGGTGCGCTTTGATTGCATGATCGCACGTTAGGGCGGGGGATGAGATTCTCACGGCAGTCGCGGAGCCGCCCTCCTTAGGACGACGAATCTAGCCTCCGCTATCTATGCAACATAGACGGCACGCGCACCTATGTGCGTCCATCGCATTCACCAAATGAGACAATCCCCGCATGCCTGAACTTCCTGAAGTAGAGAATCTGCGGCGATACTTGATTGCCGAGGGTGTGCCCGGACTGACCATTACATCTGTGGATGTGGCTGCGGCGCGGACTATTAAGACTCCATCCGTGGAGGACTTTGTGCTGGGCTTGGCCGGGCGGCGGGTGACTGAGATTGGGCGGCGGGCTAAGTACATTGATGTGGCGCTGTATCGCGGGCATTTGGTGTTGCATATGGGGATGACGGGGAGTCTTCGTGTATCGTCGGAGAGTGACGAGCCGATGCGGTTTGCTCATACGGTGTTTCATCTTGAGGATGGACGGCGACTTGAGCTGAATGATCCTCGCAAATGGGCATCAGTGTGGCTGGTTGAGCGGTTTGAAGATGCGCTGCCGGAGATTGGGCCGGAGCCGTTGGATATGTCGTTTATGGCGGAAGAGTTTGTCGAGCGGGTGAGCAAGCGCCGATCGCCGATCAAGGCTGTTTTGCTGGATCAGGCGGTGATCGCTGGAGTGGGCAATATTTATGCGGATGAGGCGCTGTTACGTGCTGGGATTTCGCCTTCTCGTCGGGGGCATCGGATATCGGCGGAGCGGCTGACTAGCCTGCTGGAGGAGATTCGGATTTCGCTGGCTCGGGCGATTAACTACATTGGCGATAATCCGATGGATGATGGTCGACCGTTTGTGGTGGATGCGTTTGATGATCGAATGCAGATTTTGAGGAAGCCGGGGAGTGTTTGTCCGCAGTGTGGCGCGGTGTTGAAGACGCGCGTTATTGGTGGGCGGACGGCTTATTTTTGCGGAGATTGTCAGGGGTAGAGGTTTCTGCCCGCGGTGGAGGGAGGAGTGTCTTCTCACTCGCAATCGAACATCAAGCGGCGCAATGATGCTCCTATGGACGTCAAGTGGTGGGAGCGCGTGAGCGTGGATTCACGGTAGCGGCGGGTCTAAGACCCGCTTCCCGCGCATACGTATGCAATGCGACATTTTCACCACCGCTCTGAAGAGCGGATCTTAGACCCGCCGCTACCGAAGAAGAGGGGCCGGTGCGGGCAGGGATGCCCGTACTACGGCGTTCTAATCCTCTGGGATTATTGGGTGCCAGACTATTGTCTGGTGGCGTTCCGGGCCGGTGGAGATTAGCGAGGCTGGAACGTTGATCAGCTTCTCAAGGTATTCGATGTAGTTGCGGGCGCCGGCGGGTAGCAGCTTGGGATCGGATAATCCGGCGGTGGTCTCTATCCAGCCCGGGACTTCCTCGTAGATTGGCTTGCACTTCTCCAGGAGGACGGCATCGATTGGGAACTTTTCGATACGCTCGCCGTCTAGCTCGTAGGCGACGCAGACTTTCACTGAGTCGCGGCCGTCGAGGATGTCGAGTCGGGTGATGATCATGGAGTCGAAGCCGTTGACGCGTGCGCTGTAACGGGCTGCGACGCCGTCGAACCAGCCGATTCGGCGTGCTCGGCCGGTGGTGGCACCGAACTCGCCGACGGGACCGGCGTTACGGAGTTCATCGGCTGTTTCGTCGAATATTTCAGTTGGAAACGGTCCGGCACCGACGCGTGTGCAGTATGCCTTGAACACGCCAGCAACTCCGCCGAACGCACGTGGTCCGAGTCCGAGGCCGGTGAGGGCTCCACCAACGGTTGAGTTGGAGGATGTGACGTACGGGTAGGTGCCGTGGTCGAGGTCCAGAAGGGCGCCCTGTGCACCCTCGATGATGATGTTCTCACCATCTTCCAGGGCCTGGGCAACGATGTCTTCTGCCGCCCGAATGTGGGGTGCAAGTTTTGGCGCCCACTCTCGTACCTTGGCGAAGATATCGTCTATATCTATCGGTTCGGCACCGTAGATCTTGGTGAGGATTTCATTCTTGCGTTCGATGATTTCTGGCAGGCGCAGACTGAGGTCCTCCATGTCCAGTAGTTCGCCGATGCGAATTCCGGACCGGTCTACCTTGTCCAGGTATGCGGGGCCGATGCCTCGGCCTGTTGTGCCAATTGCGGCGCTGCCTCTGCGGGCCTCTTGCAACTGATCAAGTTGCACGTGATATGGCATCACGATGTGGGCGCGGTCGCTCACAACAATCGTTGAGGCGTCGAGGCCTCTTGATTCGATATCTTCGATCTCTTCAATCAGGACGCCGGGATCAACGACGACGCCGTTGCCGATGACGTTGGCGGTGTTTGGCCAACAAACACCAGATGGGATGAGGTGGAACTTAAACGTTCCGTGCTCGTTCATTACGGTGTGTCCGGCGTTATTACCGCCAGAGTAGCGCGCGACTACGGTAGCGCGCTCCGCAAGGAAGTCTATGATCTTCCCTTTGCCTTCATCACCCCACTGGGCTCCAATAACAGCAAACGCGGGCATGGCCTGCGAACTCCAATCATCAATTAATCGGGGACGCGCAACACCCGCCGAATGGACGGCCGACGTCCTGATGAATTATACGACAGTCCACGGGTAATCATCACAACTCACTTGGCAGTTGGACCTCCGGCCTGGACATAGAGGCCCGGGATAGGTACGTCGTTGGTCGGTTGTTTCTGGTGTGAATTCTCTGAGATTCTAGCTTCCAGAGTGGGGTGCCCGACATCAGTTTGCCCCGATCAAACGTGCCCGATCGCCGGGAAACCTGACGCCTACATGCCTTCTATTTGGGCTATTACTTCATCTTCTGCTTCGTACTGGTGGGGGGAGACGTGGTAGCCCTCTGGGAGGTTGTTGCGCTCCCATTCCACGGTGTGGTTCATGGCTTCGTCGATGGCGATTGGCTCTTCATAGCCCAGGTCTTCACGGATGCGCGAGGTGTCCATGGTCCAGAGTTGGTCGGTGTTCATGCCGGTGGCGAATCGCTCGTCCTGCACGACTGCGATTTTTCCGTTCCAGCCGAAGGCATTACCGATGCGTTGCACCCACTCTATTTCTGTGAATGCATAGGGGTCGCCAACGTTGTAGATACGGCCAGCTGATCGTTCGTCCTCCGCGGCCAGGACGATGGCGGCGGCTACGTTATCGATATATGCGCGAGTCCAACGCCACTCTGCCATGGCGCGCTCCAGGATGATGGCGGGGCGATCGTCGATCATGCGGGAGAGGTAGCCGAGGAGGCGGTGCTGGTAGTCGCCAGGGCCGTAGACGGCGGGTAGGCGCAGCACGGTGGCGGGGAGTTTTGGCTCATCGAGAGCGATGCGTTCGACCATAATCTTTTCGTAGTCGCCGGACCACTCATACCGATGTTCTGTTGCGTCCTTGTACGGGTACAAGACGTCTCTGAGCGGTGAGTCTTCGGTAATTGGTACGTCATCTGGTGGGCCTGGCTCCCAGCCGGTACCGCGGGCGAACGCTCGGTAGAC